>NZ_LNQO01000019.1:0-100865 GCF_001456905.1 Gordonia sp. SGD-V-85
GCCCGCACCACCACCCTGCGACTACCCACTGACTGGCCCTACAACCACCACATACGCCACGGCTGGCAACGCCTCACCGCCTAACCAGCCCCTCGGTCACCCGCGCCCGGTCACCGCCGCCCACCCCACCTCAGAACCCGAACAACCAGCGAACCCAACGCTGGCGATCCACCCTGCCCACACACCAGCACCAACCATCAAAAGGCGACACCGACAACCGATCGGCGAAACCCTACCCACCCGTGAAAGATTCAGGCTGAGGAGCGCCCGGAGCTTGCGGAGGGCGCAACCAACCACCGCTCCCTGAGGAGCGCCCGGAGCTTGCGGAGGGCGCGTCACGAAGGGTTTGCCCCGCATCTCACCAGGACCCTTCGTGACGCTCGCAAGCTCGCTCCTCAGGGAGCAGAGGGAGGGCATCGCTCGCACCTCAGCTCAAGGAGCAGAGGGAGGTCAGAGACTTCCTCAAGCGGCGGCGTCGGCCGCCGGGGGCTCGACCGGCGGGGCCTGGTTCTTCAGGCTCGCGGCGTAGACGTCGACGTACTGCTGACCCGAGAGCTGCATCAGCTCGTACATGATCTCGTCGGTGACTGCGCGTTCGATGTAGCGGTTGCCCTCCATGCCCTCGTAGCGCGAGAAGTCCAAGGGCTTGCCGATGCGCACCGACACCCGAGTGGGTCGCGGCAGGATACTGCCCGGCGGGTTGAACTTGTGAGTGTCGATCATCGCGACGGGGATGACCGGCACCCCGGTGTCCATGGCCAGCCGGGCGAGACCGGTCTTTCCCTTGTAGAGGCGTCCGTCGGGCGATCGGGTGCCCTCGGGGTACATCCCCATCAGCTTGCCCTTGTCGAGCTGGCGGCGTGCCGCGGTGAGCGCACCCTCGGCGGCCTCGGCCCCCGACCGATCGATGGGGATCTGACCGACCGCGGTGAAGAACCAGCGCTGGAAGCCACCCTTGAGCCCCGTACCGGTGAAGTACTCGCTCTTGGCGAGGAAGTAGATGCGGCGATCCACCATCAGCGGCAGGAAGAAGCTGTCCATCACCGCGAGGTGATTGCTCGCCAGGATCGCCGGGCCGTCGGTCGGGATGTTCTCGTGTCCTTCGATCGTCGGCCGGCCGAGGACCCGCAGGATCGGACCGAGAAAGATGTACTTGAACGCCCAGTACCACATGAGAATCTCCTCGCCGCGCACACCGACCCGATGACCACCGCCGGACAACCGCGCCGCGGAGACCGCGGAACCGAGGAGTGTCCCGACGCCAAGACCTTACCCGCGTCGCACTCTACCGTCCGGCCGGGACCGCTCGGGGTCTCGCCGGGAGCACTCAGAGCCCGGAGACCGGCCGTGTCTCGGGGTGCGGGTCGGCCAGAGGGCGTGCGGCCGTCCGGATCGCCTGTCGCGCAACCTCGGCCGCGCCCACGACGCCGGCGGTCTCGCCGAGCTGGGTACCGCGGATACGCGCGAGCTGACGATGTCCGGCACCGGTGACCTGGCGGGCGTAGTGCTCCCGGGCCTCGTCGAGGAACAGCCCCGACGCCGCGCCGACGCCGCCGGCCAGCACGATGAGGTCGGGGTCGAAGATGTCGGCGATCATCGCGAGCCCCTGGCCGAGCGACGTCGCGAACCGCGCGAACGCGGCCAGCGCGACGGCGTCCCCGTCGGCGGCCGCCCGGGCGACCCGACGGCCGGTCAGCGACCCGGGGTCCGCGGCGACATCGGCGGCGAGTTGGCTGCGCCCCCAGTCGCCGTCGGCGAGCAACTCGACCACGGTGTCCACGAGTGCGGTGCCGCTGCAATACCGCTCCCAACAGCCGCGTTTGCCACAGGCACAGGCGCGCCCGTCGGGGACGATCGTCAGATGTCCGAGTTCCGGTGCGACACCGTAACTTCCGCGATAGATCTCCCCGTCGATCACGAACCCGGCGCCGATCCCGGTCCCGATCGCCAGGACGACGGTGTTGTGTCCACGGGCGGCCGCGCCGAACCGCCATTCGGCCACCGCGGCGGCGTTGGCGTCGTGTTCGGCGAAGACCGGGATCCCGACGCGGCGGGTCATCTCCTCGGCGACCGGCGCCTCGCGCCAGGGCAGATGCGGCGCGAACCGGACGATGCTGCGGTCGGTGGTCAGGAAGCCGGCGATCGCGAGCCCGACGGCCTTCGCGTCCCAGCGCGAGGTCAGTTCGCCGACCAACCGGTCCAGACAGTGTTCGAGCGCGGCCGCGGTCGGCGGGGTCTGCGCGCGGAGGGTGTCGAGCATCGTCCCCCGGTCGTCGACCACCGAGGCGCGCACGCTGGTGCCGCCGATGTCGATGCCGATCGTCAGGTCGCCCATCAGTTCTCCTGCCCGGGGCCGGGTCCGGGGGGCGGCGTGGCCCGCCGTGAGGCATCACCGCGTCGCGGTGTGCCGGCCTCGCGCCCGGCGGCCGGTCCGTTGAGTCGCACTGCAATCGGTTCGTACTGGCGTGGTGTCGCCGATGAGGTCGGCGACGAACGCAGCGCCTCGGCGATGGCCTCGAGTACGGCGATGACCGCCGCGATCAGCCGGGCGACCAGATCGCCGATCTCGGCGAGCAACGAGGTGATCTCCCCCGACGCCCCGGAGAGCGCATGCCCGAGCGGACCACCGTCGGCGAAAGCGGCGAAACCGGGGCGCGTCCCCGTTGCATCCGCACCACCGGCGGTGGCCGACTGCGGAGCCGGCGCGAAGAGCGCGGCCAGGTGGTCGATCTGGGCGGCCAGTCCGAGCAGCAGGTCGCGCACCGGATCGGCGGGTCCGTCGCGACGCCCGTCCGCGGACCCGTCACCGGCCTGCCGGAACGTCTCGTCGTCCGTGCCCATCGCCAACTTTCCCCTTTCCCGGCCCCGCGCGAACACCCACCCGCGTGTCTGTCGTCGGGGTCATCGGCACCGTACCCTGCCGTCTCGAACAGTGCGGTCTGGCGAACGTACCCCGCCCGGGCGGAATCATTCCACCATCGCCGTCCCACCTGGCCGTCGGGAACTGGGCGGCGTCGACGTACCGGGCCGAGGAACCGGCTCAGTTCTGCGGCCGGGGCCACACCGCCGGATCGGGGACGAAGCCGATGCCCAGGGTCGTGCCGTCCCAGTCGGCGTCGACGACCGTGCAACGTCGTAGCACCGACGGCAGCCGCACTGGATGGCGGAACCCCGCAATCGTCACCAGGAGGTCGTCTCCGCTGCGCCCGAGAGCCAGCGAATCCGGATCCGGTAGGCGCTGCGGCCACGACAACCGGTACACCGGACCAGCCGGCTTTCCGCTCACGCGCCCCTGGCCCGCCTCGACCTCGGCCGCCGCCGAACCCCGGGGGACGCCGTGCGGTGCCGGCAACGAGACCGAGAGCTTGCGGAGCCGCGCCATGCGATCAATCGCACCAGGCGATTTCTCGACCACCTCGACGACGACGGAACGCGAACCGGCGGAACCGGCGAGTTCGGCCCGCACCATGTCCGCGACCTCGGCCGCCGGTTCGGCGCCGACGCCCGCGTTGACCTGGACCGAGGCCAGCGGCAGGCCCATGAGGTCGGCGGCGGCGAGATGGTGGCCGGTGAGTCGTCGGCTCCGGTCGTCGGCGGCGAGAACGAGGTGCACCGCCACCGCATGCGGATCGGCGAACAGTTCGGCGATGTCGAGGCAGTCCCGGTCGATGGCGTCGACCGCGGCCGTCAGTTGCGCGACCATCGGACGCTCGGAAGCCATCGCGAGGCGTCGGTGACGCGGCCAGAACCGGTTGAGGGCCTGGCTGAGAACTGCTCCGCCACGGAGGAACTGGAGTGGGTCACCACACCCGGAACAGTCGACGACGATCCGCTGCCACCGGCCGCTGATCGCCTCGTCCCGGATACGGCGCAGGAGCAGGAAGTCGTCGATCCCAGGCAACGAGGTGAGCTCGGCGGCGTCGATCCCGGCCAGGGTGCCGACGCCGGGCAGGGCCGTCTTGCTGCGGCTCACGGTGTGCTCGAGCACCTCGACGAACGCCGACCATGTGCGTTCGGTGAGGTCCAGTCGGTCCAGGGTCAACAGGTGCAGGTATTTGGACACCGCGACGGGCTCGCCGGGCCGGCGGTACACCCGTGCCCAGTCGGGAACCGGCGACCAGCGGTCGACGGTGATGAGGAGCGTGTCGGATTCGGCTGCCGACAGGCCCGACCGGGGCACGGCCTTGGCCGCCCGGGAGGTGCCGGGACGCTGGGTCGCGCCGGCGGCCGCGACCGCGGAGACACCGGAACCCCCCGGCCCGAGCACGATGTGGATGGGTGTGAGATCGATCAGCCTTCGACCCTCTTCTTGAGGTCGTTCAGCGCGGCATCGGTGATCGCCTTCTCGGCTCGCCGCTTCAGCTGCCCGATCATGGGCACCTGCAGGTCGACCATGAGTTCGTAGGTCACCTTCGTCGATCCCGGGACCTGTTGGGTCAGCACGTATCGTCCGCGCTGATCCTTCTGCAGATCGCTCGACACCAGGCGCCACGACACCGCGGGGGCGTTCCGATCCCATTCGTAGGCAAGCACATACGTGTCCTGGAGGACGCCGGCGTCGAGCACGAACCGGACCTCGAGGGCGCGGCCGGCTTCATCGGTGCGCAGCACCTCGACCTCGCGGGCGGCGGTCACCCACTCCGGGTAGTGCTCGAAGTCGGCGATGACGGCGAGGATGGCGTCGGCGTCGGCGCCGATGACGATGTCGCGTTCGGTGTGGTCGGCCATCACCGCATCCCGGCCGACTCGAGACCGGCGGCGGGACCACCGACGACACGGCCCTTCTCCAGCAGTCGTTTGACCTCGAAGGAGACCTCTTTGCCCGTCACGCGGCGCAGCTTGTTCTCCTCGGCCAGCACGTCGGCGCGGGTGCGGGGGTCGTCGGGCAGCGGACCGGTGGGTTCGGCGTGGAGGAAGTAGTGGAGCACGAAGCCGTCGAGGACCGCCTCGTTCCAGATCTCCATCGTCCCCGACACCGGACCCGCGACCTGCCAGCGCACGCCCTGCTCGCCCCGGTCCTCGGTGACCGCCAGACGCAGGTCCGGCCACCACCGGCGCCAGTTGGCGGGGTCGCCGATCACGGCGGTCGCCGACGGCGGCGCCGCGGCGACGAAGACCTCGTCGGCCACCTGGATGCTCGTCACGCCCACTAGCTTCACATACTCGTGTCGGCGCAGGGTAGTGCACCCGAAACCGACGTCGCGATGAGTCCGATTCCGTGTCGGGGATACGATTCGGTGACTGATGTCTACTGGAGGGTAACCACGATGGGCGAGTACAGCGTGCCCGCGAAGTTCTCGATCGGCGACGACGAGAACTGCACGAACATCATCTTCGGCCTGGCGCACCGATCACCGCAGCACATCGTGTTCCGCCACAAGCAGGGCGACCGGTGGGAGCCGGTCACCGCCGCCGAGGCCGCCTCCCGCATCTCCGCCATCGCCAAGGGCCTGATCGCCTCCGGGGTCAACCCCGGGGACCGGGTGGCGCTGCTGTCGCGCACCCGCCTCGAGTGGAATCTCTTCGACTTCGCGATCTGGTCCGCGGGCGCGATCACCGTGCCCATCTACGATTCCTCCTCCGCCGGCCAGATCGAATGGATCATGCAGGATTCCGGTGCGGTCGCGATCGTCCTGGAGGACGACGGACATCGCGCCGAGTTCGAGTCCATCGACTCCCTGACCACGCCGGTGACCGTCTTCCAGATCGACCGCACCGACGGGCCGGGTGCCGTCGGCGAGCTCGTCGCCGCCGGTGCCGACGTCCACGACGACGAGGTCGCGGCCCGCCGGGCCACCGTCAAGGCCGCCGACCCGGCGACGCTGATCTACACCTCGGGGACCACCGGACGCCCCAAGGGCTGCGAACTCACCCACGCCAACATGCTGTCGGAGGTGCGGGCGGTCCTCGCCGGCGACATCCTCGATCAGGTCATCGCCCGCGACGAGAAGCGTCTGCTCATGTTCCTGCCCCTCGCCCACGTCCTCGCGCGCGCCATCACGCTCGTCGCGATCGAGGCCGGCGCCGAAGTCGGGCACACGAGCGACATCCCGAACCTCGTCGACGAATTCGCCGTCTTCAAACCGTCGCTCATCCTGTCCGTGCCGCGCGTGTTCGAGAAGGTCTACAACACCGCCCGCCAGAAGGCCCACGACGGCGGCAAGGGCAAGATCTTCGACGCCGCGTCCGAGACCGCGATCGCGTACTCAGAGGCGAAGGAGAAGGGGCAGGTCGGACTCGCACTGAAGGTCAAGCACGGCGTCTTCGACGCGCTCGTCTACAAGAAGCTCCGGGCCGCCCTCGGCGGCGAGTGCCAGATGGCGATCTCCGGTGGCGCGCCGCTCGGCGCCCGACTGGGCCACTTCTTCTCCGGCGTCGGCGTGCCGGTGTACGAGGGCTACGGCCTGACCGAGACCACGGCCGCGTTCAGCGTGAACACGCCGTCGGCGTCGAAGATCGGCAGTGTCGGAAAACCGTTGTCGGGCAATGCCGTTCGGATCGGTGACGATGGTGAGGTGCTGTTGCGCGGCGGGGTCGTCTTCACCGAGTACTGGCAGAACCCCGAGGCGACCGCATCCGCGGTCGTCGACGGCTGGTTCCATACCGGCGACCTCGGCACCGTCGACGCCGACGGCTTCATCACCATCACCGGCCGCAAGAAGGAACTGATCGTGACCGCGGGCGGCAAGAACGTCTCCCCCGCCGGACTCGAGGACGTCATCCGCGCCAACGCCCTGATCTCGCAGGCCACCGTCGTCGGTGACGCGAAACCGTTTGTGGCAGCCCTGATCACGATCGATCCGGAAGCGTTCCCGGCGTGGAAGGAGCGCACCGGCAAGCCCGCGTCCGCGACGGTCGCCGACCTCGCCGACGACGCCGACCTGCGCGCCGAGGTCCAGTCGGCCGTCGACCTCGCCAACAAGACGGTGTCGCATTCAGAGGCCATCAAGAAGTTCCGCATCCTGCCGACCGACTTCACCGAGGAGACCGGCGAGATGACGCCGACCCTCAAGGTCAAGCGCAACGTCGTCGTGGAGAAGTTCGCCGGCGACATCGAGGCGATCTACCAGCGGTGAGCTCCCCGCCTGCGCCGGTTGCTCCTCAGAGCAACTGGCGCAGGCGGGCCGCCATCTGGCTCCACTGCCAGTTCTCGACGACGTAACGCCGTCCGGCCCGGCCCATCTCGGCCGCGGCCGCGCGATCACCGAGGATCGCCAGGATCGCCAGGGCGACCGCGTCGACATCGGTCCCGTCGACGGCCGTGCCGGTGACCCCTTCCTCGATGGTCTCCGGCGCCCCACCGGACAACCCGGCGACCACGGGCACGCCCGACGCCGATGCCTCCAGGTAGACGATCCCCAGGCCTTCGACGTCCAGCCCGCGTCCCCTCGTCCGGGACGGCATCGCGAAGACGTCCGCGATGTTGTGGTACGCCGCGAGGTCGTCGGCGGGCACCGAGCCGGTGAAGATCACATGGTCGGCCACGCCCGTGTCGGCCGCGAGGTCGCGCAGGGTCTTCCCGTAGGGACCACCGCCGACGATGACCAGCGTCGCGTCGGGGATGGTGCGTCGGATCAGCGGCAGGGCGCGGATCAACACATCCTGGCCCTTGCGGGGCACCAGCCGCGACAGGCAGAGGATCGTCGGACGTTCCCCGAGGTCGAGACGTTCGCGAAACCGCTGTCGCAGCACCGGATCCGGGGCGAACCGCTCGGTGTCGACGCCGGGGGGCAGGTGTTCCAGGGCCGCGCGGGCGCCGAAGGCCGACGCGAACCGGCCGCGGGTGTATCGGCTGACGAAGGTGATCACATCGGTGTGGCGGCCGATGTGCCCGAGCACCTGCCGCGCGCCCGGCAGCATCGACCACCCGACCTCGTGACCGTGCGTGCTGGCGATGATCCGCTGGGCGCCCGCGCGACGCATCGCCGGCGCCAGCACGGCCAGCGGCGCGGCCGCGCCGAACCACACCGTCGAGATCTGTTCGCGGCGCACGATCTCCGCGGCACGCCGCGCCACGAACGGGGTGGGGAGCATGAGCGTCGTCGGGTGCCGGTACACCCGATACGGGGCGGCCGCGTCGAACTTCTCGTGCGAGTCACCACGCCAGCGCGGCGCGTAGACGACCACGTCCTCCGGCGGCAGCAGGTCCACCAGATTCTGCAGGTAGGACTGGATCCCGCCCGGACGGGGCGGAAAGTCGTTGGTGAGCAACAACGTTCGAGACATCAACGGGCCTGCACTTCGAGCCACCGCTGCCATCCCGCGACCAGTTCCGCACGCGTCAGCCCGACACTCGAGGCGATCGCCGCGTCCTGCGCCGCGGGCAGGGCGGACGCCGCGACCCCCATGTACATCTTCTTCAGCCGCGCCTCGTCGAATCGATCGGCGACGTAGGCGGCCAGCGACCACGCACTCTGATAAGCCACCTGTGAAGTCTGACCGTCCATCGCGAAGTCGGTGTCGGCGGGTGGCCCGGTCGGAACTCGACCGGCACGCACGGACGCGATCAGGTCGGGTGCGGCATCCGCGATCCTCGTGTGAGTCCCTCTGCGCCCGACGTATTCGGCCACGCCCTCGGTGATCCAGAGCGGCGCGTCGAGCGCGGTGTGAACGCGGGCCGCGACATGGGTCAACTCGTGCCGGAGAACCACCGCGAGCGTCGGTGCGGCGAGTTCCCGGGCCGCCGGGGTCAGGATGATGCGCTGTCCGGTCGCGGTGCGCTGGACCAGGTCGAGGCTGCTGAACACGGTCGCGGCCGCCGCGGTCCCGGTCGCCGCTCGACCCTCGGGTACGAGGGCGGCGAACTCGTCGTCGGTCGCCGTGGCGACCACGACGGCGCGGCGATCCCAGTCGTCGCCCCAGAAGTCACTGACGGCATCCACCGCCCCGGGCAGCTCCCGCTGCAGCGTCGCCACCGTCGAAGACGTTCGGGGATACGAGGCGACCACCGACGTGCCGCCTGCGGTCGCGGTGTCGGCCACCTGGAGTCCGGGCAGCTCCCAGATCTGAGTGGGTGCGGGGTCTCCTCCCAGGGCCGTGGCGTCTCCGACGAGGCGCCAGGCCTCGCCGTAGCGGGCGACCACGAACTGGGTGCCGACGACCACCTCGTCCTCGTCGACTCCCGGGACCCCCTCACCGCCGAGCGCATAGCGCAACTCCACCGGAGCGACCCACGAGTCCGAACTCCCCCCGGCATCGAGGAGCTCCTGCAACTCACCGGGTACGAGCACCTCCGCCTCTTCGGTGGGCGCAAGCTGATAACCGAACCGTGCGAACCGCAGGGTGCCGCTGCGACCGTTCCGCGGCGTGAACCGGCTGGGCGCGAAACCCGCGGCGGCCGTGACGAATCTGTCCTTGAACGCCGGAGTGGCAGCGGTGTCGACGAGGGTGCCGATCGCCCGCACATCCCCGGAACGCACCGCTTCGGTGAGCGCGTCGAGCAACCGCGTCACGCCCGCCGCACGATCACGCGCGTAGACGTTGACCGCGGGGCTCGACGACACGGGCGCTGCGGACGAGCCGGGCCCGTCGGGCACGTCGACCGTGCCGCACGCGGTGGCAACTGCGATGACCAGAACGACCACGGCCGAGACGAGGCCGGCGCGCCCGCGCGGTGAGGTCACCGGTGGGACTAGAACCGGCGGGCAGAGTTGTACGGTCCGGCCTCGTCGAGCGGCTCGACCTTGACCGGAACGCCGAAGGTCGAGGCGTGGATGACATAGCCGTCACCGACGTACATACCGACGTGATGGGCATCGGGATAGTAGATGACCAGGTCACCGGGCTTGAGATCGTTCTTCTCGACCGGCTGACCGCCGGCCATCTGCGCCTGGCTCGATCGCGGGATGGTCTTGCCGGCCTGCCGGAACGCCCACACCATGAGTCCCGAGCAGTCGAACGAATTCGGTCCGGTGGCGCCCCACACGTAGGGGTCACCGATCCGGGTGAGGGCGGCGTGGGTGGCGATCAGTCCGGCGGCGGTGCCCTTGGGCACCAGTCGCGGATCGAAGTCGAAGGTCGGACCGCGCAGAGCCGCCAACTGCTTGCCGGTCATCGACTTGTAGATCGACCGGATCTGGATCGCCTGGAGCTGCAGGTCGGCTTGCTTCGTCTGGAGGTCACCACGGACCCGTTCGGCGCGGGAGACCGCCTCGGAGGCGGCCACCGCCGTGCGCTCGGCATCCTTCTTCGCGACAGCGGTCCTGGCCCGTACCTTCTTGATCGCGGTCAGGTCCACCGACGCCTGACGCGAGATCATGTCGAGACCCGACATCTGGTCCAGGAGCGCCTGCGGGGAGTCGCTGACCATCACGGCGTACAGTCCGCTGACCCGCGCGCCCTGATAGCTGGCGCGGACGATCGCGTCGACTCGGTTCTGGTGCACGGCGAGCTGGGCGCGGCTGGTGTCCAGCGTCTGCTGCGCCTCGGCCGCGGCTTTCTTGGCCGCCGCCACGATGCCGCGCTGCTTGTCGTACTCGATCTTGGCGTTGTGCATCGCCTCGGTGGTCTTCTCCGCGTCGATGCCCAGTTGCTTGTAGCGGTCGAGCAGCTGATCGGCCGAGCGCGCGGGCACCGCACGGGCGTCCCCGACGCCGCCGGCGACGGTCGGTGCCAGAACGGCGAACGCCGACAGGACACAGAGCGCCACCATCAGCGGACCCGAACGCATCCTCGGCCGCATCGCGCGACCACGCCCCTCCCCGATCAGCACGGTCTACTCACTCCCTCGTGTGTGCTCGTCGATCCCTGAGCATCCCGGGCCCCTGCACCCGTACCCCGCGTCCCGTCGACCACCCTAGGCGGCCGACCGGCCCCCGGGACTGGTTCGGGCGGATCGCAATCCACGCGATCCGCCCGTCCAGAGACCTTCGTGCTCAGTCTGTTCGTGTTCAGTTGTCGTCAGTACCGACGGATGCCCGTCAGGGTCCACTCCTTGACGGCGTCGCGCTTGACCGGCGTGCCGTAGTTGGACGAGTGGACGAACTGACCGTTGCCGACGTAGATGCCGGCGTGGCCGCCACCGTTGAAGATCATGACGTCGCCGGGCTTGGCCTCGGAGTACGACACCGCGCGTCCGCCGCCGAGCTGGCCGTAGCTGTCGCGCGGGATGTTCTTGCCGGCCTGCTTGTAGGACCAGTAGATGAGGCCCGAGCAGTCGAATGCGTTGGGGCCGGCGGAGCCGTAGGAGTACGGCGCACCGATCTTGCTCTCGGCGGCCTTTACCGCCTTCTGACCGGCGGTCAGCTGCGGCTGGCCCAGGGGCGCGCCGCCACCCTGCGGGCGGAACTGCTGCGGGATCTGCTCCGGCGCGATACCCGGCACGGTGAACTGCCCCAGGTTGGGGATCTCGACCGTGGCGGCGGGCGACTTCTTCACCGGCGTGGCCTCAGGCGCGGGCTTGGCCTCCGGGGCCTTCGCGCCGGGCAGGGCCGGGATCTCGAAAGTGCCCAGCGGGGTGTGGACCGGGGCGGCGAGAGCAGGGCCGGCGGCTGCGGCGAGCGAACCGAGTGTGATCGATCCAGCGATCACCGCCTTCTTGGCGACCGTGCTGCCACGATTGGGCTGTTCCAAACGATGTTTGGCCACGAAGCGAGTTCTCCTTCAGATCTTCCTCTACCGCCGACCGAGTTAGCTGTCGGGTTCGGGCCGGAAGAGTGGCCCTACACGTTTTCGCGCATGAGGTATCCACTGGACACTCATGCATGGCAACGCGATTCACCCCGATTCGGATCGGTTTCGACCGAGTCGCATCAGTGGTGATGCGCTCCGACGAGCCCGTCCGAAGGTTGTGGTTCCCCGGTTCGCCCGCGAGGGCGATTGAGCGGTGACTACTGCGGACCACTTCTGTTGAAGCGGGACGCTCCGCAAAGGTCTCAGAAAGGTTACGAAATCGGATGCGCTCTGTCCACTAAGCGACAGACAGCCAAACCTCGGCCGCTTCTCAGCCTGCCCTGAGGACGGTCACAGAAGCGCGTCGATCCGGCGCCTGAACTGCGGTTTTGGCTGATCTTGCAGATCGTGCAGCGCCGCTGGTCACCATTGCAGCAGCCTGCAGAACGTCGATGGCGAGGTCCAGTTCGGCATCCGCGTCCGAGGTGGCCGCCGTTACCGAAACTCCACCTTCGTGCGGCATATCGTCCCAGCTCGGGCCACCAAACAGCACTGTCATCATGCACCCGTCGCAAGCGACGGGACGAGCCGGGCAGCGCGCACAATCGACGTACATAATGTGATCTCCATCTCATCTGGCGAGGGTGGGCCGCGTCGGCCCCGTTACGGGTCGTTGTGACCGTGAGAAGACCGCATTTCTCACGTCCAGGTGGAGACTAGGGGCGCCCACCGACAAGTCCGTCGAACAGCGATCGACACAGCAGTCACACGGGTCACACGACACGATGTCGGAGCGTCGCGGTCGCGATGTCGGTGGATCGAACTAGTGTTCGCCGGGTGACGCAGACCAGCGTGGACGGCTCGCCCGCGGGGCAGCTCACCTTCGCCGACCTGGAGGCCGCCGACCAGGGGGCCACGGGTGAGACGTCGAACGAGTTCAGCGACCGGTCGCTCTTCGAGACGACCCTCGTCGTCGTCGACCTCGAGACCACCGGGTCCGACCCGGTCCGCGACCGGATCACCGAGATCGGCGCGGTCAAGATCCGCGGCGGCGAGGTGGTCGGCGAGTTCGCCACGCTGGTCGACCCCGGCCGGCCGATCCCCCCGCAGATCGTGACCCTCACCGGCATCACCACCGCGATGCTGACCGACGCCCCCCGGATCGAGTCGGTGCTGCCGTCGTTCTTCGAGTTCGCCCGCGGCTCGATCCTGGTGGCCCACAACGCTCGTTTCGACATGGGTTTCCTTCGGCAGAACGCGATCCGGCTCCACCTGCCGTGGACGTTCAGCCTCAGCCTGTGCACGGTGACCATGGCCCGGCGCATCCTCAGCCGTGACGAGGCGCCGACGGTCAAGCTCAGCGCGCTCGCCGACCTGTTCGACGTCTCCGTGCGGCCCACCCACCGGGCGCTCGACGATGCGCGCGCCACGGTGGAGGTCTTCCACCGGCTCCTCGAGCGCGTCGGCAATCAGGGCATCGCGACCGTCGGCGACCTGACGTCGTATCTCCCGAAGACCAACCCGCGCCTGCGCGCCAAACGCGCACTCGCCGACCATGTCCCGGCCCGGCCCGGGGTGTACCTGTTCCGCGGCCCGTCGAACGAGGTCCTCTACGTGGGCACCGCGGTGGACCTCCGCCGCCGGGTCCGGTCGTACTTCAGTGGCAACGACCCGCGCCGCCGCATCGCGGAGATGGTGCTCCTCGCCCAGCGGGTCGACGTCGTGGAGTGTTCCCACGCCCTGGAGGCCGCCGTCCGCGAACTCCGGCTCCTCGGCGCGCACGCACCGGCGTACAACCGACGATCGACCCAGCCGCACAAGGGTTGGTGGGTGACCCTGACCGAGGAACGCTTCCCCCGGCTCAAGGTCAGCCGAACACCCACCGACGAGTCGATCGGCCCGGTGGGCAACCGCAACAACGCGGCGACCGTCGCCGACGTGATCTCGGCGGCCGCCGGTCTGCGCACGTGCACGACACTGCTCGGCGCGACGGGCTACCACTGGTGTCCCGAGGCCGATGGGAGGCGGCGGCCGGGGTCCTGCCGGGCGGCCACGGCGCAGCCGCAGACGGTGCCGGACTACTCTCCCCGGGTCACCGCGGCTCGCCGGCTCATGCGGGGTGAGGCCGACGAACTCCTCGACGGCCTCACCGCGCGTCTCGCCGACCTCGCCAAGGCGCACATGTTCGAGACCGCGGCGCGGCATCGGGACCGTCTCGCGCTCACGATCGACGCCCTCGCCCGCTGCCAGCGACTGGCCGCGCTGTGCGCGATCGCCGAGATCGTGGTCGCCCGGCCCGACGGTGAACGCGGCTGGCAGTTCGCGGTCATCCGGTACGGACGGCTCGCCGCCGCCGGGCGCGCTCGACGCGGAGTCTCGCCCATGCCCGTCGTCGACGCGCTCGTCGCGGCCGCGGAGACCGTGTTACCGGGCCCCGGTCCGCTGCGGGGCGCGCCGGCCGAGGAGGTCGGCCTCGTGTACCGCTGGATGACCGAACCGGGCGCGCGCATCGTGTCGACGAGTGAGCCGGTCGCCCTGCCCGCCGGCTCCGCCGAACGCCGGCTCGGCTGGTCGCAGTCGGCGCACGACGCACGTGCGGCCAGACCCGTCGCCGACTCTCGCACACGGCAGGCGAGCTGAGGGCCACGCACCACTAGGCTGGCGACATGATCACCGCCATCGTGCTCATCCAGGCCGACATCCACCGGATCCCGGAGACCGCCCAGGCCGTCGCCGACATCCCCGGGGTCGAAGAGGTGTACTCCTGTGCGGGCGACGTCGATCTGATCGCGAAGATCCGGGTCCGTGACCACGAACAGATCGCGACGGTCGTCACCGGCCAGATCAACCGGCTACCCGGGGTTCTCAAGAGCGCGACACACATCGCGTTCCGCAGCTACTCCAGCTCCGACGTCGAGGGCGGTTTCTCCATCGGCGAGAACTGACCCGCCGAACACTGAGCCCCACAAGGATTTCGGGGCAGCGTGACCGTCAGGCGGGCGCGGCGAGCCGGCCGCTGAGCTCGGCCCACCGCTGCAGCAGGTCGGCGGCGGCACCGTTGTCGATCGCATCGGCCGCCCGCTCCTTCGCGGCGCCGAGGGCATCGGTCAGTTCCGCCGAGCTCATCGGGGCCTCCTGCTCGAACGCGACGATGGCGCCGGCCGAGTTCAGCAGCACCGCGTCCCGGACCGGGCCCGTGGTCCCGGCCAGCAACTCGCGGGCGATCGCGGCGTTGACCGTCGCGTCTCCCCCCTGCAGGGCGGAGAGTTCCACGCGCGCGATCCCCAGATCCGTCGGGTCGACGGTGAGTTCGTTCACCTGCCCGGCGACAACCTGCCACACCGTCGACGTGGTGGTGGTCGTCAGTTCGTCGAGACCGTCGTCGCCGCGGACCACCAGCGCGGAGCCGCCGCGCTCGGCGAAGGCCCGCGCCAGAACCGGCGCGAGGTCCGCGAAGGCGCAGCCGATCAGCCCCCGGCTGGGTGTCGCCGGATTGGTCAGCGGCCCCAGCACGTTGAAGACCGTCGGGATGCCGATCTCCTTGCGCGGCGGACCGGTGAAGCGGAACGCCGGATGGAACACCGGCGCGAAGCAGAAGCCGATCCCGAGTTCTGCCACGCACTGCGCGACCGCGGCGGCGTCGAGGGAGATGTCGACGCCGAGCGCTTCCAGCACATCGGCACCGCCGCTCTTCGACGACGCCGCACGGTTGCCGTGCTTGACCACCGCGACGCCCGACGCGGCGATGACGATCGACGTCATAGTGGAGATGTTCACCGTGTGCGATCGGTCGCCGCCGGTCCCCACGACGTCGACGGCCGGGCGAGTGACGTCCACGAGCGTCGCGTGGTCGAGCATCGCGCGCGACAACCCGAGGAGCTCGGCCGGTGCGGCACCCTTCATCTTCACGCCGACACCGAACGCGGCGATCTGGGCTCCGGTCGCACTGTCGGTCATGATCTCGTTCATCGCCCACGCCGCCTCGTCGGCGCTGAGGTCGAGGCGATCGATGATCTTGCCGAGGATCTGCGGCCAGCTGAAGTCAGATTGTGCGGTGCTCACGGGGAGTCAGCATATTCGTGTTCAGAGCGGCGGACGCTGGAGGACGGCCCACTCGCGTGCGAATCCGCCGTGCCGCGAACCGAGGCTCGCCATCCGGGACCGTTCCTGCGACAGATGCATCGCGTCGAGCATCTGGACCCGCGCCAGGACCAGGACCACGAGCCGGTCGTCGCGTGGCGCCGGCCTCGGCCCCCAGCGTTCGTCGTCGACGGACTCGTAGCCGTCGAGCGCCGCCACCGCGGCCGCATCGGCCCGCCGGGCGGGGGGCACCTCGACGACGTGCCGGAGAATCACCTCGTCCGCGGCTCGCCACGACGACGCGTCGAGCGCCACCGAACTCGCGATGGCGTCGTCGTCGGACCGCGCCACCACCTGCACCTGCTCGTGCAGCGTCAGCGGACCGGCGCCGGCACGCGGGCGCAGCCGTGAGCGGAGCCGCGCCAGGCGACCCTGCTCGACGACTCGGCCGTTGAGATCACGGGGGCCGGGCGGCGCCGAACTGGACATGAACACACGGTAGCGAGCCGGGCGTCCGCCACGCCCTTCCCGGACACGCCGAGGATCACCCGATTCGCGCCCGGACCTGCGACGAGAGAAATAGTCGGAGGCAATTTCCGACCCGGGTGGCCACGGCTTACTACGAACCGTCATACTTCACTTGTGACAAGCGCTGTAGGTACCTCAGGAACAGCCATCACCTCGCGCGTGCACTCGCTGAACCGGCCCAACATGGTCAGCGTCGGCACGATCGTGTGGCTGTCCAGTGAGCTCATGTTCTTCGCTGGCCTCTTCGCGATGTATTTCGTCGCCCGTGCCAACTCCGCGGTCGGCTGGCCGCCGCCACCGACCGAGCTGAATCTCGCCCTCGCCATCCCGGTGACGACGATTCTCATCCTGTCGTCGGTGACGTGCCAGATGGGTGTCTTCGCCGCTGAGCGCGGTGACGTCTTCGGCCTCCGCCGCTGGTACGTCATCACCCTCATCATGGGAACGATCTTCGTGATCGGGCAGGCGTACGAGTACACCGTGCTGGTCGGCCACGGCACGACCCTCGCGTCGGATGCGTACGGCTCGGTCTTCTACATGACGACCGGGTTCCACGGCCTCCACGTGATCGGCGGTCTGATCGCGTTCGTGTATCTGCTCATCCGGACCAAGCTGTCGAAGTTCACGCCGGCGCAGGCAACCGCGGCCATCGTCGTCTCCTACTACTGGCATTTCGTCGACATCGTGTGGATCGGGCTGTTCGTCACGATCTACTTCATCCGATGACGCCGGCCCGTTCCACCACGACCGAGCGCAGCTCGATCTAACAACAGTCCGTCCCGCTTAGTAGAGAGTCACAGATGAGTTCATCTCCACCGCGTCCGTCGGATAGCGGCACCGAGGTCGGACCCGATGCCTCGGCCCGACGCTCCTCTGCACGCGACGCCGGCCGCCGCGCCAAGGCCCGACGCAAGCTCCGTCGGCGCGCAGGCGGCACCATCGTGCTGCTGGCCGGCCTCGTCATGGCGGGTGTGCTCGCCTCGGTGCTGACCCCCGAGCCGCAGGTCGCGGTCGCCGACGAGAGCAACGCCGCGATGATCGACGACGGTCGCAAGCTCTACGAGACCTCGTGCATCACCTGCCACGGCGCGAACCTCCAGGGCGTGCCCGAGCGCGGTCCCGCACTTCTCGGTGTCGGCGACGCCGCCGTGTACTTCCAGGTGTCGACCGGACGTATGCCGGCGGCGCGTGGTGAGGCGCAGGCCCAGCGCAAGCCGGCCAAGTTCACCACCGAGCAGATCGACCAGCTCGGCGCCTACATCCAGGCCGAGGGTGGCGGACCGCAGGTGCCGCGCAATGCCGACGGCACCGTCGCGATGGAGTCACTGCGCGGCGACAGCATCGGACGCGGCAGTGAGCTGTTCCGATTGAACTGCGCGTCGTGCCACAACTTCACCGGTCGCGGTGGCGCACTGTCCTCGGGCAAGTTCGCGCCGAACCTCGACGGGGTGAACGAGGCGCAGATCTACACCGCGATGCTGACCGGTCCGCAGAACATGCCCAAGTTCTCGAACCGTCAGCTCGATCCGGAAGAGAAGCGGGACGTGATCGCCTACGTCAAGTACGTGAGCGAGGCCAAGCCCAGTGGTGGTCTGGGCCTCGGTGGTTTCGGCCCGGTCAGTGAAGGCATGGTCATGTGGTTCGTCGGCGTCATCGCCATCGTCGCCGGCGCCATGTGGATGGGATCTCGAGCATGAGCGCGAACGACAAAGACGTCCCGTCGCGGGACGAACTCGAACAGATGAGCACCGATGAGCTCGTCAAACTCGGCACCAATCTCGACGGCGTCGAGATCATCCACCGGTCCGAGCGTTACTCGGTGCCGGGCACCAAGGTCGAGAAGCGCGCCGAGCGTCAGGTGGCCATCTGGTTCACCGTGGCCGGCGTGTCCGCCCTCGCGTGCCTCGGGATCTTCCTGTTCAACCACTGGGAATTCGCCCTCCCGGACGATCCGAACTACTGGTGGTACACGTTCAACACGCCGCTCCTCGGCGTGACGTTCGGCCTGTCGGTGTTCGCCATCGGCGTCGCGCTGATCCTCATCACCAAGAAGTTCATCCCGGCCGAGATCTCGGTTCAGGATCGTCACGACGGTGGATCGACCGAGGTCGACAAGAAGACGATCGTCGGTCTGCTCCAGGACACCGGCGCCACGTCCACCCTGGGTCGTCGCAAGATGATCATCGGCTCCGCCGGTTTCGGTCTCGGCGCCTTCGCGGTCACCGGACTCGTGGCCTTCCTCGGGGGCTTCATCAAGAACCCGTGGGCCGAGGGCCCCGACTCGCCGCTGTGGCATTCGGGATGGTCGCCGATCTACAACCCGCCGGAAGCGCCCAACGAGACCATCTACCTGCGGCGTGACACCGGCAACCCGTTCCAGGTCGCCCTGGTCCGGCCGGAAGATCTCGACGCCGGCGGTATGGAAACCGTGTTCCCGTGGCGTCGTTCGGACGGGTTCGGCGAGTCCGAGCACTCCCGCCATCTGCTGGAGGAGGGCCTGCACCAGGTCCGCAACCCCGTCATGCTCATCCGTCTGCGTCCCGAGGATGCGGCCCGTGCGGTCAAGCGCAAGGGTCAGGAGAGCTTCAACTACGGTGACTACTTCGCCTACACCAAGGTCTGCAGCCACCTCGGCTGCCCCGCCTCGCTCTACGAGCAGCGGAGCAACCGCATCCTGTGTCCCTGCCATCAGTCGCAGTTCGATGCGCTCGAGTACGCCAAGCCCATCTTCGGACCGGCCGCACGTGCGCTGGCACAGCTGCCGATCACGGTGAACAACGAGGGCTACCTCGTTGCCGCAGGCGACTTCATCGAGCCCGTCGGTCCGGCATTCTGGGAGCGTAAGTCATGAGCATCGCCGAACGCCTCGGCACTCAAGCCGAAGAAGTGGACTCGCGGTATCACCTCGCCGCGGGCATGCGTCGCCAGATCAACAAGGTCTTCCCCACCCACTGGTCCTTCATGCTGGGCGAGATCGCGCTGTACAGCTTCATCATCCTGCTGGTGTCGGGCGTCTACCTGTCGCTGTTCTTCGATCCGTCGATGACGCGCGTGGTGTACGACGGCGCCTACCAGCCGCTGAACGGCGTGATGATGACCAAGGCGTACGAGACGACGCTGAACATCTCGTTCGAGGTGCGTGGCGGTCTCTTCGTCCGTCAGATCCACCACTGGGCGGCACTGCTGTTCGCCGCGTCGATCATCATCCACATGATGCGCATCTTCTTCACCGGTGCGTTCCGACGTCCGCGTGAGGCCAACTGGATCATCGGTTGTCTCCTGCTGATCCTGGCGATGTTCGAGGGCTTCTTCGGTTACTCGCTCCCCGACGACCTCCTGTCGGGCACCGGCGTCCGCGCCGCCATGAGTGGCATCGTCCTCGGTATCCCGGTCGTCGGCACCTGGATCCACTGGGCTCTGTTCGGCGGCGACTTCCCCGGCGTCATCATCATCCCGCGCCTGTACGTGCTGCACATCCTGCTCTTCCCGGGCATCATCCTGGCTCTGATCGGCGCACACCTCGCGCTGGTCTGGTACCAGAAGCACACGCAGTTCCCCGGCCCCGGCCGCACCGAGAAGAACGTCGTCGGCGTCCGCATCATGCCGGTCTTCGCTGCCAAGGCCGGCGCGATGTTCGCCTTCGTCACCGGCGTGCTGGCGATCATGTCGGGCGTCTTCCAGATCAACCCGGTCTGGAACATCGGTCCGTACAACCCGGCACAGGTGTCGGCCGGATCTCAGCCAGACATCTACATGATGTGGACGGACGGTCTGATACGTCTGTTCCCGGCGTGGGAGCTCTACCTGGGCAACTACACGGTGCCGATGTCGAACTGGGTCGTGCTGATCATGACCATCATCTTCGGCCTGATGTTCGCTTACCCGTGGATCGAGAAGAAGCTCACCGGCGACGATGCGCATCACAACCTGCTGCAGCGTCCCCGCGACACCCCGGTGCGGACGGCGATCGGCTCGATGGCGGTCTCGTTCTACATCCTGCTGACGATCGCATGTATGAACGACATCATCGCGTTCAAGTTCCACATCTCGCTGAACGCGACCACCTGGATCGGGCGTATCGGTCTGATCGTCCTGCCGCCGCTGGTCTACTTCATCGCCTACCGCTGGGCGCTCTCGTTGCAGCGCAGTGACCGCGAGGTCCTGGCACACGGCATCGAGACCGGCATCATCAAGCGGCTGCCGCAGGGTGAGTACATCGAGGTCCACCAGCCGCTCGGCCCGGTCGACAGCCATGGTCACCCGATCCCGCTCCCCTACGAGGGTGCGGCACTGCCCAAGCGGATGAACAAGCTCGGCTCCGCCGGTGCCCCGGGTACCGGTTCGATCCTCACGGCGGATCCGCCGGAGGAGCAGCTGCGCAACGTCGAACTCGAGCACGAGATCGAGGCCGGCGAGCGTAAGGCCCTTCGCGAGCTGCAGGCCAAGGGCGGCAACCCCTTCGGCGAGTAGTCACACGAGGTCGCACGACCCACCGCGGGCCGTCGAGCACCATCTGGTGCGCGACGGCCCGCGGTTCGTTGTGCATAGTGGCTCACGTCGACGACCGACACCACTCCCCTCCCCCGGGGGTGGCTGCCGGCCCGGGTCCGATGTGGCACGGTGTACCCCATGCACCGGTCACCTCCCCGAAGTTCCGGTCTGTCCCAGATCACCCGCGGGATGGGCACTCTCGATGCCGAGATCTACGATTCGATCGCCCGGTCCCCGAGCCCGCTCCTCGACGTGACGATGCCGATACTCACCCGGGCCGCCGACCATTCGAAGCTGTGGATGGCGATCGCTGCCGGGCTCGCCGTGTCCGGCCGTCCCTCGCTGCAGCGCGGTGCCGCACGCGGACTGGTCTCGCTCGCCGTGACGAGTCTGGTCACCAACCAGGGGGCGAAGCGGATCCGCAACCGCTCGCGGCCCTCCCACGGACTGATCCCGTTGTCCCGGCGGGGTCGTCGACGCCCGACGTCGAACTCTCTGCCGTCCGGACACTCGGCCAGTGCTGCCGCCTTCGCCGTCGGTGTGGCCGTCGAGAATCCGTCCGCGGGTCTGTTGTTGTCGGCACTGGCCGGGCTCGTCGGGCTGTCCCGGGTGGCGACCGGGGCACACTACCCCGGCGACGTGGTCGCGGGGCTCGGCATCGGCGCCGTCATCGCCACCATCGGTGCCCGTGTCGTGCCGCCCATCACCGAACCGTCGCTGTCCCTGGCCGCCCCGTCCGTCGTCGACCTGGGACCCAACCCCGACGGGACCGGGCTGGTCGTCGTCGTGAACCCGGGCTCCGCGGACGGACGGGGTCGCCGCGTGGTGGAGGCGATCCGCACCGGGCTGCCGGCCGCCGAGATCATCGAGCTCGACGACACCGACGACATGGCAACCGTTTTCGCCGACGTGGCGGCCCGCGCGGAGATCCTGGGGGTGGCCGGCGGCGACGGCACTGTGGCATGTGCCGCCGCTCCTGCGCTCGCCGCCGACATCCCCGTCGCGGTCTTCCCGGCCGGCACGTTCAACCACTTCGCGCGCGACATCGGTTGCGGCACGGTGGACACCACGATCGACGCAATCCGTTCGGGTTCGGCGTCCCGTGTCGACGCGATGTGGCTCAACGACTCCCGCCTGATCCTCAACACCGCGAGCATCGGCGCGCACCCCGACTTCGTCCGGGTCCGCCGGCGCCTCCAGCGGCGGATCAGCCGGCCGCTCGCGACCGCGGCGGCCGTATTGCACGTCCTCCGCAAAGACCCGCACGTCCGAATCGAGGTGGAGGGCCGTGTGCTAGACGCGTCCCTGTTCCTCGTCGGCAACTCGATCTACCAGCCCACCGGATTCCTGCCGTCGCGACGCATCCGGCTCGACGACGGCCTTCTCGACGTACGGATCCTCGAGACGAGCCATCGCTGGGCGACCCTGCGGCTCCTGGGTTCACTGGCGCTCGGTCGTCTCGAACGCTCCCACCTGTACCACGAGATGCAGGTCCCCGAGTTCCGCTTCACCGCCGTCGACGGCCCCGTCGCGGTGTCACACGACGGCGAGGTCGAGGAGTCGTTCTCGCAGGCCGACTTCCGCGTGGACTACCGCGTCCTGAAGGTCTTCCGGCCGGTCGGCCGGGAGCGTCCCTGACCGCTCACCGAGGGTCGCTCGGCGAAGACACGAGAGCGCCCCACCGGAGATCCGGTGGGGCGCTCTCGTGGTGCGTGCGCGGCGCCGTGCGGCGTCGGCGTCAGTGCCTGTCGCTCAGTGCTTCTCGGGACCGACGTGGTACTCGAAGACCAGGCCCGCAGCGGTGCCCATGATGACCACGGCCGCGAAGATCGCCAGCCAGAAGTTACCGGTGGCGAAGCCGACCGCGAAGGTCGAGGCGCCGAGCGCGATCAGGATGGGCCACCAGGAGTGCGGGCTGAAGAAGCCCAGCTCGCCGGCGCCGTCCTCGACCTCGGCGTCTTCGTAGTCCTCGGGGCGGATCTCGACGCGTCGGGCGACGAACCGGAAGAACGTGCCCGCGATGAGCGTCAGGCCGGCCGCGAAGAACAGGCCGACGACGCCGACCCACTCGATGCCCTTGCTGGTGAACGCGGTGAAGAGGGTGTATGCGACGCCCGTCAGAAAGAAGAAGGCGGTCAGCATCTCGAAGAGGCGTGCCTCGATCTTCATCGTCAGCTCACTTCCTTGGTGCAGTTGGCGAGGGTCGGGTTGTCGGGATCACCGGTGGCACCGACGGAGCCGTCGGTCGCGCGGCGGGTGTCGAACGGCACCGTGGTCACCGCTTCGGGTGCCTGGCAGATCGACGCGAGCGCTTCCGCATTGGTGGCGCTGGGGTTCGCCTCGCGGAACCGGATGTAGCTGTCGAAGTCCTCCGGCGAGACGGCGCGGACCTCGAAGTTCATCATCGAGTGGTACGTACCGCACATCTCGGCACAGCGGCCGACGAAGGCGCCGGTCCGGTCGATCGACTTGATCTGGAAAATCGGGTCGGTCGCGTTCTGCTCGGGGAACGGGAAGACGTCGCGCTTGTAGAGGAATTCCGGCACCCAGAACGAGTGGATGACGTCGGCCGAGGCGATGTTGAACTCGATGCGCTTGCCGGTCGGCAGCACCAGGACCGGGATCTCCGACGACGAGCCGACCGTCTCGATGCGGTCGAACTTCAGGTAGTCGCGGACGTCGTCGTCACGGCCACCGGCCGGACCGGGGAGCTCACCGTGCTCGCCGCCCTCGTCGCTGCCGGCGTGCTCGGTCTCGGCGCCGCTACCGGTCTGCGCTTGGATCTCGAACGGGTTGCCGTTCTGCTCGAAGCCGTTGTAGGTGGTGCCGTCGGAGAACTCGACCTGGTTGTAGCCGAACTTCCAGTTCCACTGGAACGCGGTGACGTCGACGACGACCTTGGAGTCGTTGTTCTTGCCCTCGACGTTGTTCTGCACGATGACCGTGAAGTAGAAGAGCACGGCGATGATGACGAACGGGATCGCCGTGTAGGTGAGCTCCAGCGGCACATTGTATGCCGTCTGGCGCGGGAACACGCCCTTCTTGGCGTCGTTCGCGCGGTGGAACGTGATCGTCCAGAAGATCAGCGCCCAGACCAGGACACCCATGACCAGCGCCGCGATGACCGACCAGGTCCACAGATCGACCATCTCTTTGCCGTCGGGCGTGACGCCCTCGGGCCAACCGAAACGCATCGCCTCACTGGCGCTGCAACCCGACATCAGCAGTGCGCCGAGGCCGAGAGCGGCGACGAATCCGAGTCGCTTCATCGTCCGCGACGCTGATGAGACACGCCTCGCTCGGGGCCGTCCACCGTGTGCCAATTTCACGCCTTCCTGCTCGCTCACCGGCGCCCTCGCGCCGAGGTGAGTGCATGCCACATGACCTGCACGGGGCAAGGTCTTGCCGTGGACACACAGCAATTCTTGCACCTAGTACTACGCAGCGTAGACCAACCCGCGGAAGCTGTCGGAATCGGGGCGCGATCGGCGTCGTGTCCCCCTCCCTCGGTCCCGCACCGGCGCCCACGGGTCGCGCGCGACAGTCGCGTTCGCTCGCACGGCCCACCGCGCCACATAGAAACTCCGCCCGCCGCTTCAGGCATACTCGGACGCGATCCGGCCCGGCGTCGGAATCGTGCGTGGACTGGCAACTGAACGGAGAGAACGAGACGTGTGTGGTCTGCTCGGCCTGCTGACATCCGACGGAACGGCCGCCGATGTCGTCGAACCGGTGGCGGTGGCCTCGCACTGCATGCGGCATCGCGGACCCGACGAGCCCGGTACATGGCACGACGACGACATCGTGTTCGGGTTCAATCGCCTCTCGATCATCGACATCGAGCATTCGCATCAGCCGCTGCGCTGGGGCCCGCCCGAGAATCCCGACCGTTACGCGCTGGTGTTCAACGGCGAGATCTACAACTACCTCGAGATCCGCGCCGAGCTGGCGAAGGACGAGGGGGTGCTGTTCCGGACCGAGGGTGACAGCGAAGCGATCGTCGCAGCGTTCCACCACTGGGGCCCCGACGCGGTCAAACGGCTTCGCGGCATGTTCGCCTTCGCGATCTGGGACACCGAGAACCGCTCGCTCTTCCTCGCCCGCGACCCGTTCGGCATCAAGCCGCTGTTCGTGGCGTCGGGCCCGGGCGGGCTGATCTTCGGCAGCGAGAAGAAGAGCCTGCTCGAGCTGATCGAACGCGTCGGGCTGTCGACCGAGCTCGATCCCCGCGCGATCGAGCACTACACCGTGCTGCAGTACGTCCCGGAGCCCGAGACGATCCACGCGTCGATCCGGCGGCTCGAGTCGGGCTGCCACGCGACCGCCACGCCGGGCAGTCCCCTGTCGATCCGGCGATACTTCACCCCGCAGTTCGGTGTTCGCCCGGTCACCGAGGCCACCCGGCAGAAGCGCTACGACGAGATCGCCGACGTCCTCGCCGATTCGGTCGCCAAGCACATGCGCGCCGACGTCACGGTCGGGTCGTTCCTGTCCGGCGGCATCGACTCGACGGCCATCGCGGCGCTCGCGATCCGGCACAACCCCGACCTCATCACCTTCACCACCGGCTTCGAGCGCGAGGGCTACTCGGAGGTCGACGTCGCCGCCGAGTCCGCGGAGGCGATCGGCGCTCGGCATGTCGTGAAGGTCGTCGGGCCGTCGGAGTTCATCGAGTCGATCCCGTCGATCGTCTGGTACCTCGACGATCCGGTCGCCGACCCGGCACTCGTCCCGCTGTACTTCGTGGCCGCCGAGGCGCGCAAGCACGTCAAGGTGGTCCTGTCCGGCGAGGGCGCCGACGAGTTGTTCGGCGGCTACACGATCTACAAGGAACCGCTGTCCCTCGCCGCGTTCGACCGGCTGCCCCGTGCGCTGCGTCGTGCGGCGGGCAAGGTGTCCGAGCGGATTCCGGAGGGGACCCGCGGCAAGAGCCTGCTGCACCGCGGGTCGCTCACGCTCGAGGAGCGCTACTACGGCAACGCCCGCAGCTTCGACGACGCGCGGCTCCGCGCGGTGCTGCGCGACTACCGTCCCGAATGGACCCACACCGACGTCACCGCACCGATCTACGCGATGAGCCAGGGCTGGGACCCGGTGGCCCGCATGCAACATCTGGACCTCTTCACCTGGCTGCGCGGCGACATCCTGGTCAAGGCCGACAAGATCACCATGGCCAACTCCCTCGAGCTGCGGGTGCCGTTCCTCGACCCGGAGGTCTTCGCGATCGCCGAAGGTCTCCCCCACGACGAGAAGATCGCGCACGGCACAACGAAATACGCGTTGCGCAAGGCGCTGGAGCAGATCGTCCCGGCGCACGTCCTGCATCGCAAGAAGCTCGGCTTCCCGGTCCCCATCCGCCACTGGCTGGCCGGCACCGAGATGTACGACTGGGCGCACGACACGATCACGCATTCGCAGACCGATCACATCTTCGCCAAAGACGCGGTTGTCGCGATGCTGAATGAGCACCGAGAAGGCGTGGTGGACAACAGCCGTCGTCTCTGGACGGTCCTGATGTTCATGGTCTGGCACGGCATCTTCGTCGAGGGCACGATCGTCCCAGAGATCATCGACCATACCTACCCCGTGCGGGTCTAGTCCGTAATCACCTCGCGGACAGCACAACCGTCCCGGGGAAGCACCCTCCACAGGTCCTCCCCGTCACGGCGCGGGTACCTAGCGCCAGCCACGACGCAGCACGTCAGGGCGTCGTGCGCCCGTTTGAGGTATTCAACCTCGTCCATCTCTAGGGCCGACATCAGCGCTGTGTCGCAGTTCTCCGACGCCGCACCGATCTCCCCGGCCAACCGCCGATGATCCGCCAAGGGCCTCATACAGGCCCAGCCAAGCCATGTCCTGGCCGCCTACGTCGACCTCGGCGCTCTCGGTAGGCTCGAGGTCGACGGCCTGCCAGAAGTCCACCGCGTCGTCGGTGGTCCCGGAGTCGGTCGGCACCTAGTGCAGGGCGATGCCGGACCAGGTGCGCGCTACCCATTCGATGGTGTCGCTGGTCCACTCGGCCTGACCACCGAGCGCGTTCATCACTTGCGCGCACGTCAGCTGTGCGGGGCGGGCCGGGATCTGATCCACGATCTGACCGTCACCGTCGGCGGGCGTCGGGGTCGGTGAGCACCGCCAGGCTGCTTCGCGCCTCGGTGGGGGCACCGGGGAACGCCACAGCCTCGCGCTGGTAGGCGACGACCTCGCCGCCCTCGCACCTCCTAGTCGATGTTGTGGCCGGTGGCGACCTCCTGGGCGCTGTCGGCGTCGTCGGTGCTGGCCTGCTCAGTGTCGGCGTTGAAACACGCGACCTCGACGCCGTGATGCTGTCCCCAGCACCCGCCCACTTCCAGGACCCGGTCAGGGCGGCTGGTGTATTACGGGAGTAGGTTTCGCCCTCGTCCAGGGCATCGGCGTGATCACTTCATAGTGGGTGCACGTCGGTGACTCCGTCGACCTCGGGCGCCCCAGTGGCGTCCCACATTCGCGCGTACCGCCCGAACCCGTCATGTGACCGCGACGCCCGCAAACTCGCCTTGCGCGCCCCAAACACACCTCGACCGCCGTACCGGGAGCGGGTGTCCTGCTCTTGGCCGACCCGATCGAGCAGCTCACGCACATGGGTCCGCTACCCCGGTTCAACGCTCAGGCGCTCCAGCAGCTCGACCGGCGGGAGGATCAGCGCGAACGAATCAAACAGCGCATCCGCGCGAGCTGGCCAGCGCCGTCGCGATCTCATCCTCGGCCCACTCGAGGCGAACACATCCGCCAACGAATCTCGGACCTCTGCGAACAACTCGGCAACATCCATCGTTACACCACCCCTTCGGGAATCACCCTTCAGACCGTGTCTCTCGTCCGGAACTACCCACACACTGGCGACACCCGCCGACTGCAAATCAGAACCGCCACAACGTAATACACCGGTCCGACCTCATACCTGGGTCTGGCCGGTATAGCGTCTCGCAGGCCCTACTTGGCAGACTGGAGCGATGACGCATCCCGAGACCACTCCAGGCTCTCAGCCCACCGGTGATAACAACCCCACAGCGAAGCCGGCGCCAGTCGTTGTGTACCAGAATCCGGACTTCGTTTCGGGACTGCTCCAGGCCATCCTTGGCGCCGGCCTACTCGAGTCGGCCGAGACCGAGGACCAGCAGAACTACTCGCGGTCGCAGAACCAAGAGGACACTGCCGGGGCTAAGGCCGCCGGAAAGGTCGGGTTCCTCGGTTTCGGCAGCGCCGATGCCAGCGCCGACCTGCAGCGTGTTCGTGAAGCGATCCAGGCCGACCAGACAAACCGCGCTCAGCGCCTTAAGTACGTCTTCTCACAGGCCTACTACCTCAACTACCTGCGCCATCTCCTCGCCGAACGCAACATTATTCGGTCGGTCACCGATCTGGAGTCCGCGCACAACCTTGCACCCGGCGACATCATCGAGTTTTCGAGTACCTTTCGTGCCAATGAGATCAACGCCGTCCTCGATATCGCCACCCCGGAGTTGGTATCGACGGTCACCAAGTTCGCCATGCTGCGTGCAAACGATCGAGCCTTGCGCAACATCGATGATGTGGACGCCATCACCACCACTCGCAGGGTCGCAGAGTTGAAGGCGGCAGACTCGGCGGAGCTGGCCGCCGCGGTGGCTACCGGACTGCGCCAAGACTTCCGGTCTGAACACACCCGTGAGTTTTACGGACTGATCGTGACCGGCACCGATCCCGACGTCCCTGAAGAGGACGACACCGACGTTGAGGACGACGCGTTGACGGCGGTTACCGTCTGCGAGACTGCGCATTTCGCCACCGCAGACCCCGATCGGCTACTCGACGGCCACTTCACTGTCCTGGGCAAGGTTGTGTCCCCGCTCCAACAAGACGTCGGGGTTCTCGAACGCAACAAGCTCCTCGATCGAATCCATCCAAATTTTCTGGCCACTGTCTTCGACAACCTCGCCAACCTGGCCCTCATCCCCGCCGACTCCGACGACTCCGAGCAGGCACCCACACCGAACCTCACCGAAGGCTACGAAGGCAGCGCAATCGACTTAGAGTTCTCCGCGTATGTGCCGGGACGCTCATTCGCCGTGCTACCTATCGCGATATACGCCTAACAAACGTCGAGGTGACCTCCAGCCTGAGGATCTGCTCGAGTTCGTACTGGAGCAACCCCACCGCCAACCGCGCACACCGCACTGCAGCGGCATCAACCTCATTGATAGTCATCAGCGCCATCATCGCTCGCCCTCGACAGTCATGGGCACCGACTGTCTCGTGCTACTGAGCTTCAGTCTACTTGCTCGAAAAGGTGCACCCTGTCACCACTCCGGACCCTTTCGTGAACCTCGCATCCTGCGCCAGGTGGCGTAGAACTCCCGCCAGTCACGACACCGTCGAGGCGTGCGGGTACCGAGGTCCGGGATTGGGGAGCAGTAGTCACGCTGGTGCAGGCCGATCGGGCTCGGCCGCGCCTCGCGGTAGCGGACGTAGTTGAACGCCCTCCGTCCTGGTGCGTGATGGCGGACGAATAGAATTGGGGCGCCGTCGAACTCATCGCCTTCAGGCTCGATGTGTTCGATCCATTCCCACGGGATGTGTCCACAGGCAAGAGCTTTTCCGGCCGGACGGTTGGAAGGTTTCAATGACCGCCGTCCTGCGGTGTCGGTGAAGGTCTCCACAGCCTTCTCGCTGACTTCGATCCCACCGTGCACGACCTCGACCAGCTCGTAACCGTGATAGGCCCATCCGCGCCAGGTCAGGTCATTGCTGCCGTCATAGCCACGGCGGTAGCGGTCGACGTTCATCACGATCACCTTGCTGTTGAGGCCCTCGCGGCGCATCGGTCCGACGACCTTTCCCGCCTCCACCTGCAGCTCCCGGGCACGCTCGCGTTGCTGCCGGAACGACAGGCGTCGCCCGAGTCGGAAGATCGCGATCGTCGTCGCTAGCGACGCTACTGCCACGGCCAGCGACGCCACAGCAACCCACGACACAGGACTGGCCAGATCAACGCTCACCAGAGCGGCTCCTCTCATCGACTATTGGGGACGAGACCAACCCAACCATTGCCGAAATTCACATCGTGGATGCTTCGTCGATATGTGTTAGTTCACACGATAATTCGTAGGACGAATGACCATCGATGACGCGTCGAACATCGACGAGAGCCCGTTGACGTCAGAGCCCGCGCGGAGCTATGGCAGGCCTGGTACCGCTCCGCGGAATAGTCAATTCCCAGTTCAGCCCGCGCGATCGTTCTGCGAGTAGCTGATCGAGAAGCTCTCGGGTGCTACGTCCGTTTCTTTCGCGGAACGGATGAGTGTAGTTGGATAGGCATACAGGTAGGCAGCCTGTTGCGGGAGGACTGATTGGCAACCTTGCGCAGGCAACCGGTCTCGGCTACGCACATCGCCACGTGTTCCATCGCTTGGCTGATGTTGCCGGGCGGACAGAGGGATTCACCGTCCCTTTTCGATACCGACGGTTCGCATCTCGACTGCCCAGTCGTACACGTCTTGGAAGGGCTGGGCGTGGATTGCGGATAGGTGCGCGAGGTCGTAGCTTCGCGGGGCGGCAAGCTCCGGCTTCTCACGTAGCTCAAGCAGCCGGGCCTCACTGAGGTCTGTTTCGGCTGCCGACAGCGCCGCGACCCAGTCGCGCCCACCCTGTTGCGCAGAACATCGTCGCTGTCAGGCATGAAGTAGCCCGCCTATCGATCGGTGCCAGGCACAGCGTATGTCAACCGAGCGGGGTCACCGCCACAGGCGATAGTTTGCGTAAAGCGCGCGAGCACTAATGCCAGGAATGCGTACTCCTGTGGGGCCTCGAGTGGTTCGTTGGGGGACTTTCATCAGCTCCTCCAATCGGTCCTCCGTAAACTGCCATCAACACCACCCGTCATGTCCTGCCTATGCTCGAACCGCTGCAGTTTCGCACCAGCTCATCTAGCTAAGGACAGTGATCGCGGCGTCCCGCCCCACGGCAACATCGGCGCGCCAGTCCAGGTCGTCCTCTGCCAGGAGTGTTCGCCGGCGCGGCGCAGGCGACGGCACCAGCAGCTTTGGCCAGTGCGTACGCACCAGAGGTTGGCCTGGCCCGAACACGGCATGCGCACGCGCAGCCGGCGCAGTGACTATCGCCTGCCGCACGTCGACCTCGAGGTGCCGGACCGGTGCCGTTGGGTCGAGGTCGCCGACCGCGACGAGCAGGGTCGGTGCGCGCGTCACACTTCGGCCGATGCCGCGCGCCATACCGCGGCTATTCCCGGCCACGGCCCCCTCGTCTGACCATGGGCTGGTGCCGAACTCAAGGTGTAGGGCGGGTACCGGTCAAAGGAGTCGTGGCGGCCAAGCCATGCCCGCGAGTTGACGTCGTACTCGCAGTACATGATGGTTCCGACCTCGTCAGAATCTGCCCGCCACGACTCCCCCGGATCGTTCTGGACGATGTCGACAACAACCGTTGAGCCGCCGTCGCCATATACCGTCAACCGACCGGGGATGCTGGGGTCACGCATATCGGCATTATCGGTTTTCACAACGATTCCGGACATGCTTTCGAGGGTGTCCAGGAACCACGCGAAAGCATCTTGGGGGTCGGAAAACCGCTGCTCAGCTGGTTCGGCGTCAGCGGTATCGGATTGACGCACCGTTGCCACTGTCCGGTCCTGATCGAGTTCAGCGACACAGGGCACCGAGACAACAACGTCGCTAGCTTGACCGCTACCCATGACGGTCACTCCGCTGTTGTCGAGATAGTAGCCCTCAACGAACAAATCGCACAATACGAGCAGGGTGAAGCCAACGTAGACCGTGTGGTCACCGTTGTCGGGGTCGTAGTCGACGTCGTCAACCTCGACCTCTCGGACGCCGACGATTTGCGGGCTCGGAGCCAACTCGACGTCGGTGATGTCCTCCAGGCCATCACGGCGCCCGAAGTCGTCTTCCTCTAGAACACCCCCCGACCGAGATGTCAGAAATGATCGACGCCCACTCAGGCAACAGCAGCCCGTCATGGAAATCTTCCCGGGCATCACGGCGCTGCCTGGTGATCTGTGTCGCGAAGTACGTGGCCAACGCCAGCCTAACCGGCCCGTCAGCAGGCTTGGCCCAGGCGACGAGGTCGAACAGTGCTCTCTCTGCGGGACCACAGACGCGCACGCCATCGTTGCCGTCGGCATCAGCTACGCGAATCTCCATCTCGCGCAGCGTTTCCTCGACGTCGGAGTGGTTGTCGGTGAAGAACACCAGACCGTAGGGAGGGTCTTGGCCCGCGTGCGAGACCGCATCTCGCACCCACGACGAATCGACACCGCCGGTCCGGACATTATTCTTCTGGGTACCAGGCCCGGTGCCTAGGACCTGATCTCGCAAACCTGCGATCGCGTTCTTGCCCAGCATCGGAACGATGACGACGTTCGGGATGGAGCTGATCCGGCCCTGGAGGCGCTGCGAGTCGCCGACGGCCCGCCACGTCGCCGTCGCAGTGACGGTCGCGACGGCGGGGATCATGCGCTTGCGGTGAGGCCCGCGCGTATCGGAGACCGTCGAGGGCACCGAGGTGGCTAGGCGTTGCAGATCAGCGTGATCGGTGCGGCTCGACCTCATACGCGGCCCCGGCTGCGCGGTGACGGGGGTCGTGTGGGCGAAGGTGCACATCCAGTGCCACGGTTGCCCGGCCTCGCAGCGCGCCGACGGTAGCTCCAGGTCTTCCGGCACCGCGAGGTGGTCGTAGGTGAGGACCTCACCCGGCGGCGGCGGCGGCTTTGCGGCGGTGCCAGAGCACCGAGGCCAGCAGGCCATCAAGGCTGATACCCCACGGGGCGCCGAAACACACCCCGTCTGGGAGCTCGGCGGTCACTCGCAGCGGCACCATCACTGTCTGGGTCGCTTCGTCAGTCGAGTTACAGATCGCGGAGCCGATTTGCCGCCTCGTGCGCCTGCCGGAGCTGCGAGTCACTTATCGCACTTCGTGCCCGATCCGCCGCCGCCTGAAGTTCCGAGTCAGGAACCACGGTGACCCGAACCAGATCGGCTACAGCTTGCACATCGGCCTCGGTCATCACACCTCGTGCCCGATCCAACGCCGCCTGAAGATCCGAGCCAGGAACCATGTTGCCCCGAACCAGATCGGCTACAGCTTGCACATCGGCCTCGGTCATCACACCTCGTGCCCGATCCAACGCCGCCTGAAGATCCGAGCCAGGAACCATGTTGCCCCGAACCAGATCGGCTACAGCTTGCACATCGGCCTCGGTCATCACACCTCGTGCCCGATCCAACGCCGCCTGAAGATCCGAGCCAGGCGCCATGATCCTCCGAACCCGGCCCATCACGGCCTGCCACGTCGAGGCTGGCGCCGGCAGGGAGTCGACCAGGGTCTGGCTGTCCCAGAGTTGACGCATGGGATCGTCGGGGGAAGACGCGATAGACGACACTGAAATATCGTCGACCTCTCCCGTTGCGCTGAGCGATATCCGACCGACTACGTTCAGCGGCTTCTTTAGGGGGGTGAGGTCGCCACTGTAGTCGATTGCGTTAATTGTGGCCTGGATCGTGATGGCAAATTGGGCTGTCCACGTGCTGGCAGCTCGCCGCGCCACATCGGTCAGACGAAGGGTTTCGGGCTCGACGTGGAGAAACACAAGGGAGGCAGCGTGAGTCGACAGTGGGAGGCCTGTATCGCGCGGAATCAGTTCGATTCCACCGATCTGATGTTCGATCTTGGCAGCCAGCTCATCGCGGTTAATTTTTCCGCGGAGTTCTGATCCCGAATCCGCTGGCGTGGTGGCGAATAGGGAAGCGAGATGCTGTTCAAGTCGCTCGAGGGAGCGGACATAGAAGACACGCTGATCCAAACTTGCCACCGCGAGATCCTCGGCTAGATGCGTGTGCAGGGGGTAGGGACAGGCGTCGTCGTCGGACTCTTTTGTCGATCCGTCGGCGCGGCCGCCGAAGTCCTTGCGGTTGTTGCTGACGAACCACACGTCGCAGTCGGGGTTCTGTGACGCAAAGTCGATGACTCCCAACCAAATCAGGGAGTCACGGAAGCCGTCCTTGCGAGAGGGCGCTTTGGTGTTCTTCTCGTTGTTGGTGCGGTTGTCGACGTAGGGTGCGCGGCGCGCACTCGCCCGCCGGGCGACCTCGAGGACGTCGAGGGTCTGAGAGGATATGACCGTCGCGCCGATGTCACGCAGCCGGTCTCGCAATTCGGTTTCGTAGCCGTCTATCCGCTCATTGATCCTGTTGAGCATCTCGCGTTGAGTCTCCGACAGGCCGAACTCGCCGACCTTAAGCCCGGCGAGACCGTCTCGCTGCTGTTCCCACTGGCGCCGCACGACGCTGACCGTTTCCATTTCCACGACGTCGGGGACTACGACCTTGACATTCCACGCCTCACGATTCGCCAGGATGCTCTGCCACACGTCGCTCGACAGTCGGGGTGAGTCCACGAGGATGTTGGTGTCAACGACGATGACGGTACTGCTACTCAACGGGCCCCATCCCCCTTCGGCTAGACAGATACAGTGCCACGTAGCTCACGGTGCACCGAGCCCAGCAGTCCGTTGAGGCTGATACCCCACGCAGTGCCGAAACACTGCGGCCCCGGTCCTTTTTTCGAGCGCGCTCCGAGACCAGGTCCATCGACCATCTGAGCCGAGCTTATCCCAGTGATCGTTGAGGTGCCTGCGGATTCCTGTGCTGTCGTGAACTCGTGCGGAGAGAACCGCATCAGGTGCAACACCATGTTGGCCACCTGCTAATACTCCTCCTCGGTGTCACAGTCAGGAGATCGTGACCGTCCGCTGACATGCACGCGACGCTACAGCCAGGCGCCACGGCAATAAATTCAAAACCCGCCCAGTGCAGTTCGACTGCCGTCCGGGGACACCACACGGAGAGCGGCGTGGCCGGGACGGGGCAGCGAGGCTGCGCGGGGCGACGGCGGGCGGGTGGAGGTCGTCCAGTCGGCGTGGGGGGTGTGGCGAAGGTCGGCGACGTCATCGATGATTCGGAGGTTCGACCTGCGCCTGGGAGCGGGCGCGCGCGGCGGCGAGCTGGGGTAGCTGGGATCGATGCTGCCATCCAAGGTGCTCACCACATGACACCGGCAGTTCCCTCGCCTGGTGGCACGGTGCCGACAGGCTCTAGTCGGCGTTTAGGTCGTGGAGGTGTCGACGACCGCAGATTCGAGCACGGCATCGCGCTCCTGCACCCCTCGTCGACGTGCACGGCTCCAGCCCACCACCCCAAGGCGCGAAGATCGACGGGTTGCTTATCGGCAGTTGGGTCGGCAGCCGGCGCACCGAGTATCGGCGGAGTCTATTGTCGGCCGAGCGGAGCGCGCGCCTCGAAGCCGAGTTCCCTGACTGGCGGTGGAATGTGCGGGACGCGATGTTCACCACCGGGTTGGCGCATCTGCGTCGCTATGTTGCCGCGAACGGCACCAGCAACGCCCGGGAGGGCGATGTGGTCGACGGATTCGCGATCGGCACCTGGGTCGCCAGCCGCCGCGCCGACTACCGGAGGGGCCGGCTTCCTGCCGAGCGGATCACCATGTTGGAAAACGAATTTCCTGACTGGCAGTGGATGCCTCAGGACGTGGCGTTCGCTGCCGCCTTCGAGACCGGGCTGGCTCACTTGCGTCGCTATGTTGCGGCGCACGGCACCAGCAACGCCCGCCGGCGCGACGTCATCGACGACTTCCCGATCGGCACCTGGGTCCAAAGCCGCCGCACCGACTACCGCAAAGGCCGGCTGCCGGCTGAGCGTGTCCGCCGCCTCGAGACCGAGTTCCTTGACTGGCAGTGGACGGTGCGAAACCGCTCTTGATTTCATGAACGAGATCGCCGCACCGAACGGATTCACTCTATTCGCGTGATCGCGAGACTGCCTTTGTGACATCGTGTTTCATCATGTGCTCGACCGTGTGGTCGTGTTTCTATTCGCGTGATCGCGAGACTGCCTTCCTGACATTGTCACGTACACCACCGATTCGGATCCGCGCGTTTCTATTCGCGTGATCGCGAGACTGCCTTCCTGACGACACTACTGAGCGAAGGATCTGATTCCCACTATGTGTTTCTATTCGCGTGATCGCGAGACTGCCTTCCTAACCCGACACCAAGGTCCAGAGCGACGTCAAGAAGCTCGTGTTTCTATTCGCGTGATCGCGAGACTAACTTCCTGACATATGTACTACTCCGTCACGCCAGAGTGCACAAGAACAGGTTTCTATTCGCGTGATCGCGAGACTGCCTTCCTGACGGCATCTGGACCGCCGGCAAGCGCTCCGGTGTCATGTTTCTATTCGCGTGATCGCGAGACTGCCTTCCTGACGCAGATCGACAGTCGTGGCACCGGTCAGGAACTTTCCGCCGCGTTTCTATTCGCGTGATCGCGAGACTGCCTTCCTGACCCTTTGGTGCTCACATAACCTGTGACCTGGGCAGATAGTGGGGTTCTACACGGACGGCGATGAGGAGCGTTCTGTCGAGTTGAATTTTAGAGTCGGCGGAGAGTATCTGCGCACGTCACAGGTACTGCACGGAGGAGGCCTAGCGTAGCCGACGGTCAGCAGGCTCACCACACGGCCCAGTATGGAGCGGTGGAACTTGGGCTGGATTGACCTCGAACGATCTAACCGAGCGTCGGCCTGCGCGGCGAATCGTCCGATCGAATCGGTGGGGTCGAGTCGCTCCAGATTTCGGCGCCGCAGAATTGAGTTCCACGCCCGCTGCAAGCTCTGGCGCGCGATCACACGTTCGATCAACATCGCAAGCCGTCCTAGCTGCGTTCTAGCGGCTTTTGGGTGATCACGCCGAGGCCTCGGGTGGTGTAGCTACCGACTCCCCCAAATTCGGCGAACTTGATTAGTCGGTCGATGTCAGACGCCAGCGTCTGGCTGTCGCAACGAATGACGAGGCGTCCGACAAACCCGGAGGCGTGCATGGACGCGACGCGCAATGGTTCGCTGTGGCCGTCGACGTCGGACACCCACACGTTCCTGGCCATTTCGCGGGGGTCGATGTGGCCGATCGGATCGTTGGGATGCAGGACGTTCCACCGTTCCCGCAGGGAGCGGACGATCGTCAACGGTTCGGGCCAGGGCGATAGCCTACCGTCACGCCGAAACGTGCCCGGAGTGAGAAAGTTCAGTTCCCACTTTTGGGTTCCGTCTTCTGCGCGAACTGGCCAGGGACGCTCGTGAAACAGCAGCGCTGCTTGGCGGAGACGGGCGATGTGTGGCCCAAAACGAACGCCCCGGCCGGCGACTGCGTTACTCACCAAGAGCTCGGCCGCATCGTCGGTCAGAGTGGACACTTCAACGACTGTGACGCCATCGACACGGCGTATGGGTGTGAGAGCCCACGGTTTTACTTGAGACTTGTGGTCGCCGTCGACCAGGCGCGAAAGTGCGGCGTGTACCCAGTCGAGCTTGATCGTTTCCGAATCGACGTCGGTGACGGGGACTGCCCATTTCCGCAGCATCGAAGCTCTCCTTATCACCGGTGTTCGCGGTCTGAGGGGTCGTAGGGAAGTGCGGGGTCTGTCACGTCAGGTAGGGGCAGTCTGCGCCCCACTGGGGGTTTGTCGTTCTTTCCGAACCAGGTAAAGGATTCGGCGCGTGGGGTGCGCTGGTCTCGGGGATAGTGCACTGGTAACGCTGGAGGGTTGCTGGCCAGTCGCATCGCGCGCAGCGTGTTCAGGTATGTGTCGTCCATGGTCGCCAGCGCGTCGGTGATCAGTGTGTCGACCTCGGCGTTGGAGGGTGTGACCGCGCCCCATGTTCGTAGATGTTCGGCGGTGGCGGTGCCGGTGTGGAGTTTTGTGTGTGTGAGTGCGAGTCGGACGGTGCCGAAGCCGAGTGGTTTGCCGCCACCGATTCCGAACCGTAGGTGTGGGTCGTTCAGCAGCCAGAGCAGCAGTCCCAATAGTTCGGGTTCGACACCGTCGACGCGGATGGTGATGTCGAATGCGGAACCGGGGTCAACCCATTCGGCGATACGGATGCTGACGTTGTCGGAGGTGCCGGGCGGGGCGATGTATTCGCGGTATCGGTTGCCGGTGCGGCTGGGTTGGTATCCGTACTCGCCGCCGGCATCTTGATGTCTGATGAGCCCGGTGGGTTGCCAGTAGTTGTCGGGGAGTCCGTGGTGGGGCCAGTAGTGTTTACGCGGGATCGAGTGTCTCCCTTTGCTGTAACCCTGGCTGGCGTCGCGTGGTTGGCCGGCCGGTAGCGGCCGGCCGGTGTTGTGTTTGAGGTAGAAGCGATATTGCGACGGTTTGGGCGAGTTCAGGGTGGCTAACTGTAATCCATTGTTGGCGTGTGATTGTGGACTCGCCGTTGGGTCGTCTGACAGCTCGGTGACCGTGACGGTCGAGGTGGCGGTGCAGGACTCGACCCACACGTGTCCGCGGTAGGCGGCGACATCGCCTGGGCCTGATGTGGGGTCATCGACTGTGCGCACCCATCCGAACAGTCGATCGGCGGGTGAGAGTTCTGAGGTGGTCGTTGCCGGTCGATGTCGGTGGCCAAGCACGTCGTCGGGTGAGTCGGCGAAGGGTAGGCGTCCGATTAGGACGGGGTACATGCCGACGACCCGGTCGGTCGACTCAGCACGTCGGTCGCGGGTGGTGGCTAGCCGTGCGAAACCGAGTGTGCCGACGGTAAGTTCGCGCTCATTCTTGTAGCGTTTCACATGACGCCCGGGTGTCTGGGTGTTGCCTGGGGTGTCCGCTAGGTCGTCGTAGCTGTCGTAAACCACACGCCAGGTGTCTGTGACCTCTGGGGTGAGGTCGAAACGAGCAAACCTGTGCTCGAGACCGGGATAGGTGCCGGTGTCGGCGGGCAGGACGAAGAGCCGTTCATCGTGTTTGCTTTCGAACGAGTTTCCTCCAACGATGAGCACGCCGCGCACGATGACTGGAGAGACCTCGGGGATTTCGCGTAGATCGCCGCTGAGCGCTACGGGCCGTTGCTCGTCGAGCTTGCCGGGGGTGCTGGCGATCGCGGATGTCCGCCAAATGTAGTAGGCGGGTTTGCCCCTTTTCGCGGGCTGTCGCAGGAGGTGGATACGGGCCCACACTGTGGTGCCGTGGCGGCCGGCGACCGGGAGGTTGGCGCTTTGATCTTTGAGGTAGGCGGGCACCCACACATCTCGTGGAGCGTGTTCGCCGCGTTGTGGGGTGAAGTTGGTGGGGTCGAGGCGTGTGGTGACTTCGATTTGTGGTGTGCCGTTGTCGTCGACGATGCGAGCTGGCCGTAGTTCGAGGGCGTCGCCGGGTGAGGCTCGCATCACTAGTCGCTTGGGATGGTTGAAGACGCCGAAGCGCGAGTTGGAGGCGGTTTCGAAGGCGGAGCGCAGCATTCCTTTGACTGCGGTGGGGTCCAGGAGCGGTTGGCCGTCGGGTCCGCGTCGTACGCGTCGGGGTCCGTCTTTGGTGCCGGATTGGTCGAGCAGTAGTAGCGGCGATTCGGCGGTCATGGTGACGGTGATGGTGCCGCGGTAGTGATCGCTGGATAGTCGGTGGTGACCGGCTGGCGGGCGGTCACCCCAGACGGTGCTGTCGGGGAGGCGCGGTGGGGTGCTCAACATGACGTACGGGTTGAGGAACCCGTCGCCATTTGCGGCCGCGGGGGCAGGGGTTTCGGCGAGGAAGCTAGTGGCCGCCGCGGCGGTGTCGGCGCCCCTCGCGGTGGCTCCTGCGGCGGGTGCGGGTTCTGACTGTGTCGCTGGTGGTGTGTCGCCGGTGCGCCAGACCGCCAGGACCGTGCCGTGGTCGTCGACTCGAGCGGTGAAGGCGCGCTTGGCTTTCAGCGTCTCGGTGCCGGGGACGGTGACCGGGATCGAGGTGATCGTCGTTTTGCCGTCCCAGCGCACTTGGACTTCGGTCGGGGTGCGTCTGGTGACGGTGCCGTTTTGTTCACGCACGGTGGACCTCGATTCCGGTCAGTGCGGTGTGGGCGACGTAGGTGTTGTGGAAGGTGTCGGTGCCCAGCACTTCCTGACATGTCAGTGACACTCGCGCGCCGAGCGGGGCGTTGTCGATGGGTACCCAGAAGCCGCTGATGCGGGTTTCTCGCAGGTGTGCCCATCCTGGTGTGACGTCGTCGATCTCGCCCCAGAGCAGCATGGTGGTGGCCACGGTGTCGGTGTCTGCGGTGAGGGCGACCTTGCGGTGCGCCCACACCTCGCCGACGCGTTCCCAGGTGAGGTCGGTGTTGCTGTTGAAGGCGCGTAGGTGAAACGCTGACTCGGTGTCGACGGGCCGATCATCGTGTCCGACGAGGCCGTGGGGGCTGCGGCGAAACCATATCGGGGCGGTCGGGGTGTATAGGAAGCCGATCGCGTCTGTTGGGATGGCCGTATGCCATTCGTCGTGGTTCACGCCGGCGTCGCTTCTGTCGTCGGGTACTCGCTGACGGTGGCAGTGACCGCGGCGGCGATGTGCTCACTGGCCAACAGGTGGTCAAAGGTGCAGGTTGACGGATCATGCCAGGCGGGTACCTGGGTGCCGGCAGCGACTGTGACGTCCCGGGGGTCGATGCTGATGGCTCCCAAGCCGCGGCGAGTGCCGTAGCCCAGCGGTATCCATCCGTCGGCGAGTTCCCGCAGGATCAGACTGAGCAAGCCGATGCCTCGAGTTGCCAGCCCGGGGCTGATCCCCCGCAAGTTCAGCTCGAGGCGCAGCGGTGTCCACCGGGTATGGGGTTCGAGCTGCGAGAAGAGTCGTTTGTCGGCAGCTCCCCCGGTCCATCGGTCAATGGCCACACGGTCAGCGATGACGAACACAGACGTGTCGTCGCTGACGGCCCGCAATGACCCGGCGAGGTGGCGGCGTGCACGACGATCATCCGAGCGGCTGTCACTGTCGTCGTCGGGCAGGGCCACCGCATCCCAGGCGTGACGCGACATCTCGGTCAGCGCGGTCGAATCGCCTACGCGCAAGCGTCCCCGCCCCAGCAAAGCAGCATCACCTCTGCTGGTAGAGGTGCTTTCGCCGGCAGAATCCATCGATTCAGGATGGTCGTCGATTCGTTGTGGTGGCCGTGTCGACGGTGCACCGAACAACAATCGGAATGCGTCATCGGAATGCGGGTCGGGAGCTCCGAGAGTGCCGAGGATGTAGACGGCGCGGGCACGCAGCGCACCTTTGATGGACGATCCCGGCAGCAGCAACCGCACCCGGCCGGGCGAGCTCGACGTAGTCAGCGGCACTCGGTTGATGGAGCCATCGATGTGGACCGCACTCATCAGCGGCCCTCGCGGAAGGAAGGGGGCCGTAACGTCGAGTGTGTGCGTGCTCGCGGACTCTCCCCCGCCGGTGGCGGGCAGCGGCGTGCAGGGCTGGCCGGAGAGAAATCTCAAGAAACCAGATCGGTCCGTCAGTGGTACCAGCTGATGTTCGACATCGGTGAGGGCGATGCGGCCCAGGCCGCGGGTGCCAGCGGCGCCGACGGTGATGCCGCCGCGCAGAACGTCGACGATGGTGCGAAGCACCGTGGGTACGTCCGTGTCGAGGTCGGTTTCGTCGATCTCCATCGATAGGTCGAATGTGGTTCCGCGCGGCACAGTTTCACGTGCGTACAGTGCTGTGCGTGCCGCGGCCCCGGTGCGGGGGTCGATGCTGGTGGTGGTGCGGACTTCGGTGCCGTCGGTGAGGTAGGTACCGCCCACGGCGGGCGCATCGTCGATGATTACTTTGCTGGAGGTGTGCGTGGGGTCTTCGGCCGTGGCCCCGAACCACTGATTCACTATCGTGTCGTGACCGGCGTCGAGCAGATGTGTGCGTAAAGAGCCAGCGAGGCTGGTGCCGGGCAGTACGGGGCGGCCGCGGCCATCGCGAACCAGTGGCAAGTCGATGAGCGCGTCGGCGCGGTCGGCGCCGATGTGCACGGAACCGACTGCGGTCAGGGTGCCGCGCACTCGGTGGTGGGCGAGGATCATGCGTCCACCTCCGTCTGGTCGGACGCGTCAGATACTCGCTGTGCCCGGGTGACGGCAAGTGCGGCAAGCACGCTGCGTTGCAGAATGCGCAGCTGCCACGACTCGCTGGGTCGGTTCTGGTCCAAGAGTTCACGGATGCGCGTGTAGGCGGTGTAGCCGGGGCTTCCCGCTGCCACGAACGTGGCCGGGTCGGTGAGCCAGCGGGACAGGTGATCCCAGTCGCTCCATCGTTGTGTGCGCGATCGGGACTCGCCGATACGGTCGATCCAGGTGATGGCGGCTCTGTGCCCGTCTGCTGTGGTGAGTTGCTGCAGGACTCGGCGGAGGTCGCCAGCGGGACTGTCGCCGGGCCAGGAGGGAACGATCGTCGCCCGGATGGTGTCGTCAGCGGCCAGCACCGTGCAGGCGTCGTCGATAGCCCGTCGGGCGGCGGCCGCGCGGACCGCCGCGACGAACTCGTCGTCTGGTTCCTTGGTGGTCGCTGATGTTGGCGAGGACGGTCGGGTTGCCTCGGTGTAGTGCAGGTGCTGACTTGTGGCTGAGGCCAGTATGGCGGGATTGAACAGCAGCCGGCCATAACCCTCAGCCGTGCGGACCCCTAGCCCGTGGTGCTCGATGGCGTCGAGTTGGGGGCCGGTCACCGCGGACGCGACTGTGACGGCCAGGACCGAGCCCGCGGCGGCGATCGCGTGGCTGGGTTGGGCCAGTCCCCATCTGGCATGCCAGGGGTCGCGCCGCAGGAAGCTCAGCGCAGCGCCGCGCACGGTCAGTTCGGTGCCCAGCGCATCTTGCAGTGCCTGCCGGATCGTTTCGGTTGTCGGATCTGCCAACGGCAGTAGCAGATCTGAGGTGAACCACACCGTCAGGGTCTGCCCGGCGGGCACATCGCGGGCTGGATCTTTATGGGCGGTGTCAGCGACGACGTCGATGTCGACACCGCCATACTCGGTGCGTCTCGAGCTGCCGAGGCGTGCCGGCCCGGCCAGAGCCGACACCGCCAGGGGGCGGCGGGTCCAGAGTTCAGCTCGCAGACACGCACCGGGTTGCAATGCATCGAAGGTGAACGGGCCGTTGCCGCCGGTCACATCGACATGGGTCTGGGCGATGGTGCCTGGCAGCTGAGTGAGCACGGAGACGGTGTTGCTGGCGTCAAGGTAGCCGGCGACTGGCACGTAGTGGATGCCTGCGGGAGGGTCGTCGCGCAGACTGTCGATCACCGTGATCTGCTTCTCGGCAGCAACTTTCGGCACGGTCAGGCTGCGCGGGGTCGCCAATCCGCGGGTGCCGTCGGAGCCAAACGGTGTGGCGTCGGTGACGATGAGTTCGCGTGCGCGCACCGCGGACCGCACGGGGTTCCCCAACCGCTGGGTTAGCAACGCCAACAGCATGGTTCCCGGAATGTAGGCTCGCCCGGATGCGGTATTACCCAGCGTGCGGTCACTGATCATTACCGGATCTCGGGTAGTCACGGTCACCCAATAGCGGCGCCAGTCGGTAGCTCCCGTGTCATCAGCCGACGCGCCGGTCTCGGCTGTGGTGGTCGTGTGCGGTCGATCGGTGGGTGGCGCGGAGAAACTGTAGGCCGCAACCGATGCGATATCTAGCGCCGGTGCCGCGGTGTCGATGACCACCGTGCATCGGCCGGCGCCGCGGCGCCGCTTGCCGCCGATCCGGGTCACGAGGTTGCCAGTAGCGTGCAGCAACAGGTCGACGGCCCAGCCCTGCTCGTGCAACCAACCGTCCGGGGCGTCCACCGACAGCGCGCAGCTCAACGACGCCCCTTGGCGGGCGCGTTCTTCCAGACGCAGCGAGTCATGTCGTGCCCGGCCGGACTCATCGAGCGCGGTCGATGCTCTGACCAGGGTTGTGGCGGAAACAAGGGCAGGATCGGCGGTGAGTGCACGACGGGCCGCCGATGGCAGATGCGCCGAAGGTACCGACAAGATCCCGTCGCGGCCTGCGCTGCCAAACAAGTGGCGATGAAGCTGGGTCCACGCCGCTCCCGGTCCGCTGACGCCGTCGTCGAGGGCCCGTGCCGCGCAGCCGCTGGCCTCCCTCAACATTCCGCGTAACGTCTTGCCAGGCAGAAACGGCAAACCATCAGAGTCGCGGCGAACCAGCCGATCGACCGAGGCGTGTCGCGCGCTACCGGAGCCGATAGCCCAGTCCGAGTCGAACGTGACGGTGAGGTCGTAGGCCTTCACACGGCCTCCACATCAACAAGATCCATGGCCGAGACCAAGTGCGCGCGCTGGGTGCGGCGCATGAACGTCTCCACCCGGTCATATTCGTCTGGGCGGGTCACCCGCACCCACGACAGCGTCTCCACACACGCGTTGCGCCACAACGCATCCGGCTGCGCGACCTGCGGCAGGTCAGTCAGCACCGTGCGCAGACGGTGCCGTTCACTGGCACTAAACACTCCCGCGGCCAGCAACTGCACCGTGTAGTCGAAGTCCTCAGCCCGGGTCAGCGTCGTCTGCGCGGAATCGATCACCATGGGACCGGGGTAGAGGTCGCCGTCCACTGCGCGCAGAGCCACCCGCACGTCGTCGAGGCGACGCCCCACTGATTCGTGGAACACCTGGATGTCGACAGAACATTCTTGCGGGGCAACTGTTTTGACAATTTTCGCCGACCGGCACAACTCTTCGGCGAGCGCATAGGCGCGGAAGAACGGGTGGGTGGGCTTGACGATCGCGATGCCTGCCGATGCGGTGAGATGGTCGAATCCCAGCACGTCCTGGGCAGTCAGGTTGAGAACCGGCTCGGCTGAGGTGGCATCACGAAACGCCCGCAGATAGGCGGTGGTGAAATAGCGGACGTAGCGGGCGTCCACGACAGCGGTCAGATCATCGCCACCCACCACCAAGGGAAGAATCCACGGGCGTTGCGCAGAGTAGTGTCGACCGGTGTCAATGATCGCGGTGTGCAGGGCGCCCACCGCCACGGTGCTTAACGCTTCGCTGAACTCACGCAGATCTGACACGTAGGTGCTGCGGGACGACACCTGGGCAAGCCCCATCAGCAGCTGGCCGACACCATTTCCATCGCTGTGCACAATGGCGGTCCACTCACCCAGATCCGTATCCAGCCGACTGGCCGGCACGATCGCTTGGGCAAGCTCGTCAGCGTGTAGGTGTCGCTCGTCGGTACCGATCGCAGCCAGCGCTGGCCACGATTCACGCCACTTGCGATACGCCGCCTCTGAAACCGTCACGTCCCCGTCACCATCGCGGATCGCGCGTGCGGCCGGCAGTCCCGTCAGCGCACACCGCGCGGTGAACGGCAATCCAGGAAATCGGGCGGTCGCCGCGGGTAAGCCCATCCTGACTTGCTCGTGTGATCGATGAGCAGCAGTCAGCGCGGCGGCGAAATTGCCGTTGACGACCGGGTTCGAGACCGATCCCCACACCTGCAGGCCCGGGGCCTGCAACAGTGCGTGCCGCGTCACTGCCCGGATCAGTCGCTGACCAGTCTCCAGATCGGGCACCAGGATGTTCGCAGCCGCCGAGATGTTGACCACGACTGCAACATGGGCCGCCGTCTCCGGGTGTGTACTCGCGTTATGGGCAATCGCGTCATGAACCCACTCGGGCAACCGCGACACCAACCGAGATGCTCCCACGTTCAGTTTCCGCTTGTTGCTTTCGAAAATGAACGTCTGGGTGGCGCCAGTGGTGATCAGCAGCCACCGCAACCCATGGCTCTGACCTGTCGTCGGCATGCCATATTTGACGACACCACCAACTCGAACTCGATGAACTACTGCGGCGTGTCCGGTCAACTGCCACATAATTCATCCGAAGAAGTCAATCTGTCTCGCCCGGTAGACGCTGATGACAGCCCATGCGAAACTGTGCGGCGACCGACCGAGTCAATCACCTGTGGGGGCCTGTGAATCAGTCAGCTGTGACGTTGCGGGCCGTGATCGCCGCCCTGTTCACCATCGTGGTCAGTGTCGGTGTCGGTTGGATCGCCGATGGCATAGCCGCCTGGGCGTGGTCCGACACGGCCCCAACGGACCTGTCCTGGGCGTTCTGGGCCGGTCTAGCCATCATCGTCCTCGCGGCCTGCGCATCCGTCCTCGCTGGCTTCGAATTGCCGCACCTGCGCACAATGTTCGGCAACGTCAAACAAGTCTTCGGCGCCTTAGTCATCACCCCGGCCGCCGTTGCCTGGGTCAGCGACGGGTTGGCGACCGGTACCTGGATTCAGGCTGGCATCGGGACGCTCGCTCTCGCAGGATCTGTGGCGCTACTTGTATACGGGTTGCGCGCAGCCCGAGACGCCGTCGGCGGTCGACCGCTACCGCCCTACGAGCAGTTCCCTCCCGAGGAACTCGCCAACGCCACAACCCTTATCGCCTCCGTCGGCCCCAAGGGCGCCTATCCAAAGGCGCTACTGCACACGATCAAAGCCATGCCGAAACTCCAACTGGTCATCTCCATCGACGATGGCTATCCCGAAACAGATGAGAACGGCAACCAGCTTCCCTCCACCGAGCAGGGCGGCTCCCAGGGAGTCGCCAAGCACCTCGACCTGCTCGCCAAATACCACCCGGATCGCAGAGAGTCGCGACCGAGGATCGAACACCTTACGATGCCCTCCAACCAACGGGCCACCAAGACAGCCATCACCGATCTGATCAACTGCCTGCAAGCGCTGGTCGACGACGAAGACAAAGTCATCGTTGACGTCACCGGCGGTCGAGTTCCGCAGTCTCTCGCGGTCTACGATGCTGCACGCCGACTCAACTACCCCGCCCTCTACGTCGTTGCCACCGAACCCAAGGATCTAGCCACCAAACTCTACAAAGACCGAGCTGATGCAGAACGTGGCGACCTTGAGCGGTACCTTGCCACCGTTGATGGGACCCGCGATGCCAATATCAAGCTGCAGTTCGCGCGACTACTCAAACGCGAACCGTCTCCATTCGACTTCGATGTAGACCTCAACGCACACCCCGGGCCATGAGCGATCATCCACTGCTAGTGCTCAACTCAAGCAAGCTCCTCGACGCCGGCACCTATGTCTACGCCCCTCTCGCCACTGACGAAGCTCGTGAACTAGCCGCCACGGCCTCTTCGATCATCAGTGCCATCGGCCACCCGGCCACCGCCGCTGTCCTCACCCGCGATCTCGGCACCGACATCGCCCACCGACGCGTGCAACTGACCCACCAGGCCATCGGGCAAACGGCGGTCGTCATCGATCTGCACGCGCGCGTCTCCTTCGGACAAGAACTGTCCGTCGCTGACATCGACCGAATCGGATACCACCTCATGACTCTCACGAGGACAGCCTGACCGGGCATGAACGCGGCAACCTGAGCGGATGTCCGGAGGCAAACTGTTCGCCGTCGGGGCCGAGATCGGAGTCGATGTGTGGGCTACTGGGGCCAACGAAACGGTTTGGAAAGACCAGCTCCGTCCAGCTGCGAGGATCGGGCCCGGACTAGCCGGTGGAGTGTGCACCAGTTCTGCGAATGTTGCACTGCCAGTCGGGGAACTCGGCTTTTGTCTGTTGGACCTGTTCGACGGGCAACTGTCCGGCCCCGTACTCGGCGCGGCGGCTGGCCACCCATGTGCCGATGGGGAATTCGTCGATCGCGTCGTGCCGGCGGGCGCGACTGATGCCATGGGTAGGGGGACATAGTTGCGCAGGTGGGCCAGGCCGGCGGTGAAGGGCGTCCGGGCGTTCGTTTTCAATGCCAGTCGAGAAACTCGGACTCCAGTCGCGCAATCCGCTCCGCGAATATCCAGCCCCGTTGGTAGTCGTTGCGGCGTGTGTTCACCCACCGACCTATCGGGGATGTGGAGCGGTTGTCGATCCGTAGACCTCAGTGCGCGAGCTTCAGACCGATGACCCCGCCGACGATCATCACCAGGAACAGCGCCTTGAGCAGCGAAACCGGTTCCTCACCGGTGGCCGTCGCATAGACGACGGTCAGCACCGCGCCGATACCGACCCACACCGCATAGGCGGTCCCGACCGGCAGATCGCGCATCGCATACGCCAGTCCGACCATGCTGGCGACCAGCGCGACCCCGAACACGGCCGTCGGACCCAGCTTGCTGAAACCCTCCGACTTGCCCAGCGCGGTTGCCCACACGGCTTCCAGGACACCGGACACGATCAGAACGATCCACGACATGACGCTCCCTCCGGGCCGTCTTGTCGCACACCGGGTACAGCACCCCTCGTCCGGGAGTCCTCGATCGGGACTCCGTTCCAACGTCTCACGCCGGGGCGAAGGTGGCAACGTCAGACGCGTCACCACCCCGGAGAACCGGACTCAGCCGGCGAACGCCGCCTTGATCTCCGCGGCGGCCTCGGCGCCGTAGGCGCCTTCGATCCGAGCCAGGGCCGAGTCCGGGTCCCAGGCCCAGTCCTGTGTCGAGACGGTCTCCAGCACCAGCACCGCGACCATCGAGCCGACCTGCGCGGCCCGCTCGAAGCCGAGTCCGCGCGCCAGCGCGGACAGGAACCCGGCGCGGAACCCGTCGCCGACACCGGTGGGGTCGACCTTCTCCGTCTCCGGCACGACGGGGACGTGGATGCGCGTGCCGTCACGGTCGACGATCTCGACGCCGTCCTTGCCGAGCGTCGTGACGCGCACGCCGACCATCTCCGCGACCTGCGCCTCGGACAATCCGGCCTTCTGACGCAGCAGTCCCCACTCGTACTCGTTGGTGAACAGGTAGGCGGCGCCGTCGATGAGCGTGCGTGTCTGCTCCCCGTCGAGGCGGGCCAGCTGCTGCGACGGGTCCGCCGCGAACGGGATACCGGCGGCCCGGCACTCTTCGGTGTGGCGGATCATCCCGGCCGGATCGTCGGCCCCGATGAGGACGAGGTCGGGCGCCCCGACCTCCGCGATGACCTCGGACAGCACGATCTCGCGGCTCTCGCTCATCGCGCCGGCGTAGAACGTGGCGAGCTGGGCCATCGTCTCGTCGGTGGTGCACATGAACCGGGCGGTGTGGTGGGTCTCCGAGACCCGCACGCCGCGGCAGTCGACCCCGTTGGCTTCGAGCCACTTGCGGTAGTCGTGGAAGTCGGACCCGACCGCGCCGACCAGAACGGGCGCACCGCCGAGCTGACCCATCGCGTAGCAGATGTTGCCGCCGACACCGCCGCGCCGAACGACGAGATCCTCCACGAGGAAGCTGAGGGAGATGTGTTCGAGGTGGTCTCCGAGCAGCTGCTCGGAGAACTTGCCCGGGAACTTCATCAGATGGTCGGTTGCGATGGACCCACACACAACGATTGCCACTGGAGATCTCGACCCTTCGATTGGTTGCCCGACGGATGTACCCAGCAGGTGGTCACCTCACCCGGACAGGTGATGACGCAGACAGGTGTCCACGCTACTCACTCATCGGCAAACGACACCGGCCGCACCCCAAGTGGGATGCGGCCGGTACCGGAAAATTGCTGACGTGTACGGCGTCAGTTGAACGAATCGCCGCAGGCGCAACTGCCGGTGGCGTTCGGGTTGTCGATGGTGAAGCCCTGCTTCTCGATGGTGTCGACGAAGTCGATGGTGGCTCCCTGCACGTAGGGGGCGCTCATGCGGTCGACGGCGAGGGTGACGCCACCGAAATCGGTGGTGATGTCGCCGTCGAGAGTGCGGTCGTCGAAGAAGAGTTGGTATCGCAGGCCCGCGCAACCACCCGGCTGTACGGCGATACGCAGCGCGAGATCGTCGCGGCCCTCCTGGTCGAGCAGCGCTTTGGCCTTCGACGCGGCTGCGTCGCTGAGGATGACGCCGGTGCTCGTGGCTGTGCCCGTTTCGTTCTGCACGGTCATGGATACTCCTGTAAGTGGTGTGGTCCCGGTGCATCGTGGCCCGATGCCGTGGTTGGGGTGTGCCCTCACGGTCGTTCGGGGTTCACCCGCTCGCCGGGAGGTCGACCGGTGTGCCCGTGCGTACAACCGTACTCCTCCCCGTGGTATTCCCGTCCAGTCGGACGGGCGTTTCCAGGAGGTCGGCACCCGATTCGGCGGCACGGCGCGACGCCGAGGTCAGCCCGGACCGTCCGCCGCCCAGAAGTCGGATGCGACCGACGTCGCGAGCGCGACGAGCTGGTTCTCCGCATCGTTCATCGCGACCTCGACCGATCCGGCGATGTCGACGATCGCGTACGCGGCCGCGACACCGGCCGCTCGGATCTCGTCGGGGCCCAAGGCGACCTGACCCGCGAGGACGATCGTCGGCGCACCCGCGCCCCGGGCGCCGATCGTCGAGGCCGCGTCGTGCAGTGCGGCGACCACCTTGCCCCGGAGCGTCTGGGCGTCGAACTTCCCCTCTCCGGTGACCACGACATCGGCCGCGGCCACCTCGGCCGCCAGCCCGGTCGCCTCCGCGACGACGGTGGCACCGGACACCCGGGTACCGCCGAGCGCGAGCAGCGCCGCACCCAGCCCGCCCGCGGCGCCGGCGCCGGGCTCATCGGCGACATCCCGGTCGGCGAGCGCACTCAACACCTGTGCCCAGTGGGCGAGGCGCGTCTCGAGCAGTTCGACCGTCTCCGGGTCGGCGCCCTTCTGCGGACCGAAGACGGCGGCGGCTCCCGACGGCCCGAGCAGCGGGTTCTCCACATCGGACGCCACCACCAGATCCACACCCCGGAGTCGCTCCTGGGCGCGGTCGCCGCCGCCGAGGGCTTCCACGAGGCCGGCGCCGCCATCGGTCGTCGCACTGCCGCCGAGACCGATCACGATCCGCTCGGCCCCGCGCGCCAGCGCCGCCGCGACGAGTTCGCCGACTCCGCGGGTATCGGCCGCCGTCGCCGTCCGCGGCGTCGGCGTCCCGCCCAGCTGGTGCAGACCGCACGCCTGGGCGCACTCGATGTATGCGGTCGACGCGTCGTCGAGAAGCCATCGCGCGATGACCCCCGCCCCGAGCGGACCGGACACCGGTTCGGCGATCACGGTCCCGAACCGCGACGCGAGCACGTCGACGAAGCCGGGTCCGCCATCCGACTGCGGAGCCACGACGAGCTCGTCCCCATGCCGTGCCGCACGCCACCCCCGGGCGATCGCCCGAGCCGCGACCACCGCGGACATGGTGTCACCGAACGAATCCGGCGCGATCAGGATCCGCACCGGGATCCCGCTGTCGGCCCCGTGGGTGCTCCACCGCGCTGCGCGCCGTTCCCGGTCATGAGCACGGAGTGTAAGTGGCCGAACCCGACCCGGCAGCGCGACACCGACGCTGGACGGATCCGCGATACACCGCGCGAAGCCGCAGATGCCGAGTCCGCCGGGGTGACCACCCGAAAGCGACGACCACGCGTTTGTCTCGCAACATCGATCACCTAGGCTCTACAGCGTGAAGCTGCCATGGAAGAAGGACGACACCCAGGCGGATTCCGGCGACAGCTCGGTCTCCACCTACACCGCCGACGACGAGTCCGGCACCGACGTCGCGCCCTCCACCAAGGGCAGCAAGTACACCCCGGGCAAGGGTCGTCCGACGCCGTCTCGCCGACAGGCCGAGAACAAGCGACGCGGTCCCGTCGCTCCGCCCCCGACGAACCGCGCCGAGGCGCGCGCCCGCAAGAAGGAACTGAAGTCCACGCTCTCCAAAGAGGAGAAGCGCGCACTTTCCGCCGAGCGCCGCGAGAAGCGGCTCCAGCAGCGCGAACGGATGATGGCCGGCGACGAGGCCTACCTGATGCCGCGCGACAAGGGCGCCTCGCGGCGCTACACCCGCGACATCGTCGACGCCCGACGCAACTTCGCCGGGCTGTTCATGCCGTTCGCAATCCTGCTGATCGTGTTGATGTTCCTGGTCCCGCAGGCAGCGGCGCTGACCAACCTGATCCTGGTCGCCTTCGTCGTCCTGATGGCGGCCGACGGTGTGATCCTGGGCCGCATGGTCAACCGGCGGGTCGCCGAACGTTTCCCCGAGTCCAGCGACGGCGGTTTCAAGCTGGGCTGGTACGCGTTCACGCGCGCGATGCAGCTGCGCAAGATGCGCGCCCCCAAGCCGATGGTCTCGCCGGGCGACGAAGTCTGATCGATGACCGATCGCGCAGTGCGCACCCTCGTCCTCGGCGGCGTGCGCTCGGGTAAGTCCGCGCACGGAGAGTCGTTGCTCGACGGCCACCGTCAGATCCGCTACCTGGCCACGGGCCCGCTGACGTCCTCCGACGGGGAGTGGATGGACCGGGTCCGGCTCCATCGCGAACGCCGCGACGACCGGTACACGACGATCGAGACGACCGATCTCGGCCAGGCCCTGCGCGCCGCGCCCGACATCCCGGCCCTCGTCGACGACCTGGGCAACTGGCTCACCGCGCAGATCGACGCCGTCCACGGTTGGACCTCGCGTTCGGAGATCGACCTCGACGGCCGGATCGACGACCTCTGCGATGCCCTGCGCACGATGTCGGCCGACGTGGTGATCATCAGCCCGGAAGCCGGCCTCTCGCTCGTACCGCCCACCCCCGCCGGACGGGTGTTCCAGGACCTGCTCGGGACCCTCAACGTCCGGGTCGCCGAGGTGTGCGAGCGCGTCGATCTCGTCGTCGCCGGCCGGGTCCTGCATCTCCCCGCCGGAGCACCCGCCGACGAGGCCGCGAGCCCGCGCGCAGCCGGCGCGGACCCGACCGGCAACGCGGACCTGGCGTCGAACACCCCGACGACGACTCCGCCCGCCACCGACGACTCCGCCCCGACGCCGCCGAGCACAGCAGCGGCCGCGGTGGCCGCCGTGGCAACCACTTTCGGCGCAGCACCCGAACCTGTTGCGGGCGTGGGCGTCTCGGAACGGACCCGGCCCGACCCCACGGACGCCGAGGTGTTCGCACCGATCGCGCCGCCGGACGAGGCGGTCGCGCAGGACGCGCGGAAACGGCAGGCGGTACTCACCAAGCCGCCGGGGTCGCTGGGCCGCGTCGAGGAGATCGGCGTCTGGATCGCCGCCTGCCAGGGGCAGTGTCCGCCCGCGCCACTCATCTCCCCCACCGTCGTCGTCTTCGCCGGCGATCACGGTGTCGCACGCGGCGGGGTGTCGGCGTTCCCACCCGAGGTGACCGCGCAGATGGTCGCCAACATCGCCGCGGGCGGTGCCGCGGTGAACGTGATGGCGGGCCGTGTCGGCGCCGCGGTGAAGGTCGTCGACATGTCCGTCGACGCCGACACCCCGCCGGAACTGTCGCGGTACAAGGTCCGTCGCAGCAGCGAAGACCTCCGCACCACCGACACCATCAGCCTCGCCGAGGCACGCGCGGCGCTGGCCGCCGGCCGTGCCATCGCCGACGACCTCGTCGACTCGGGCACCGACCTGCTCATCGCCGGCGAGATGGGCATCGGCAACACCACCCCGGCGACTGTCCTCATCGGCGCGCTGACCCGGCGCGAGCCGGTCGAGATCGTCGGCCGGGGCACCGGTGTCGACGACGCCGGATGGATGCGGAAGACGGCCGCGATCCGAGACGGAATGCGTCGCGCGCGCAAGGTCATCCACGACCCCCTCGCGCTGCTCGCCGCGGTCGGCGGCGCCGATCTCGCCGCCACCGTCGGCTTCCTCGCCCAAGCGGCGCTGCGTCGGACGCCGGTCATTCTCGACGGCGTGGTGATCACCGCCGCGGCGATGGTCGCCAACGAACTCGCACCGGGCGCGATGCGCTGGTGGATCGCCGGACACCGATCGGTCGAACCCGCCCACCAGATCGCGCTCGACCACCTCGATCTCGTTCCGGTACTTGACCTCTCGATGCGCCTGGGCGAAGGCAGCGGTGCCGTCCTGGCACTGCCGATCGTGCAGTCGGCAGCAGACCTGCTCGGCTCGATGGCCACCTTCGAGGAGGCGGGGGTGTCCGACCGGGAGGCCGAGCACGCCACCGTCGAGACGACCTGACGCCGAACCGCTCCGAGATGATCTCGCCGATCCGGGCGCTGCGAACCGCGTTCAGCTGGCTCACGGTGGTACCCGTCGGTGGTCACGCAGACGCTTCCGCACCCGACCGGGAGCTGGGAGCGGCGGTGATGGCGTCGGTCCCGGCGATCGGCGCTGCCCTGGGCGCGGCGTCGGCGGGACTGGCTTTCGGGCTCGCGCGGACCGACCTCCCGGCGCTCACGGCGGGCGTGCTGATCGTCGTGCTGCTCGGCGTCGCCACCCGGGGCATGCACCTCGACGGGCTCGCCGACACCGCGGACGGACTCGGGTGTTACGGGCCGCCCGATCGTGTCACCGAGGTCATGCGCAGCGGCACCGTCGGACCGTTCGGCGTCGCGACGCTGGTCCTCACGCTCGCCGTGCAGTCGACCGGGTTCGCCGCACTCACCGATCAGTGTCGTTGGTATGAGCTCGCTTTCGCGATCGCCCTCGGGCGGCTCGGCGCAGTCGTCGGCACCCGGCGGTCTCTGGAACCGGCCCACCCCAACGGTTTCGGCGCCCTGGTCGCGGGGACCCAGCGCACCTCGGTCGCCGCGTGGTTCGTCGTGGCCCTGCTCGCAACCGTGCCGCTCGGACTGTCCGCCAACGGAATCGACGGCGGCCACGTCGAGGTGGCCGCCGTCGTCCAGGGGTGTGCGATCGTGCTGGCCGTGACCGCCTTCGCATGGTGGTTCACGAGGCACTGCGCTCGCCGGATGGGCGGGATGACCGGCGACGTGCTGGGCGCGACCATCGAACTCGGGGTCGCGATCGGTGTCGTCGGCGTCCTGCTCTGAGGCGTCGTGGCGCCGCTCAGCGGCGGTAGAGCTCTGTCATCCACCCGTGGGTGTCGGCGAAGGTCCCGCGCTGGATGCCGGTCAGGGTGTCACGCAACGCCTGCGTCACCTCACCGGTCTCACCGTTGTTGATGGTGTAGTCCTCGCCCTCACCCTTGACCCGGCCGACCGGGGTGATGACCGCGGCGGTGCCACAGGCGAACACCTCGGTGATGTCGCCCGACGCCACGCCCTTGCGCAGCTCCTCGGTGGTGATCTTGCGTTCCTCGACCTCGAAGCCCGCATCGGTGGCCAGCGTCAGCAGCGACGAACGGGTGATGCCGGGCAGCAGTGAGCCCGACAACTCGGGGGTCACCAGCCGGGCGTCGGCGCCCGAGCCGAACACGAAGAACAGATTCATGCCGCCCATCTCCTCGATGAAGCGGCGTTCGATCGCATCGAGCCACACGACCTGGTCGCACCCCTGCTCGGTGGCCTGCCGCTGAGCGAGGAACGCGGCGGCATAGTTGCCACCGCACTTGGCGAATCCGGTTCCGCCCGGTGCCGCGCGGACATACTCGGTGGACAGCCAGACACTCACCGGCTTGATCCCACCGGCGAAGTAGGCGCCCGCCGGCGAGGCGATGACCGAGTAGATGTAGCTGGAGGACGGGGCGTTGACGCCGAGGCTGGCCTGCGACGCGAACATGAACGGACGGAGGTAGAGCGCCTCTTCGCCGCCGGCGGCGGGCACCCACTCGTTGTCGGCCTCGAGCAGCGCCTTGAGCGAGGCGATGAAATCCTCGACCGGCAGCGCGGGCATCGCGAGCCGCTCCGCGCTGCGCTGGAGACGAGCGGCGTTCGCCTCGGGGCGGAACGCGGCGATCGAACCGTCCGGCTGCCGATAGGCCTTGAGACCTTCGAACACCTCTTGGCCGTAGTGCAGAACCGTGGCCGCGGGGTCGAGGGCGATCGGACCGTACGGCTTCACCGTGGCGTTGTGCCAACCCACCCCTGCGTCGTAATCGATCATCACCATGTTGTCGGTGAAGTGGCGCCCGAATCCGGGGGCGGACAGGATCTCCGCGCGCCGGCCCTCAGACACCGGGTGCGGATGCTCGGTACGGTTGAACTCCAAGGTCATCACGCCATCGTACCGCCGGGCACAAAAGCATTTCCCGGCCCGGTCGGCTGACCCCCGGGGCTGCGTGGGACGTCGCGCGAGGGCCCGCAGGTCACACGTGCGACGGCACGAACGGCGGGATCACGACCTCGCACGCCAGGTCCCGCCCGCGGACGTCGACGACGACCTCGTCGCCTTTGCGCACCCCGGACGCCGTATCGAGCAGTGCCAGTGCGATGCCCTGTTTGAGGGTGGGCGAGAACGTCCCCGACGTACAGGTGCCGATCTGCTGGTCCTTCTCTGCCAGGCGGACCACGCACCCCGCACGCGGTACCCCGCGGCCGGTCGCCCGCAACCCGTACAGACGACGCGTCGGTCCGGCCTCCTTCTCGGCGATAAGGGCGTCGCGTCCGAAGAACGACGGCTTGTCCCAGCCGACCGCCCAACTCGACCTCGCCTGCACCGGCGAGATGTCGGGCCCCAGCTCGTGGCCGTGCAGCGCATACCCCATCTCGGTGCGCAGGGTGTCCCGCGCGCCCAGGCCCGCAGGCAACCCGCCGGCCGCCGTGATCGCCTCCAGCAGGACGTCGAACACGGCGCCCGCATCGTCCCACCGCGGCACGATCTCGTACCCGCGTTCACCGGTGTATCCGGTGCGGCACACGCGGACCGGTGCCACGCCGTCGGCGGTCGTCAGCTCGGCGTCGGCAAAGGCCATGTACTCCATGTCGGCGGGCAGTGCCAGCCCGGCAAGGATCTCGGGCGACTTCGGGCCCTGCACCGCGAGCACGGCCAGGTCACGGTGCTGGTCGGTGATCGAGATCCCTTCCGGCGCAATCGCTTGCAGCTGGGCGACGACGGACGCGGTGTTCGCCGCATTGGGCACCAGGAAGACCTCGTCCTCGCCGACGAGGTAGGCGATCAGGTCGTCGACGACACCACCGGAGTCGTTGCAGCACAACGTGTATTGCGCCTTGCCCGGCACGATCTTGCCGAGGTCGTTGGTGAGCGTCGAGTTGACGAAGGCCGCCGCACCCGCGCCGGACACCAGTGCCTTGCCGAGGTGGCTGACGTCGAAGATGCCCACGCTCTCCCGCACCGCGGCGTGCTCGGCGACCGTGCCGGAGTACGACACCGGCATGTTCCAGCCGCCGAACTCGGCGAAGGTGGCCCCCAGTGCGGCATGACGGTCGGCGATCGGCCCGGCGAGGAGTTCACTCATGCCGCCCACGCTATCGGGCGACCCCGCCGGCCGGGCACGGACGCGGCGTTCGTCTGCACGTCCTCCCACTGGGGCTCGGCACCGCCGGAGCTGTGGCAGAGTTGACCGGGTGAGCAAGAACGACACCGTCGACCGCACGCGCGGCCCCGAACTCGAACTGTCCACCTCGATCGGCAAGGACGACTCCGCCCTGGTCATCGGCCTGATCAGCGCCTCGTCCCCCGACGATGCCGAGAACGCCGACCCCACAGCCGAACCGACCCTCGCCATCGGCGACGGCATCCTCGACGACGCCCAGGCCGCCGCCATCACCGCTGCTCTCACCGCCCTCGGCGCGACCGGGACCCACGGCGAGGTCACCCGGACCGCGGCCCCGGAGTCGCTGCCCGTCGACATCGTCGTCGCCATCGGCCTGGGCGATGCCGACAACCTCGACGACGCCGACCAGGTCCGGCAGGCCGCCGGTGTCGTCGCCCGCGAACTCGACGGTCACGAGTCGGTCGCCACCACGCTCTCGGCCGTCGACCTGGCTGCCGCCGCCGAGGGACTGTTCCTCGGCGCCTACCGGTTCGACGAGTTCCGTTCGGACAAGTCGAAGCCCAAGAAGACTCCGCCGCAACGCATCACACTGCTGGTCGAATCGAAGTCCAAGGAGGCCAAGGCCGCTGTGGAGCGCGCGGTCGCCGTGGCCGACTCGGTCGCGATCGCCCGCGACTTCGTCAACACCCCGCCGAGCCACCTGTATCCCGAGGAGTTCGCCGCCCGCGCCCGCACCCTCGGCAGCAAGGCCGGGCTCAAGGTCGAGATCCTCGACGACAAGCAGCTGGAGGCGCAGGGTTACGGCGGGATCATCGGCGTCGGCAAGGGCTCGTCCCGGCTGCCGCGCCTCGTCCGGCTGACCCACACCGCGAAGAAGTCGCCGAAGAAGGTCGCGCTCGTCGGCAAGGGCATCACGTTCGACACCGGCGGTATCTCGATCAAACCCGCCGCCAACATGGACGCGATGACCTCGGACATGGGCGGCGCGGCCGCGGTCATCGCGGCGACGATCCTGGCCGCCCGGCTCGATGTCGACGTAACGGTGATCGCCACCGTCCCCATGGCCGAGAACATGCCGTCGTCGACTGCGCAGCGCCCCGGCGACGTGCTCACCCAGTACGGCGGCCGCACGGTCGAGGTCCTCAACACCGACGCCGAGGGACGGCTGATCCTCGCCGATGCCATCGTGCGGGCCTGCGAGGACGATCCCGACTATCTCATCGACACCGCGACCCTGACCGGCGCCCAGATGGTGGCACTCGGCACCCGGACACCGGGCGTCATGGGCACCGACGGGTTCCGCGACCGGGTCGCGGCCCGGTCGGCCGATGTGGGTGAGAACGCCTGGGCGATGCCGCTCCCCGCCGAGCTGCGCGCAGACCTGAAGTCCCGCGTCGCGGATCTGGCGAACGTGACCCCCCACCGCTGGGGCGGGATGCTCGCCGCGGGCATCTTCCTGAAGGAGTTCGTGCCCGAGGACGTGCAGTGGGCCCACATCGACATCGCCGGTCCCGCCTTCAACACCGGCGGCCCCTGGGGTTACACGACGAAGGGCGGTACGGGCGTCCCCGTCCGGACCATCGCGGCCGTGCTCGAGGACATCGCCGCGAACGGCTGAGAACACCTTCGGCGAGCCGCGGCCGAGACCGGTGCCGCGGCCGCCGGCGAATCGTTACCGACGAGTACGAGCCGAACCGAGTCGGCGGCTCACCGTACGGGTAGGGTTGGCCGCGGGGATGAGCGGCTGATCCGCCACTCATTTGCGCGGTCTTCAACCGCCTCCCGACCCCCGTGCCCACGGCGCACACACCACTGGGCATCACCTACAGACCACCACGTCGAGTTCAGGAGTTCACAACGATGGCCTTCTCCGTCCAGATGCCCGCCCTTGGTGAAAGTGTCACCGAGGGGACAGTCACCCGGTGGCTGAAGGAGGAGGGCGACACCGTCGAGGCCGACGAGCCCTTGCTCGAGGTGTCGACCGACAAGGTGGACACCGAGATCCCGGCCCCCACTTCGGGTGTGCTGACCAAGATCATCGCGCAGGAGGACGACGTCGTCGAGGTCGGCGGCGATCTCGCCCTGATCGGTGACGCCGACGAGGCCGGTTCCGACGACTCCGGTTCCGACGATTCCGATTCCGACGCCGCCGGCGGCGGCGACGAGCCGACCGAGGCCGCCCCCGAACCCGAGCCCGAGCAGGCCGCCGAGGAGCCGTCCGTCGACGAGGACGCGCCCGCCGAGAAGCCCACCGCCGACACCGGCTCGGGCTCGGCCGAGGGCACCGACGTGCTCATGCCCGAACTCGGCGAGTCGGTCACCGAGGGCACGGTCACCAACTGGCTGAAGGCCGTCGGCGACGAGGTCGCCGCCGACGAACCCCTGCTCGAGGTCTCCACCGACAAGGTCGACACCGAGATCCCCTCGCCGGTCGCCGGCACCCTGCTCGAGATCCTCGCGCAGGAGGACGACGTGATCGAGGTCGGCGGCAAGCTCGCCGTCATCGGTGATGCCTCGGCGGCTCCGTCGAAGAAGGAGCCCGAGCCCGAACCGGAACCCGAGCCCGAGCCCGAGCAGGAGTCCGCGCCGGAGCCGGAGCCCGAGCAGGCGCCTGCCCCCGAGGAAGAGCAGAAGCCGCAGCCGAAGGCCCAGGAGTCCAAGGCCCCCGAGCCCAAGGCACAGGCCGCGGAGAAGTCCGACCCGCCGACCGTCGAGTCGACCCCGTACGTGACGCCGCTGGTGCGCAAGCTCGCCGCGGAGAACAACATCGACCTGAATGCCATCAAGGGCACCGGTGTCGGTGGCCGCATCCGCAAGCAGGACGTGCTCGCCGCGGCCGAGGAGGCCAAGGCCCCGGCGCAGGAGTCCGCCCCCGCCGCCAAGCCCGCGGGATCGTCGGCGCCGGCCGCGTCGTCGGGCTCGCCGGAGATCCGGCCCGAGCTCGCCGAGTTGCGCGGGACGACGCAGAAGATCAATCGCATCCGTCAGATCACCGCGAAGAAGACCCGCGAGTCGCTGCAGCAGAGCGCACAGCTCACCCAGGTCTTCGAGGTCGACATGACCCGCATCGCCGGACTCCGCAAGGCGGCGAAGGAGAGCTTCAAGGCGTCCGAGGGCGTCAACCTGACGTACCTGCCGTTCATCGCGAAGGCCGTCGTGGAGGCGCTGAAGGCGCATCCCAACGTCAACGCGTCGATCGACGAGGACAAGAAAGAGATCACCTACTACGACAAGGTGCATCTCGGCATCGCCGTCGACACCCCGCAGGGGCTGCTGTCGCCGGTCATCCACAACGCCGACGACCTGTCGATCGCCGGTCTGGCCCGCGCCATCGCCGACATCGCGTCCCGGGCGCGCTCCAACGGCCTCAAGCCCGACGAGCTCGCCGGCGGCACGTTCACCATCACCAACATCGGAAGTCAGGGCGCGCTGTTCGACACCCCGATCCTGGTGCCGCCGCAGGCGGCGATGCTGGGCACCGGCGCGATCGTCAAGCGCCCGGTCGTCATCACCGGTGAGGACGGTTCGGAATCAATCGCGGTGCGGTCGATGTCCTACCTGCCGCTGACCTACGATCACCGTCTGATCGACGGCGCCGACGCGGGCCGCTTCCTCACCACGGTGAAGAAGCGTCTCGAAGAGGCCGCCTTCGCCGCGGACCTGGGCCTCTAGCCCAGATCTCCTTCGGACGGCACACCGAGGACACAGAATGCGCATCGCCGTCGCCGGATCATCGGGACTCATCGGCAACGCCCTGGTCAACTCGCTGCGCGCGGCGGGCCACACGGTCACACGTCTGGTCCGCCGCGAGGCACGCGCCGATGACGAGTTCAGCTGGGATCCCGAGACGATCGGCGTCCCGCCGGAGAGTCTCGACGGCGTCGAGGCGGTGGTCTCGCTGGGCGGCGTGGGAGTCGGCGACGGTCGCTGGACCGGCCGGTTCAAACAGGAACTCCGGGACTCGCGGATCACCCCCACCGAACTGCTCGCCGAGGCCGTCCGCGATCTCGGCATCCCGACGTTCGTGAGTGCCAGCGCCACGGGCTATTACGGGAACACCGGTGGCCACGCCGCGGTCGAGACCGACGGCCCCGGCGAGGGATTCCTCGCCGACCTGGTCGTCGACTGGGAGCGCGCCGCCACCGCCGGCGTCGGCGCGGACACGCGTCTGGTCCTGCTCCGTACGGCGCCGGTCCTCAGCACCCAGGGCGGCCTGCTGGGCAAACTCCGGCCGTTGTTCAAGCTCGGGCTCGGCGGACCGATCGGCGACGGCAAGCAGTACTTCTCGTGGATCAGCCTGATCGACGAGATCCGCGCCATCGAGTTCCTCCTCGACTCCGACCTGTCCGGACCGGTGAACCTGAGTTCGCCGGGCGCCGTCCCGTTCGGTGAGTTCACCTCGGCTCTGGGCCGGGCCGTGCACCGCCCGACGATCCTGCAGGTACCCGCCTTCGCGGCGCGCCGGGTCGGCGGCGAGATGGCCGAGGAAATGATTCTGTTCAGTCAGCGCGTTACACCCAAGGTGCTGACCGATCACGGATTCACCTTCACCCATCCCGGTGTCGACGAGGCCCTCGCTTACGCCACCGGTTCCACCAGTCATGACTGAGCGGCCGATCCGCGGGAGTGCCGAACCGGTCGAGGTCCGCCATCTCGGCGTCGTCGACTACCAGACGGCCTACGACCTGCAGCACGGCCTGGCGACCGACCGCGCCGACGGCGTCCTGGATCACGACGTGCTGCTCCTGCTTGAGCATCAGTCCATTTACACGGCGGGCAAGCGCACGGAGGACGCCGACCGGCCCACCAACGGCGCGCCGGTCGTCGACGTCGACCGCGGCGGCCGGATCACCTGGCACGGACCGGGACAACTCGTCGGCTATCCGATCGTGAAGCTCGCCGAGCCGCTCGACGTCGTCGAGTACGTGCGTCGCCTCGAGGCGGCCCTCATCTCGGTCTGCGCCGGTCTCGGCGTGACCACCGGCCGCGTCGACGGACGTTCCGGCGTGTGGATCACCGACGACGCCGGGGAACGCAAACTCGGACAGATCGGTATCCGCGTGGCACGCGGCGTGGCCCTGCACGGATTCGCACTCAACATCGACCCCGACATGTCGGCGTTCGAGGCGATCGTCCCCTGCGGGATCGCCGACGCCGGGGTCACGTCCCTGGCCCGCGAACTGGGGCGGCCGTTGTCGGTGGCCTCTCTGCTCGACGTCACCGCCGATGCCGTGCTCACCGCGCTCGACGCCACTGCGAGCCCGGTCGCGTCGGCACAGTCCTCTCCATCCACTTCTGCGAGCGTAGGATCGATCCAGTGACCGCGTCCCCCATCACCCCCGGACCCGGTGCCCCCGAAGCCACACCCTCGGCCTCGGCATCCGCACCACAGACCCCGACCCCGGCCCCTGAGGGCCGCAAGCTGCTCCGGCTCGAGGTGCGCAACGCGCAGACCCCCATCGAGCGCAAGCCGGAGTGGATCCGCACCCGCGCGACGATGGGCCCGGAGTTCACCGAACTCAAGGGCCTGGTCAAGCGCGAGGGTCTGCACACCGTCTGCGAAGAGGCCGGCTGCCCCAACATCTACGAATGCTGGGAAGACCGCGAGGCGACGTTCCTCATCGGCGGCGAGCAGTGCACCCGGCGCTGCGACTTCTGCCAGATCGACACCGGCAAGCCCGCCGAACTCGACCGCGACGAACCGCGTCGTGTCGCCGAGAGCGTCCAGGCGATGGGCCTGCGCTACTCGACGATCACCGGCGTCGCCCGCGACGACCTGCCCGACGAGGGTGCCTGGCTCTACGCCGAGACCGTCCGCGCGATCCACCGCCTCAACCCCGGTACCGGTGTGGAGAACCTCATCCCGGACTTCCACGCCAAGCCCGACCTGCTGGCCGAGGTCTTCGATGCCCGGCCCGAGGTACTGGCGCACAACCTCGAGACCGTGCCGCGCATCTTCAAGCGCATCCGCCCGGCCTTCCGCTACGAGCGGTCCCTCGAAGTCCTCACCGCCGCACGTGATTTCGGCCTGGTGACGAAGTCGAACCTCATCCTCGGGATGGGCGAGACCCCGCAGGAGGTGCAGTCGGCGATCGTGGATCTACACGAGGCGGGCTGCGACATCCTGACCATCACGCAGTACCTGCGTCCCTCGCCGCGGCATCATCCGGTCGAGCGGTGGGTCAAGCCCGAGGAGTTCGTCGACCACTCCGAGTTCGCCGAAGAGATCGGGTTCGCCGGCGTCATGGCGGGTCCGCTGGTGCGGTCGTCGTACCGGGCGGGCCGCCTGTACGCGCAGGCGATGGCCCATCACGGTCGCGAGATCTCACCGGCTCTCGCGCACCTGGCGGCCGAGGGATCGGCCAGCCAGGAGGCCTCCAGCCTGATGGCACGCCTCGCCCGCTGACGCCCCGCGCGTCCGGTGATCATCGGACGGTCACCCGATGCCCCGATCGCTCGATCCACGGACGTAAACTGGCCTCATGGCAAAGGCGCAGGTGAGCAAAGAGGTCAAGGCCGAGAAGAAGAAGGCCCGTAAGGCCGCATCGAAGGAACGGCGCCAGCAGCTCTGGCAGGCCTTCCAGATGCAGCGCAAGGAAGACAAACGACTCATCCCCTACATGGTGGGTGTCATCGTCCTGTCGATCGCGGTCTTCACCGCTCTCGGATTCGTCCTCGGTTCGCCGTGGCTGCTGATCCCGCTCGGCGTGGTGCTGGGCATCCTCGGCGCCTTCATCCTGTTCGGCCGCCGCGTCCAGAAGAACGTGTACACCAAGGCCGAGGGACAGCCCGGCGCCGCCGGATGGGCACTGGGCAACATGCGCGGGCAGTGGCGGGTCAAGCAGGCCGTGGCCGGCACCTCCCAGCTCGACGCCGTGCACCGTGTCATCGGCAAGCCGGGCATCATCCTGGTCGCCGAGGGCTCCCCGACCCGCATCAAGTCGCTGCTCGGCCAGGAGAAGAAGAAGGTCGCGCGGGTCGTCGGCGACACCCCGATCTACGAGATCATGGTCGGCAACGACGACGGCCAGGTCCCGCTGTCGAAGCTCGAGCGGCACCTCAACAAGCTGCCCAGCAACATCGACCGTAAGCGGATGGAGACCCTGGAAGGCCGGCTGTCCGCCCTCGGCAGCAAGGCTCCCGGCCCCGGCATGCCGAAGGGTCCCCTGCCCGCGAACGCCAAGATGCGCAGCATGCAGCGGACGGCGCGCCGCCGCGGCTGACGCTTCCGCCCACTCCGTCGACGGAGCGCCCGATCCCGTTGACTGTGCATCGATTTACGTCGACTGTGCACCGGGTTCGACGAGCGACGACCTACGACGAAACCCACCACCGATCACGATTTGGTGGTGGGTTTCGTCGACGAGTGGCTTGTGCGCCGGATCGGGTGCTGCTCAGCGGGTCCGGACGAGCGCGGTGCCGGTTGCGCGGTCGTGCAGAGCGCGTCCGTTGTAGTCGTTGATCAGGGCCGGGACCAGGAAGATCATCAGCAGCTGGCGGAAGAAGGCCCGGACGATCCCGACCGCGGCCGGGCTCTGCTCGCCGGTCGCTTCGGCGGTGTTGCGCTCGACACCGTAATCCACTCGCGCGACCCGCATCCCGATGACGAGCTGGCCCGGGGTGAACCCGAACAGCGTCACCGCGAAGATGCCCATGACGAACCACACGCCCATCTGCGCGGTGCCCAGATGCGGCGAGTTGAAGCCACCGAAGAACGCCATCGCGAGCCCACCGGCGATCAGCCAGTCGACGAGCAGGCCGGCCACCCGCGGCCAGCCGGTGGCCAGCGACCCGGGACCGCTCTCCGGCAGGCCGAGATCCTGTCCCCGGTACTCGTTGTCCACGCCGTTCTCGGGACCGATCTGCGGTCCCGACAGCCAGGAACCCGTGACTCGTCCCATCGGTGATGACTCCTCTCACGCGACCGCGCAACCCCCTCGGTCCGCGTCGTCGCCGCACTGGGAACCATCGTAGTCGCTGGTTGTCGTGACCCGTCCCGCCCGTTGGCCCCTGCCGCTAGGGTTGGGATGCGCCGAGTGCGACGGCCCCCGATCACGCTGTGTAGCCAACACCACTGCGCGTGTAACACGGGGGAAACACGGACTTGACGCATGGGCAACTTCGCCTCCATACGGTTGCCGCTGAGATCCGCTGCTGTTTCTCAGTGGCGGATGTGGCGTGTCCCCATACACGGACCACCGATCACGAAGGAGTCACCGCACGGTGTACAGCAGTAAAGAAGAACTACTCGAGGGCATCAAGAAGGAAGGTGTCGAGTACGTCGACATCCGTTTCTGCGACCTGCCCGGTGTCATGCAGCACTTCTCGATCCCCGCGTCGGCCTTCGACGAGGACGTCTTCGAGGACGGGCTGGCGTTCGACGGATCGTCGGTGCGTGGCTTCCAGTCGATCAACGAGTCGGACATGATGCTGCTGCCCGACCCGGCCACCGCGCGGATCGATCCGTTCCGCAAGGCCAAGACGATGAACCTCAGCTTCTTCGTCCACGACCCGTTCACCCGCGAGGCCTACAGCCGCGACCCGCGCAACGTCGCCCGCAAGGCCGAGGACTACCTCGCCTCCACCGGCGTCGCCGACACCTGCTTCTTCGGTGCCGAGGCCGAGTTCTACATCTTCGACTCGGTGTCCTTCGGTTCCGAGATGAACGGCACCTTCTACGAGGTCGAGTCCGAGTCCGGCTGGTGGAACACCGCGTCGCCGACCGATCCCGACGGCAGCCCGAACCTCGGCTACAAGGTCCGCCCGAAGGGTGGGTACTTCCCCGTCGCACCGTACGACCACTACGTCGACCTGCGTGACGAGATGTCCACCAACCTGCAGAACTCGGGCTTCGAGCTCGAGCGCGGCCACCACGAGGTCGGCACCGCGGGCCAGGCGGAGATCAACTACAAGTTCAACACGCTGCTCCACGCAGCCGATGACGTGCAGCTATTCAAGTACATCATCAAGAACACCGCATGGCAGAACGGCAAGTCGGTCACCTTCATGCCGAAGCCGCTCTTCGGCGACAACGGTTCGGGCATGCACGCCCACCAGTCGCTGTGGAAGGACGGCAAGCCGCTGTTCCACGATGAGGCCGGCTACGCGGGCCTGTCGGACCTGGCGCGCTACTACATCGGTGGCATCCTGCATCACGCACCGTCGCTGCTGGCGTTCACCAACCCGACCGTGAACTCCTACAAGCGTCTGGTGCCGGGCTACGAGGCCCCGATCAACCTGGTCTACAGCCAGCGCAATCGGTCGGCCTGTGTGCGTATCCCGATCACCGGCAACAACCCGAAGGCCAAGCGCCTCGAGTTCCGTTGCCCGGACAGCTCGGGCAACCCGTACCTGGCGTTCGCCGCGATGATGATGGCCGGCCTGGACGGCATCAAGAACAAGATCGAGCCGCACGAGCCCGTCGACAAGGACCTCTACGAGCTCCCGCCGGAAGAGGCCAAGAGCATCCCGCAGGCCCCGACCTCGCTCGCCGCGGTCATCGACCGCCTCGAAGAGGATCACGAATACCTCACCGCCGGTGGCGTGTTCACCGAGGACCTCATCGAGACCTGGATCGCGCTCAAGCGCGAGAACGAAATCGAGCCGGTGCAGATCCGTCCGCACCCGTACGAGTTCTCGCTCTACTACGACTGCTGAGCCCAGGCTCCGACGTCGACTCGGCCCGCTCCGCGATCGCTCTCCGATCGCCGAGCGGGCCGTTTCGTTGTCGGCCGGTTCGATCCATCAATCCGCGCGAGCAGCCGTGTCCGACCGTCCCGCCGTGCGACGATGAGCCGCATGGGCACACTGCTGACGTCCGACGAGTTCGAGATCCGCCTGCTGTTCGCGGAGTCGGTCCCGGAGGTGATGCAGTTCGTCCGCGACGTGGTCCGGCAGCGCGAACCGATCGCCCTCGAGCTCGAGGGGTCGGCGCACATCGTGAATCTCGCCAACGTACGGCACTTCTCGTTGGTCGACGAGACCGACGACGTCGTAGCGGATTCCGACGAGCGGACCACGGTCGTTCTCTCCTTCGCCGAGGCCAAGGAGTGACGACCCGAGCCAGCGCCGTCGGACCAGGCCGGACCGTCAGTCGCCGGCGGCGATGATCACCTTGAGCGCGTGCTCGTCGGCAGCGTTCGCGAACGTGTCGTACGCCTCGTCGAACTGATCGAACGTGAACCGGTGGGTGATGAACTTCTCCGGGGAGATGTCCCCGCGTTCGATGCTCTCCAGGAGTTCGGGTGCGGTCGTGGCGTTGACCAATCCGGTGGTGATCGTGAGGTTGTTGATCCAGTCCCGCTCGATCGGGAAGGTGACGCTCTCCCCGTGCACGCCGACGTTGGCGACATGACCGCCGGGACGGACGGAATCGAGCGCGACGCCGAACGTCGCGGGCACCCCGACCGCCTCGATCGCCACGTCCACCCCGAGCCCGCCCCGGCTGAGTTCCTTGAGTTGCGCGACCACGTCCCCGCCTGCGTTGACGTCGATCGTGTCGGTCGCACCGAAGTCGCGCGACTGCTCGAGCCGGAACTTGTTGCCGTCCACGGCGATCACCTTCGACGCGCCGGCCGCCGACGCCGTCATCACCGACGCCAGCCCGACCGGCCCGACCCCGACGACGGCGACGACGTCGCCCTCTGCGACGGCGCCGTAGAGCACCCCGATCTCGTAGCCGGTCGGCAGGATGTCGCTGAGCATCGTGCCCTGCTCGGGAGTCACCTTCTCGGGAAGCGCGATCAGACCGTTGTCCGCGAACGGAACCCGCACGTACTCCGCTTGCGTGCCGTCGATGAGGTGGCCGAAGATCCATCCGATGCCGCCCACCGTCTGGCAGTGCGACGTCAGGCCGGCCTTGCAGAACTCGCATGTTCCACACTTGCTCACGCACGACACGATCACGCGGTCCCCGACCTTGACCCGTTCGCAGCCGGGACCGACCTCGGTGACCACACCGACGCCCTCATGCCCGAGGATCCGACCCGGCGTGACCGCCGGTACGTCGCCCTTGAGGATGTGCAGATCGGTTCCGCAGATGGTGGTCACCTCCATCTTGACGATGGCGTCCGTCGGCTCCTGCAGAACGGGGTCCGGAACGTCTTCCCACGCCTTCTGCCCGGGACCGTGATACACGAGAGCTTTCATCGCCAACTCCTGATGTGTGCGGGTATCGCGCGCAGAATAAGCACGATCGCCGTCGCGATCCGTCTCACATTGAGACGGTCCTACCGGTCCCGGACCGCATCGGGGCGCCGATCATCTCGTCCCGCGTCGACGCCGGGCGTGGCTCACTTGATCGCGACGGGGTTGACAGGAGAACCGGTGGCCTCGTTGATCTTCAGCGGCGCGGCCACGTAGAAGAACGTGTAGACCCCGTCGTCGGCGCAATCGGCGGCGAGCTTCTCGAGGTCGCAGATCTCGGTGAACGCCACGCCGAGGTTGCGCATGAGCGCGTTGTGCAGCACCAGAGCGGCGCCGTTGTTCGGGTCCACGGTCACCTCGTTCGCGATGGTGTCGGTCACGAGATTCGGTATCTCCATCTCCTGGAACCAGGACACGAGTTCGCGGGAGTAGACGAGGCCGGATTCGCAGAAGTCGCTGTAGAACTCGACGGCGTTCTCGAAGAACAGTTGCAGGTGATTGGTTCGGATCACCACGATGTCGCGCGGCTGGATCTCCGTGCCCTGGTACTCGGCACACGCGATCAGATCCTCGTGGTCGAACGTCTCGTACGGCTCCAGGTAGGCCTTACCCCGGTGACGTGCGATGTCGAGGAGCACGGCGCGACCGACCACTCCACGCTCGGCGATCGGCGCGACGCTGGCCCTCGACAAGCCCCCGATCGTGGTCCTCGAGTCGTACCCGTTCCAGATCTGGCCGTCGTACCAGACGTGGCCGAGCGCGTCGTACTGCGTGGAACCCTGGAGCGATGCGGTGAGCTTGTCGTCGGCGCAGTGCATGCCGCCGGGGAAAGCAGGCCCTTTGCCGTCATCCCAGTGCGATTCGTCAAGGGTCATCTCGCGAGTGGCAGGGCTACGACCCGGCCACACGGGGTCACCGTGGGGATCACCGATCAGGCGCTGAAGCGTGAACACCGCGCCCCGCCTGATCTGCGCCGCGCCCGCCAAGACCTGTGCGGCCGTCAGATAGTTCAGGCTGCCCACCTCGTCATCGGGTCCCCATCTGCCCCAATTGGTGGGCGAGTCGGCGAGGATCTCGCTGAGATCGGGCACGGCGGCATCTGCCATCGATTCACCTTCCGCAGGGTGTCAGCGCGCGACGCGCGCTGGATGTGCAATCGGGTGCCGAACGGCAACGCTGACGTGCGTCGAAACAGCACCCGCAATACGGCATGTGATCCGTAACACTTTTGGGACTTGTTACCCTGCCGACTCACCGAATACGACCGTAGTTTGGACGAATGACCCGTGATGTATACGTCGAAGATCTCGTACCCGGTGACCGCATCCGCCTGGAGGGCACCCCGCGAGTGGTTCGGACCACCAGTCGCGTCGACGACAACCAGCTGCGCATCGAACTCGTGAAGGGCCACGACGACCTGAGCGAGGTCGTCCTGGACCGCACCGTCAAGCTGCAGGTCAACTGACTCCTGATTCGACGATCCGACGTTCGGGCGGACCTATGGGTCAGGCCGCCCGGGCGCCGTCGAGATCGCCGAACACCGCCTGATTGTGGTCGAAGGCCGCGATGGCCTCGTCAACGAGCCGATCGATCCCCGTGGGGTCGAGCGGTAGCGCGTCGAGCCGTGCCCGGTAGGCGTCCTTGTAGCGCTTGAGCTTGTCGATCTCGTCGAACGAGTAGAAACTCAGCGCCGCGTCGTCGACCCCGTAGTGGTCCCGCATGCGCCTGGCCACCACCTGGCCACCACTGAGGTCGCCGAGATAGCGCGTGTAGTGATGAGCCACGTAGCGCGCCGGGTCGGTGCGTGTGGATTCGATCGCCGCCACATAGCGCGCCACCGCCGGCAGCGGCGACGCCGTCGACGGGTCGATGCCGAAGGAGGCGAGGTCGGCGCCGAGGCGTTGCAGGCGAAGCAGTTTCGGGTCGAGCACGGCGTCGGCCACCGGGTCCCCCGCCAGGTCGGCACCGACACGCTCGAGCGCCTCGTAGACGAAGTACAACTGGACCGCCAGGCGCTGATACTCACCGGAGTCCAGCCGGCCCGACATCAGGTCGTCGATGAACGGCGCATGCTCGGCGCGTTCGTGCGCCACCGCGGTGGCCGAACGCAGACGTTCGGAGATACTCGGGCGGTCGTGTGGTCCGACGTTCTCGGGATCGGGCGTCATGATGCCACCAGTGTTACCACCAGAGTCCGGTGATCGGAACCCGGCAGGTAGTGGGTGTCCATCGACGTCGCCACGAAACCGCGCAGGATGACCCGGTCGATGGCGACCAGCGGCCGGTTGCCGAGTTGCTTGTCGGTGGGATAGCTCGGCAAAAACCCGGCACCGGCCATGTCGGTGCCGTCGACGAGCCCGTTGGTCAGCAGGCTGCGGTACTTCGCGTGATTCCAGGTGGAGTTGTAGTCCCCGATCGCGATGACCCGGCCGGGTGGGAGCTCGGCGAAATGTGCGGCGAGCGTGTCCATGTCGTCGTGCCAGTCCCAGTTGCGACCCCACAGCGGTGCCGCCGGGTGGATGGCCAGGACCTGGGTCCCGGCGGCGCCCGGCAGGTCGGTGCGGGCCTGCAGGTTGTGCAGCACCGTCCCCGGGATGTTGTATCGCTCGTCCAGCGGGCGCTTGCTGAACATCGCGGTGCCGGCCGCGTAGGTGTACGGGATCGCGAACTCGTGCGGCAGGGTTCGGCCGATCTCGCTGCGCCGCAGACGTTCCAGCGCCTCGGGGGTGACCTCTTGGAGGGACACGAGGTCCGGATCGGCGTCGGCGACGATCTTCTCGAGCGCACCCAGGTCGCCCCCGCCGAAGAGGAGGTTGGCGGAAACGACGGTGAACCGCTCGCCGGACGGCGCCGCGTTGGCGATGACCAGCGGCACCTGGGTGTAGGCCAGACCGCCGACGGCGACGATCGCAATCGCCAGCATGAACCAGCGCCGCAGGACCGCGAAGACGACGATCGCGATCACTCCGGGGATCAACGCGAACTGCACGGCACTGGTGAGGTACAGGGCGACGTCACCGCGGGACGGGTAAAAGTGCAGGAACACGCCCAGCACCACGACGGCGAGCATCGCCCACCCCAGGACGTACGCGGCCGCCCACAGAAATCTCGTCATCGCTCCCCCATGTGATCCGGTGTTCCCCCGCCGGAGTCAGCTGCGCCCTTCCGCGCCCGTCCGTTTCTCTCCGCGCTCAGGCCCCGAAGACCTTCAGCACCACGGCCTTGGCCCGGCGCGTCACCCGGAGATAATTCTCCAGGAACTCGTTGGCCTGGTCCTCCGGCCACCCCGCGGCAAACGCGATCTGGCGCAGTTGTGCACCCGGCCCGGGCAGTTGGTCGATCGGCTTGCCACGCACCAGGACCAGCGCGTTGCGCGCCTTCGTCGCGGTCGTCCAGGCGTCCTTCAACAGCGCGACGTCGTTCTCCGACAGCAACTCCGCCGCGCCGATGGCATCCAGTGAGTCCAGCGTCGACGTGTTGTGCAGGCTCCGATAGCGGTGCGCATACTTCAGCTGCAGGAGCTGCACCGTCCACTCGATGTCGGCGAGGCCACCGCGGCCGAGCTTGGTGTGGGTGGCCGGGTCGGCGCCGCGCGGCAGACGTTCGGCGTCCACGCGGGCCTTGATCCGGCGGATCTCCCGAACGGCGTCGTTGCTGACACCGCCGGCCGGATACCGCACGTGGTCGATCATGTGCAGGAAGTCGATGCCGAGGGCCTCGTCGCCCGCGACCTGATGCGCCCGGAGCAGCGCCTGCACCTCCCACGGTTGCGCCCATTGCGCGTAGTAGGCGGCGTAGGACGCGAGAGTCCGCACGATCGGACCGTTCCGACCCTCGGGGCGCAGCCCCGTGTCGACCTCGAGCGGCGGATCCGCGCTCGGGCTCCCCAGCATCGACCGCACGTTCTCGGCGATCGTCTGCGCCCACTTGAGCGCCTCGGACTCCTCGGCGTCCCGATCGGGCTGACACACGAACATCACGTCGGCGTCGGATCCGTAACCCAGCTCGCCACCGCCGAGCCGACCCATGCCGATCACCGCGATGCGCGCCGGCGCCCGGCTCCCCCGTTCGCGCTCGGAGATGTTGATCGCGACGGTGAGCGCTGCGTTCAGGACCGCCGCCCACACACTGGACAGCGCCTTGCAGACGGCCGGTACGTCCAGCAGTCCCAGCACGTCGGCGGAGGCGATGCGGACCAGCTCGGCCCGACGATGCGAACGGGCCACGGCCACCGCGCGTTTCATGTCCTGCTGGCGGACGGTCGAGGCGACGAGGCCCTTGGCGACGTCCTCGGGGCGCACGTTGCACAGCTTGGGCCCGTCCGGCCCGTCGGAGTACTGGTGGATCACCTCGGGCGATCGCATCAGCATGTTCGCGATGTACTCCGACGTCCCGAGTACCTTCATCAGTCGCGCCGCCACCACGCCGTCGTCGCGCAGCAGTCGCAGGAACCAGTCGGTGTCTTCCATCACGTCGCACAGCCGGCGGTAGTTCAGCAGGCCGGCATCGGGATCCGGCGTGTCCCCGATGTGTTCGAGCAACTGCGGCAGGATGAGCAGCTGGATCTGACCGCGGCGTCCCGGCGCGTTCGACAGCGCGCGGATATGACTCAGTGCCCGATCGGGTTTCGCGTAACCCAGTGCGGCCAGCCGCCTCTCGGCGGAGGTGTCGGTCAGGGTCAGCTCGTCGGTCTTGAAGCGCGTGACCGCCTCGAGCAGCGGGCGGTAGAACAGCTTTTGGTGCAGCCGCCGGACCCGCAGGCTCTGATGGCGGATCTGTTCGCGCAGCACCCCCGTCGCGTCGAGCTCGCCCTCTCGCCGGATGTGTGCGGCGCGGGCGAGCCAGCGCAGCGCCTCGTGGTCGTCGGGCTGCGGCAACAGATGCGTCCGGGACATGCGCTGCAGCTGCAGCCGATGTTCGAGGAGACGCAAGAACTGGTACGACGCACTGAGATTCGCGGCGTCGTCGCGTCCGACGTAACCGCCTGCGGTGAGCGCGGCCAGCGCATCGACGGTCGGCATCACGCGCAGGTTCTCGTCCACCCGGCCGTGCACCATCTGCAGCAGCTGGACCGCGAACTCGACGTCGCGCAGACTGCCGCGCCCGAGTTTAAGGTTGCGCTCGCGCTCGTCCTCGGGGAGCAGGGATTCGACGCGGCGTCGCATCTTCTGCACCTCGGGCACGAAGTCGGGCCGCTCGGCCGCCTTCCACACCATCGGTTTGACCGCGGCGATGTAGTCGTCGGCGAGTTGCATGTCGCCGGTCATCGCCCGGGCTTTGAGCAGTGCCTGGAACTCCCAGGTCTTGGCCCACCGTTCGTAGTAGGCCACATGCGATTCCAGGGTTCGGGTCAGCGCGCCGGACTTCCCCTCGGGACGTAGCGCGGCATCGACCTCGAAGAACGCGAGCGAACCGATGCGCATCATCTCGCCCGCGATCCGCGCCGCGGTACCGTCGGCCGGGTCACTGACGAAGATGACGTCGACGTCGCTGACGTAGTTCAGTTCGCGCGCACCGCATTTGCCCATCGCGACGACGGCGAGCCGGACCGGGATCGGATCGTCCCCGCAGACCTCGGCGAAGGCGACGGCCAGCGCCGCGGTCAGGGCGGCGTCGGCCAGGTCGGACAGGTAGGCACCCACTTCGGGCAGCCACATCACCGGTTCGTCCTCGACGGTCGAGGCGACGTCGTGGGCGGCGAGCTGCAGGATCAGATTGCGGTAGGCCAGGCGGAGTGCGATGACGGCCTTCGGGCCGGTGAGCGCGGACCGGTACACCCGGTTGCCCTTCTCGACCTCGCCCGGAACGGGCTCGGCACCGACCGAGGCGAGCATCAGACGGTCGACCTCGGCACGGTCGGGCAACTCGTCGGCGAGCAGCAGCCGCCAGCTCGACGGTTCGGCGACCAGGTGATCGGCGAGTGCGTCCGACGAGCCGATGACCGCGAACAGGCGCCCACGGAATGCGCGCTCCGTGCGCACCAGGCCGTCGATCTCGGACCACTCGTCGTCGACGGCGCTGCGCAACCGCACGAGCGTACGGAGGGCCAGGTCGGCGTCGGGAGACCGCGACAGGGCCCACAACACGTCGACCGATTCGGGCGTGTTCCACCCGAGATCGGCGAGGTTCCGGGGTGCGGAGTCGTCGAGCAGACCCAGCCGGCCCGCGCTGGGGACGGTGCTGCGTCCGGCTCGCCCCGGGGGTCCCGATCGTGTTGTCACATCACAAAAGTAGCGACCGGATCCGATCGACACGACATCGCGGTCCCGGACCGGGCAAGGCAGCCCTTACAGCGGCAGGTAGTTCTGCAGCTCGAACGGGGTCACGAGGCTGCGGTAGTTCGTCCATTCCGTCCACTTGTTGCGCAGGAAGTAGTCGAACACGTGCTCGCCGAGGGCCTCGGCGACCAGCTCCGAGTTCTCCATCTCCTTCAGCGCGTCGGCCAGGCTGCCGGGGAGTTCCTTGTAGCCCATCGCGCGACGCTCGGCCGAGGTGAGCGCCCAGACGTCGTCCTCGGCCTCGTCGGGCAGCTCGTAGTCCTCGTTGATGCCCTTGAGCCCGGCGGCCAGCAGCACCGCGAAGGTCAGGTACGGATTGCAGGCGGAGTCGGGGCTGCGGACCTCGATGCGGCGCGAGGACGCCTTGTTCGGCGTGTAGAGCGGGAGTCGGATCAGCGCCGAGCGGTTGGCGCCGCCCCAGGTGGCCGCGGTCGGCGCCTCACCACCGTGGATGAGCCGCTTGTAGCTGTTCACCCACTGGTTGGTGACCGCACTGATCTCCGAGGCGTGATGCAGGATGCCGGCGATGAACTTCTTTCCGGTGGCCGAGAGCTGCATCGGGTCGTCGGGGTTGTGGAAGGCGTTGAGGTCGCCCTCGAACAGGCTGAGGTGGGTGTGCATCGCCGACCCGGGATGCTCACTGAACGGCTTGGGCATGAACGTCGCCCAGACGTTCTCGTTGATCGCGACCTCCTTGATGAGGTAGCGGAACGTCATGACGTTGTCGGCCATCGACAGCGCGTCGGCGTAGCGCAGGTCGATCTCCTGCTGACCGGGCGCGCCCTCGTGGTGGGAGAACTCGACCGAGATGCCCATCGACTCCAGGGCCTCGATGGCATGCCGCCGGAAGTTGGGCGCGGCGTCGTGGACGGCCTGGTCGAAGTACCCCCCGGAGTCCGCGGGAGTCGGCACCGACCCGTCCAGGGGCGCCTCTTTGAGCAGGAAGAACTCGATCTCGGGGTGGACGTAGCAGCTGAAGCCGAGGTCGGCGGCCTTGTTGAGCTGCCGGCGCAGCACATGCCGTGAGTCGGCCCAACTGGGAGTGCCGTCGGGCATCGCGATGTCGCAGAACATCCGCGCGGAATGGTGCCGACCGGCCGAGGTGGTCCACGGCAGCACCTGGAAGGTCGACGGATCGGGCTTGGCCACGGTGTCGGCTTCCGAGACCCGGGAGAATCCCTCGATGGACGAGCCGTCGAAGCCGATACCCTCGGCGAACGCGCCCTCGAGTTCGGCCGGGGCGATCGCCACGGACTTCAGATAACCGAGGACGTCGGTGAACCACAGTCGGACGAAGCGGATGTCGCGCTCTTCGAGGGTCCGCAGCACGAATTCCTTTTGGCGATCCATGGTCGCCGACATTAGAAGTACGCTGTTAAATCCGTGTTACACGCGCAATTCCAACTCGCTGTGCTGCAGTTTTACGGACGGCATCCCACATCGTGAGACGTCCGACCAGTAGCTGGGACGCCGGGCCGGACACGAAATCCCAAGTGAACTGCCGACAGAGTCGCACACGGCGATCTCGGACCCCTTTTCGCCTGTGACCAATTGCATAAAGGTGGCAGGTCACAACCGGTCGTCCTGGTGAAACAATGGCCTACGTCCGTGTTCAACCCGGGTACCCGCCGCGCCCTCTCCGGCCAGTCGGGACTCGAGGCAGAAAAGAGACAACGATGTCCGATTCCTCGGTATACGGCGCGTCCGCCCCCGCCCAGTCCGCCAAGCGACGCGTGACCCGCATCCACCACCTCGCGCAGATGAAGGCCGAGGGCGAGAAGTGGTCGATGCTCACCGCATACGACTACTCCTCCGCCCGCATCTTCGACGCCGCCGAGATCCCCGTCCTGCTGGTCGGCGACTCCGCCGCCAACGTCGTCCTGGGCTACGACACCACCATCCCGGTCACCGTCGACGAGATGATCCCGCTCATCCGCGCCGTCGTACGCGGCGCACCGCATGCACTGGTCGTCGCCGACATGCCGTTCGGCAGCTACGAGATCGGTCCGCAACACGCGCTCGAGAACGCGTTCCGGATCTTCAAGGAGACCGGTGCGCACGCGGTGAAGCTCGAGGGCGGCGAACGCGTCGCCCCGCAGATCGCGGCGCTGACCGCGGCCGGTATCCCGGTCATGGCCCACATCGGGTTCACCCCGCAGAGCGTCAACGGGCTCGGCGGATTCCGCGTCCAGGGCCGCGGGGACGGCGCCGATCAGCTCGTCGCCGACGCCATCGCCGTCCAGGAGGCGGGCGCCTTCGCCGTGGTGATGGAGATGGTGCCGGCCGATCTCGCCGGTCAGATCACCCGCAAGCTGACCATCCCGACCGTCGGCATCGGCGCGGGCAACGAGACCGACGCGCAGGTCCTCGTGTGGCAGGACATGGCCGGACTCACCCACGGCAAGACCGCGAAGTTCGTCAAGCGCTTCGCCGATGTCGGAGGCGAATTGCGCTCGGCCGCCGAGCAATACGCCGACGAGGTGCGCCGAGGAGTGTTCCCCGGCCCCGAACACAGCTACTGAGCCCGGGCGTCAGCACTACGCTGACGTCCATGCGGAACTTCTACCCGGAGATCGAGCCCTACGCCTCCGGCCATCTCGACGTCGGCGACGGCCAGCAGATCTACTGGGAGACCTCCGGCAACCCAAACGGCAAACCCGCCGTGTTCGTGCACGGCGGGCCCGGGGGCGGGACGTCCCCGGCGCAGCGCCGGTTCTTCGACCCGGCGAGGTACCGGATCGTCCTGTTCGACCAGCGCGGCTGCGGACAGTCCCGGCCCCACATCGCCGACGGCGCGGACCTCGCCGTGAACACGACACCCCACCTCATCGCCGACATGGAGCGCCTCCGTACTCATCTCGGGATCGACCGCTGGCAGGTCTTCGGCGGTTCCTGGGGTTCGACACTCGGTCTCGCCTACGCGCAGGCCCATCCCGACCGCGTCACCGAACTCGTGCTGCGCGGCATCTTCCTGCTGCGGCGCAGCGAAATCGACTGGTACTACAACGGCGGGGCCGCCCACATCTACCCCGACCTGTGGGAGAGCTACCTCGAGCCCATCCCCGTCGACGAACGCGACGGCGACCTCGTCGCCGCCTATCACCGCCTGCTCACCTCCGGGGACGCCGCGACGGCCCGCGCCGCCGCCCGCGCCTGGACGGGTTGGGAGCAGGCGACCAGCTATCTCCTCCCCCGCCCCGACGAGGAGTCGGACGGTTCCTCGGCGGACGACCCCCAGAAAAAGGACACCGACCGCTTCGACCTCGCCTTCGCATCGATCGAGAACCACTACTTCGTCAATCACGGATTCCTGCGCGACGGTCAGCTCCTCGACGAGATCGACACGATTGCCTCCATCCCCGGCGTGATCGTGCAAGGCCGCTACGACGTCGTGTGCCCGATGCGCAGCGCCTGGGACCTCCACCGCGCCTGGCCGGCTGCCGATCTCCGCATCGTCGCCGACGCCGGGCACGCGTCGTACGAACCGGGTATCAGACATCACCTGATCGAGGCCACGGACCGGTTCGCGCGGTAGCCGACGCCAGTGCTCCGCACGCACCACTAAGCTCGACGGACAGCCGTCGAGAAACCAGGAGGAACAGGTGGCCGCATCCGAGCAGGTCGAGGTGGAGCTGAAGTTCGACGTGGACGCCGGACACGTGGCCCCCGACCTGCGGGTGCTGCCCGGTGTCGTGTCGGCGACGACCCCGGAGACGTTCTCACTCGACGCCACCTACTTCGACACCGAGAACCTCGACCTCGCCGGCAACAAGATCACCATGCGGCGGCGTACCGGCGGCAGTGACCAGGGCTGGCACCTCAAGCGGCCCACGGGCATTCCGGGAACCCGGCGAGAGCTGCACGTGGGCTTCGACGAGGCGCCCGCGGCCGGCGACGTCCCCGCCGCACTGTCGACACCGGTCCTGGCCCACATCCGCGAACGCACCCTGATGCCGGTCGCCGTCATCTCCACGACGCGCACCGTGACCCGGTTGCTCGGCGCCGACGACGAGCCGCTCGCCGAACTCGCCGAGGACCTCGTCACCGCCCAGTCGCTCCTGCCCGGCGGTCACAGCCAGCAGTGGGCGGAGTGGGAGTTCGAGCTCCTCGCCGGTGGCACGCCGAAGCTCCTGAAGGCCGCCGACAAGGCGCTGCGTGCCGGGGGCGGCCGCGAGGCGTCGAGCGCGTCGAAACTCGCCCGTGCGATCGGCGCCACCCCGACCGTGCACGAACCGCGCCTGTCCAAGCGGCCCACCGCACTCGAACTCGTCGTCACCGACATTGCGCTGCATCGCAACTCGCTGGTCGCCTACGATCCGCTGGTGCGCGTCGACGCCCCTGACGCGGTGCACCAGATGCGCGTGGCGTGCCGCCGCCTGCGCAGCGTGTTGTCGGGCTTCCCCACCGTCCTCGACGCCGAGCGCACCGCCCACATCGGCGCCGAGCTGAAGCTGCTCGCCCAGATCCTCGGCGACGCACGCGATTCAGAGGTGCAGCTCGAGTTGAGCGAATCACTGCTGCGTGGCGAGAACGCCTCGCCGGAGCTGCTCGCCGAGCTCGCCGGCACCGAGGTCACCGCCCACGATCGCGCCTTGCGCGCGGCGCACGCCGCGATGTCGTCGAAGCGGTACTTCGCCCTGCTCGACAGCATCGACGGCCTGATCGCGTCGCCCCCACCGGGCCCCGACGCCGACCTCCCGGCGACCACGGTCGTCGACAAGGCGATCGCCCGCAGCCGCAAGCACATCCACCGCGCACAGGCTCGTCTCGCCGGCTTCGCCGAGGGTTCCGACGAGTGGGAGGAGCAGCTGCACACCATCCGCAAGCGCGCCAAGCGGCTGCGCTACAGCATCGACGCGACCGAACCGCTCGGGAAGAAGAAGTATCGCAAGGTCGGCGTGGCGGCCAAGAAGATCCAGTCCGCGCTGGGCGATTTCAACGACACCCGGATCAACCGGACGCGACTCGCACAGATCGCGGCGGCCGGCACCCTCGGCGGCCCCGACATGTTCGTCCTCGGCCGGATCGACGCCCGGCTCGAGGCCGACGGGCACCGCGCGATCGCCGCGTACCGCCGAGTCGCCAAGGAACTCTGACCAACCGGCCGCTGGTTGAGCCGGCACCGAGCGAAGCGAGCCGCCCCCCTGCTGGTTGAGCCGGCACCGAGCGGAGCGAGGCGCCGAGTCGAAGCCACTCCGCCACCACCGCTCACACCGGGCGGAACTCCACCGTCCGGGTCACTTCGTCAGCTTTGGTGAGTTCGACGACCACGCGGTCGCCGGGGCGTAGATCACCCGCGCAGCGCGCGATCACCGGCGGATCGGACAGGAAAATCTGCGCCTGCCTGCGCTCGGTCGCGCCCGACATCACGACCGCGTCGAACCGCTCACCCACCCGCTCACGCAAGATGACGGCTTCCGCCAGGTCGATGCTCGCGCGATCCGCGGTGGCGCCGAGAGTGTCGGCCGACCGCAGGATCTTGGGCAGCGTCGGCAACGCGCGGTGCACCCAGTCCGGTACCGGCGTACCGGATGCGATCGCCAGACACACCTCGGTGGCGAACCGGTCCCCGAGCCGCCGCAGCGGTGCGGTGACATGGGCATAGAGCCCACCGATCGCCGAATGCCGCATCAGCGCGTCATCGACGGGCTCGTCGGGTCCGGTGAGGGCGAGGTAATTGGCACCCCGCATGAGCCCGGCCGCGGCCGACTGCAGGGCGAGCGTGCTCGGCTCGCCACCCGGTAGCCCCGCCAGGAACCGGCCCACCGGCAAGCCGGCCGGCCACTGAACCCCGAGGGCCCGGGCAGCGGCACGCAGATCCTCGATCGCGTCCTCCTCGGCCGGCGGCAGGGTGCGCAGCAGCCCGACACCGGCCTCGGCCATGATCGTGCCCGCGCACATCCCGGCCAGCAGCGACACCTGCGAGTTCCACATGTCGGCGGGTGTGTGTGCCTCGAGATCAAGACGCCACCCGTCGGCCGTGCGGACGACCGTCTGGTCGGGCAGGTCGAGTTCGACCGCGCCCCGCGCCAGCGCGACCTCGCGTCGCAGTTCGCCGAATGCAGGCAGGGCGGCGATGGCGGGATGCAGCCGGCCGGCGGCGGCATCGGCCGAGACCCCGGCGTAGTCGAGGCGCGCGACCGAGGCGATGCGGGACCGCCGCACCCGGACATCGGTCACCGATCCGTCGCCGGCCACCCGGATGGTCCACAGCACACACAGTCTGACCTGCTCCGGCAGAAGGGAACCCGCGCCCTCGGACAGTGCGCGAGGGTGCAACGGGACCGACCCGTCCGGGAAGTACACGGTCGCGCCGCGTCGCCGGCTCTCCTGGTCGAGAGCACCTTCGGGGGTGATCAGGGCCGCGACATCGGCGATCGCGTAGTCGACGACGAACCCGTCGCCGTCGGCGGTGAGGTGCACCGCCTGGTCGAGATCCCGAGAGGTCGGCGGGTCGATCGTGACGAAGGGGACGCCGGTGTGGTCCTCGCGGACGTCGGCGTACCGGTCGGCACCCGGAGCGCCGGAGTCGATCATCTGCGCGGTGGCCCGGGCTTCGGCGAGGGCATCGTCGCCGTACTCCTCGTCGACGCCCAGTTCGGTGCGTATGCCGGCGAAGTCGATGTCGGGGGCGGAGAGGATGCGCTTCACTCCCCCAACCCTAGAGAAGAGTGAGGCGAACGAGTCGGCACGTAAGCCGGATCCTGTTCCCGCACGGTCGTGAGACCGCGTGGGCGGCGACCATCCATCTGGGCACACCGTCGCCGGGTACCTCGAGCGGCCCACCCGCGGGCTGGGGCGAGCAGCCCTCGTGACGCCCGCGCACACGCACCGTGAGGTGCGTGCTTCGGCCTTGCTCCGGGTGGGGTTTACCGAGCCGGCACGGTCACCCGTGCCGCTGGTGCGCTCTTACCGCACCGTTTCACCCTTACCGACCTCGCGGCCGGCGGTCTGTTCTCTGTGGCACTGTCCCGCGGGTCACCCCGGGTTGCCGTTGACAACCACCCTGCTCTGCGGAGTCCGGACTTTCCTCGATGCGCGGCGTGGCGGGAGACCGCCCGTTCCGCGCACCGCGGCCGCCCGGCCGACTCGTTCGCGCACTCAGGATACGCCCGGGGCGACGGCACAAAACATCCGCGGTCAGACGCGCCAGTGCGCGGCGTCGTTGACGAGCCGCACAACGGAGCCGCCGTCGTCGAAGTACTCGGCGATCGACACCGACGCGAGGTCGAGGTGCAGCCGGAACAGCAGTTCGGGTCCGACGCCGAGCGCGTCCTGCAGCAGCGTCTTGATGGGCGTGACATGCGAGACCAGCACCACGGTCTGACCCGGATACCTCTCCAGCAGTTCGGCTTTCGTCCGCGAAATGCGTTCGGCGACCTGCGCGAAGCTCTCCCCGCCGGGCGCGGGCACGGTGATGTCGGACAGCCACGCGCGGTGCAGATCCGGGTCACGCTGCGACGCCTCGGTGAACGTCAGACCCTCCCAGTCACCGAAGTCGTTCTCGATCAGCCCGGAATGTTCGACGACGTCGATCCCGGTCAGGGCGGCGACCTCCTCGGCCGTCGACCGTGCACGCCGCAGCGGCGAGGTCACGATCGCGGCGATCCCCTCCTCGCGCACCACGCGCGCGGCGGCGGCGCGGGCCTGGCGTCGGCCCTCGTCGGTGAGGTCGGGATTGCCCCGCCCGGAGTAGCGCCGCTCCACCGACAGCGGCGTCTGGCCGTGCCGGAGCAGGATCAACCGGGTCGGATCGCTGCGCCGACCCTGCCACGACGGCGCCTTGGTCGCCGAATCTCCCTCGGGGACAGACTCTTCGGCGGTCGCGGTCACGAATCTAGATCCCGGACTCGGCGGTGCGCACGAGGATCGCGCCGCACTCTTCGCACCGGATCACCTCGTCGGACTGTGCCGCGGCGATGGTGGCGATGGTCCCGCGGTCGAGTTCCATCCGGCAGGCACCGCATCGGCGTGCCCGCAGCAGGCCGGCGCCGATGCGGCCGCCGGCGCGTTGCTTGTCGTACATCGCGAGCAGCGGCGCATCGATCTCGGCTTCGAGGGTCTCGCGGCGCTCCCGCGCGCGCGACAGGTCCTCGTCGATGGTCTCGAGCGACTTGTCGCGCCGGACCTGCGCTTCGGCGACCTTCTCTTCGAGGTGGCTGATGGTCGCCGCGGCCCGGGTGCGTTCGGACTCGACGGCCTCCTGCTGCTCCATCAGCGACAGCATCTCGTCCTCGAGCACCGCTCGCCGACGACCCAGGCCCGCGAGCTCGTGTTGCAACTCCGACAACGCTTTCGGCGCCAGGCCACCGGCGGTCAACAGGGCCGAGTCCTTGGCCTCACGGTTGGCCATACCGGTCACCTCGGAGTCGATCCGGCGGTACTCGCGTCCGAGGTCCTCGGCGGCGATCTCCGCGCGCACCAGATCGTCACGGGCGGCATCGATCGCGGAATTGTGTTCGGCGATCTCGGCGTCCTCCGGCAGGGTCTTGCGGCGATGAACGAGACGATTGATCTCGGCATCGGAGTCCGCGAGATCGAGCAGCAGTCGCTGCACGGCGGCGTCGACTTTCATTGCGGTCTCCTCTTCGGCGAAAGTCCCCCCACCGTACGCGGGGGGCGCGCGAGAGCCGGCGGCGGCTCGGTTTCTCCCGAGTCAGCCCGCACTGTGCAGCGCGAACGGATCGGTCGGCGCCTCGAAGACGCTCACCGGCGTGCCCAATTCGGCCTCGAGCAGCGCCTCGACCTGCGCACACCACGGGAACTCGGTCGCCCAGTGTCCGGCGTCGACCAGCGCCGGCCCGCCGTCGCGCAGACTCTCGTCGACCGGATGATGACGGAGATCACCGGTCAGGTAGACGTCGACGCCGAGACCGCGGACACGTCCGAGCAAGGAGTCGCCGGCCCCGCCGCACACCGCGACGGTCCGCACCAGCGCGTCCGGGTCTCCCGCGGCGCGGACACCCGCCGGGGTGCGCAACACCCGGGCGGCCTCGGCGACGAAGTCGCGCAACGTCATCGACTCGGTGAGCGACCCGACGCGGCCCAGCCCGACATCGCTGCCCAGGTCGGCCAGTTCGAACACGTCGAAGGCCGGCTCCTCGTACGGATGCGCGTCGCGCAAGGCGCGCAGGACGCCGGCCCGCAGTCCGCGCGAGGCGACCATCTCGACCCGCGCCTCGTCGACGTGGGTGCGCATCCCGATCTCGCCGATGGTCGGCGAGGCGTCCTCGCCGGCCTCGAACTGCCCGGTTCCGACGACCGTCCACGAGCAGTCCCGGTAGTCGCCGATCGCCCCCGCACCCGCGGCGAACATCGCCTCGCTGACCTGCTCGACGTTGCCCTCCGGCACCATCACGACCCACTTGTCCATCGCCGCAACCGGTTTCGGGTCGATGGGAACGGTGCCGCGCAACCCCAGCCGGTCGGCCAGCGCGTCGGAGACGCCGGGGCGCGCACTGTCGGCGTTGGTGTGTGCGCACAGCAGCGCGATCCCGTTGCGGATGAGCCGATGGACGATCCGGCCCTTGGGGGTGTCGGCGGCCACAGTGGTGACACCGCGCAGGAGGAGCGGGTGATGGGCGACGACGATCCCTGCGCCGGCCGCGACCGCGGCGTCGACCACCGCATCGGTGACGTCCACGCACACCAGCACGCCGCGCGCCGGGTCGGCCCGGTCGCCACACACCAGACCGACCGCATCCCACGATTCGGCGAGGGCGGGCGGATAAGCCCGCTCCACGACGTCGACCACGTCGCCCACCGTCACAGTCGCGTCAGACGCGTTCGCCGGTTCCACTGTCGATCTCCTCTCGTACCAACTCGATCGCCCGCGTGAGCGCGCGGACCTGCGGAAGTGCCCGGACGGCAAGACGAAGATGCGAGTCGCCGAGGCCGACGAAATTGGCGCAGCTGCGCACCGCGAATCCGTGGCGGATCAGCCGCTGCTTCACCTCGGTGGCGTGGGCCATCTCGACGAGCAGGAAGGGCGCCGCGGGCTCGGCCGCCACTCGGAGCCCGATCCGCGTCAGCTCGGCGACCATCTCGCTGCGCTCGTCGGCGACCCGCCGCGCGACCGCGGCGCAGTATCGCTGCCCCTGTTGCTCGACACAGGCGGTCAGCGCGGCCAGCGCGGGGGTCGACACGGCCCACGGTCGTCGGCCGGCGCGGAGTCGGTCGAGCAGGTCGACCGGCCCGAGCAGATAACCCGCGCGGAGTCCAGCGAGACCGAAAGTCTTTGTCACACTGCGGATCACGAGAAGGTCGGGCCAGTCGACCGAGGCGAGGGACTGGGGTTCGAGTGACCCGTCGGCGCCCAGGGTGAGGTCGGCGAAGGCCTCGTCGACGACGAGGATCCGTCCCGGCCTGCGCAATGCGGCGATGGCCTCGACCGGGTGCAGCACCGACGTCGGGTTCGTGGGATTGCCCAGGATGACGAGATCGGCGTCGTCCGGCACGGCGGTCCCGCTGTCTCCCGGACCGGGCAGCTCCCAGGGTGCGGCCAGCGCGACCTGCGTGATCGGGATGCCCGCGGCGCGGAGCACGACCTCCGGCTCGGTGAACGACGGTTGGATCAGGGCCGCGTGACGAACCCCCAGCCGCGGGAGCATCTCGAACCCGTCGGCGGCTCCGGAAAGCAGCAGCACTTCCTCGGGGCGACGGCCGTGTGCCGCGGCGATCGCGTCGACGGCTCGTCGCTCCTGCGCTCCGGTCGGATATCGCGCAAGATCGTCGAGTCCCGACCGGATGGCGTCGAGGACGAACGCGGGCGGTGTACCGCGGACGTTCACGGCGAAGTCGACGAGCCCCGGCGCGGCGTCCTGGTCGCCGTGACGTTCCGGGTCGGTCAGATCGGCGCGCGGCGGCGGTGTCCCGGCCGGACCGGTCCCGACGTCGAGCGCGTCGTACCCAACTGTCATGTGTTCAGACCTTACGTGCACGATGGAGACGTGACGACGACGCCGGATCCCCGCCATCCCGAAACCGTCCTACTCGTCGACCTCGACGGCACGGTCACCGACAGTTTCGCAGGTATCGAGAACAGCTTTCGGCATGCTCTCGCCGTGGTCGGGGCGCCCGAGCCCGATCCGCGCATCGTGGCCGGCATCGCCGGGCCGCCGATGATCGACACGCTGAATGCCCTGGGCCTCTCCCCCGAGACGGCCGACAAGGCGATGCGCGCGTACCGAGAGCGATACACCGAGGTCGGCTGGCTGGAGAACTCGGTGTTCGACGGGATGGCCGAGCTGCTCGCCGATCTGGCCGCCGGCGGCCGGACCCTGGCGATCGCGACGTCGAAGAACCAGACAACCGCGCGTCGGATCCTCGAGCACTTCGGTCTGGCCGGACACTTCCGCTGCATCGCCGGGGCCAGCGACGACGGTACCCGCCGCGAGAAAGCCGACGTGATCGCCTCCGCCCTCGCCGAACTCGGACTGCCCACCGACCCGCAGACCGGGCACGTCACCACTCCGGTCGTGATGATCGGCGACCGCAGCCATGACGTGCTGGGCGCGGCCGAATTCGGCATCTCAGCGATTCTCGTGCGGTGGGGTTACGCTCTGGGCGGGGAGGACCAGGGTGCGACCTGGGTGGTCGAGTCCGTGGCCGAACTCCGCGACGTCCTGGGTGCGTGACCTCGTACCCGACGACCGGCTGAGGCGCACATCGACTTGTTGAGGTAGCAGTGTCTGACGAACTTCACATCTGCTTCGTGTGTACGGGCAACATCTGCCGGTCACCGATGGCGCAGAACATCTTCCGAACGGCACTCGACGACGCCGGACTCGGCGGCAAGGTGCGTGTGTCCAGTTGCGGGACGAGCGGCTATCACATCGGTGAGCCGGCCGACAATCGCGCGCGAACCGAATTGGTCGCGCACGGCTACTCCGACGCACATGTCGCCGCGTTGATCGGACCTGAACATTTCGAGGCCGACCTCCTGCTCGCGATGGACGAGGGCCACGTGCGCGAACTCGAACGCAAACGTCTCGGCGACCGCACACGACTGCTGCGCTCGTTCGATCCGTCCGCGCCCGCCGACGACCTCGATCTCGCCGACCCGTACTACGGCACCCCCGACGACTTCGTGGTGACACGCGAACAGATCGAGGGTTCGATGCCGGGCCTGATCGACTGGGTGCGGGCCGAACTCGGGGTGTCCTGATCCGAAAGAACCACAAAACCGCCGGTCTCTCCTCTGCTCCCTGAGGAGCGCCCGCATTGACAAGACTCGTTGCCCTCGGAGCGAGCCCAACTACTGCTCCCTGAGGAGGCCGGAGCTTGCGGAGGCCGTCACGAAGGGTCTTGAAGAGGTCGGTTGCGAAGACCCTTCGTGACGCGCCCTCCGCAAGCTCCGGGCGCTCCTCAGGGAGCAGGGGGCGGGTCGTTCTTTCGGATCAGGGACTCAGTCTCAGGCCGCCGGCGCGATGAGATTGTGCACGAAGCGGATCTTGGTCAGAACCGTCTCGGGCAGCACGAACGGGTAGAGGTCGGGATGGCCCATCGACCGGTTGATCTGGTTGAGCGCCCACGTCAGCGGTAGCCACTCGTCGATGACCCGGTCGAATCCCACGTCCCCGGGCGGCACCCCGTCGAAGGTCGTGCCCGCGGGCGCCATGGCGAACGCCGCTGCGGTGTCGAGCGTGTCGCGGATGTGCAGGTAGTGCGCGAACGTCTCCGCGAAATCCTCCGCCGGGTGCATCGTCGCGTATGAGGACACGAAGTCCTGCCGCCAGCCCTCGGGAGCGCCCTCGCTGTAGTGGCGGTCGAGAGCCGCCTGATAGTCGTCGTCGGGGTTTCCGAACAGCTCCTCGAAGCCCGCTCGTCGCTCGTCGGTGATGAGGACGAGTTGGTAGTAGTGGCCGATCTCATGCCGGAAGTGCCCGAGGACGGTCCGGTACGGTTCGGCGAGTTCGACTCGCATCTGTTCGCGGTGGACGTCGTCCCCCTCGGCGAGGTCGAGGGTGATGACGCCGTTCGCATGACCGGTGATGACCGACTGCTTCGCACTGGAGAGCAGGTCGAAGGCCAGCCCGGACTCCGGGTTCTCCTCCCGGGTCTCGATGGGGAGCCCGAGTTCGTCGAGTTCCAGGATGAGGCGACGCTTGGCGGTCTCGGTCTGGCCGAAGATGACCAGCGCCTCGGGATCGTCGTCGCCGGGACGGGTACGGGTGAGGCGGCACGACTCACACATGGTCGGCTTGCCGCTCCACTTCACCAGCCAATTGCATTGCGCGACCTTGGTATTGGCACAGCGTTCGAGCAGCACGCCGTCCACCTCCACGCGCGCCTGGTCGTCGAGGACGTGGATGGTCCTGGTCTTCAGCCAGAAGCCGAGCGGGCTCCGGCAGTTCAGACACAGACTGTTCTCGAAGGAGAGACGCTGACCGCACTTCAAGCAGAGGAAGTCTCGCATTTCGATCAGGCTACCCCCGCTCGGTAGCCTGGGCGGTGTGCACGTACTGCGAACGATCCTCCGGCCCGGGTGGATTGCCCTCGGTCTCGTGGTCGCGGCGTTCGCGGTGGCCTGCTTCACCCTGCTCGCGCCCTGGCAGCTGGGCAAGAACTCCGACACCGAACGCCGCAACGACCTGATCCGCACTGCCACGTCGATCGAGACGGCACCGTTGGCGGAGGTGGCGCCGTCGTCGACCTTCGTGCCGTCCTCGGAGTGGCGTTCGGTCGCGGTGACCGGGCGGTACCTGACGGACCGGCAGGCTCTCGTCCGGCTCCGCAACGTCGATCAGCGCCCCGCGGTGGAGGTGCTCACCCCGTTCGCGGTCAGCGGGTCCGACCGGGTCATCCTCGTCAACCGCGGTTTCGTCCGCCCGGTCGAGGGAGCGGTCCCCGACATCCCGGCCCCGCCCGTCGGCGAGCAAACCGTCGACGGCCGCATCCGGGCCGCCGAGAGCGTGAGCACCGACCGCGGCACACGCGTCGAGAACGGCGCACTGACCGTCGCGACCATCAACCCGGGGCTGGTGTCCGCGGCGACGTCCACCCCGATGGACGACTTCTACCTGCAGCTCTCCCCCGACCAGCCGGGCTCGCTCGGCGAGATCCCGCTGCCCCAGCTCGACACCGGCCCCTACCTGTCGTACGGCCTGCAGTGGCTCGCCTTCGGCGTGATGGCCCCCCTCGGCGTCGGCTACTTCCTCTACTCCGAGATCCGCGCCCGTCGCCGGGCTGCCGCTGCGGCCACCGAGACATCGGCGACCGCGGCCGCCGGCACCGCCGTCGACCAGCCGTCCGACCCGGTCGCCGCTGCCACCACGACCGTCGAGTCCCGCTCCCAGCGCCGGCAGCACCGTCGAGAGGAATTGCGGGCCGCCGCCGGGACGACGGTGACCCAGCAGGTCGGCGACATCGGCCATGGCCCGCGCGCCGGTGACGAATCCGGCGACGTCCGCGACAAGCTCACCCGGCGATACGGCGGCTGAGCCGCCTCGCCGCGGCTCCGACGCCCGGTCGTACCACGGCGACGACCGCGCAGGTGAGCACCGTCGCGCGTTGCACGCGCCGCGACAAGGCGACCGCGGCCCGGAGATCGGCCGGCCCCGGCGCCGGTCCGGAACCGAGCGTCGGACGCATCTCGACGCCGTACGGGTAGACGGTCCGACCGCCCAGCTGCACCCCCAGCGCCCCGGCGAACCCGGCTTCGACGACCCCCGCGTTCGGACTCGGGTGGGCACTGCTGTCCCGGCGCCACGCCGCGATCGTCCGCCGCGGGGCGCCGCCGATCACCACCAGCAGCGAACCCGCCAGCCGCGCGGGCAGCAGGTTCACGAGATCGTCGAGGCGCGCGGCCGCCCAGCCGAAGTTCCGGTAGCGCTCACTCCGATAGCCGACCATCGCATCGAGCGTGTTGACCGCCCGATACCCCAGCACTCCGGGGACACCCGCCAGTGCACCCCACACCAGCGGACCGACGGTCGCATCGGAGGTGTTCTCGGCGATCGACTCGAGAGCTGCACGGCAGAGCCCCGCCTCGTCGAGTGACTCCGGGTCCCGGCCGCACAGGCTGGGAATGAGCGCTCGCGCACCCTCGAGGTCCTCGGCCTCCAACGCTTGCGCGACCGCATCGCCGACCCGACACAGCGACGTGCCGCCCAGCGCCACCCACGTCGACGCCGCGGTCACCGCGACGCCGACAACGCCTGCAGATCGCCGACCGGGCAACGCCGCGAGCGCCACCGTCGAACCGACCATCACCCCGACCAGCCCGACGCCCGCCGCCCGCGAGTCCCGGTACATACGCCGCTCGACCGCACCCGTCAGCCGTCCGAATCCGGCCACCGGGTGACCGCGCGACGGATCACCGAACAGCTCGTCGAGCACGAACCCGGCCACCAACCCCGCCGCGGTGACGTCACCACGACGGCGATCGGGGTGCGGACTACGGAAACGCGACGGTCTGGGCACCGCGCGATGGTATCCACCCGGGCTCGTGTGCCTCCGGCCCGCTCGCTTCGCTCCCGGCGCCGGCACCCATTCGGCCCGCTCGCTTCGCTCCCGGCGCCGGCACCCGTACGGCCCGCTCGCTTCGCTCCCGGCGCCGGGCCCGTGCCACACTTGGCCCCCGTGGCCCGGACAACCGCACACCCGACACCCGGTCGGTACGACATCGACACCGGCGTCGCCGAGTTGAGCCCCGACACCATCGCGGGCGGGTGGCTGCTGACCATCAACGGGGCGCACAGCTCGCACATCCACCCCGACGACCCGACCGCGCTCGACTTCGACTACCTGCGGCAGATGGCGGCCGTCATCGACGAACGGCACCCGACGACCGATCGACTCCGGGTCCTGCATCTCGGTGGGGCGGCCTGCGCATTGGCGCGCCACCTCGACCACCGCTACCCGGACGCCCGCCAGGTGGCCGTCGAGATCGACGCCGAACTCGCACGCCTCGTACGGGAGTGGTTCGACCTCCCTCGTGCGCCGAAACTCCGGATCCGGGTCGGCGATGCGCGGCAGGTCGTCGAGTCGCTGCAGCCGGGCACCCGCGAGGTCGTCGTACGGGACGCGTTCGCCGGCGATCGCACCCCACGGCACCTCACGACGCGCGAATTCACCGAACGCGTCCGCGACGTCCTCGTCCCCGGCGGCCTGTATCTCGCCAACTGCGGCGACAGCCGGGACCTCGCCGGCGCCCGCGCCGAAGCCGCGACCGTCGGATCGGTGTTCGACCATCTCGCGCTCATCGCCGACGCCGCGATGTTCAAAGGTCGACGCACCGGCAACATCGTGATCGCGGGCAGCGACACCCCGCTCGATCCGTCGGCCTCCCTCGTCCGCACCCTGCTCAGCGATCCGCTACCGGCGCAAATCCTCTCCGGTGACCGAGCCCGCGAGTTCGCCCGCGGCGAGGCCCTGACCGACGAGCCGTGAAGCACCGGGGTGGTCGCGCGGCCGCCCGCCGGACGCGGAGTCGTGACCCGGCTGCCGGCACACGCTGCACACCCGTTGTCGCCAATGGATAGGGTTGGGTTCGATCCCGACGCCGAGGAACCGAGGATGACGTGAGCGATCCATCGTCGCGTGCGGGTACGACGCTGGGTCCGTACCGCATCGACAGACTCCTGGGTCGTGGCGGGATGGGTGAGGTCTACGAGGCCTACGACACCGTCCGGGAACGCCGCGTCGCCCTGAAACTCCTGCCCCCACACCTGGTGCACGACAAGGACTTCCGCGAGCGCTTCGAGCGGGAGTCGAAGACCGCGGCGAAGCTCTCCGACCCGCACGTCATCCCGATCCACGACTGGGGCGAGAAGGACGGCGTCCTCTTCATCGACATGCGGCTCGTCGACGGGCAGGACCTGCGCAAGCTGCTCGCCGCCGGTCCGCTGCCCGCCGCCCGGGCGGTTGCGATCCTCGGCCAGGTGGCGTCGGCTCTCGACGCCGCGCACCGCAACGGCCTCGTCCACCGAGACATCAAGCCGGACAACATCCTCGTCGACGCCGACGACTTCGCCTACCTCGTCGACTTCGGCATCGCGCAGGGCGCGAGCGACAGCCGCCTCACCCAGATCGGGACCGCGCTCGGGACACTCGCCTACATGGCGCCGGAGCGGTTCGGCGACGACCCCGCCGGGCCGAGTTCGGACAACTACGCGTTGGCCTGCGTGTTGTACGAATGTGTCACCGGTCAGACCCCGTATCCGGTGAAAACCGATCAGGGTCTGATGGCCGCGCACATCACCAAGGAACCGCCGACGATGGGCGGTCCGCTCGACCCGGTCATCGCGCGCGGACTCGCCAAGGATCCGGCGCAGCGCTATCCGACGGCGCGCGAACTGATCCGGGCCGCGGCGTCGGCGCTGACCGAACCGCCCGCGTCGTCGGCACCGCCGACGGTGACACCGCGCATCGTGACACCACCCCCGATGGCCCCGCCCACCTACGCGCCCGGAGGGCCCGGCTCGGACGCGTTTCGCAAGCAAGGGAGTCCGGTCCCCTCGGATCGGACGGTCATCTCGCCCGGCACACCCGCGCCCGGACAGCCCGGCGGCGCCCCCGGTTTCGGGCCACCGCCGGGACAGTCCGGCCCGCAACGACTTTCGAGCCCCCAGTCCTATTCGGGCCCCCAGTCGCATTCGGGCGCGCCGTCCTACCCGGGTCCCCAACGCTCGGGTCCCCAGTCCTATTCGGCTCCCCAGCGCTCCAGCCCGCAACAGTTCTCCGGCCCGCAACAGTTCGCGGGCCCGGGGCAGTGGGGCACCCCGACCGCCCCGCCGCGGAAATCGAACACCGGACGGAATGTGGCCATCGCGGTGGGAGCCGGGCTGGTCGTGATCGCGCTGGCGGTCACCGGCATCATCGTGGTCCTGGCCGGTTCGGGCGATGAGGACCCGGCCCCGCCGAGCACGTCGACCAGTGCGATCCCGGCGGGCACCGTTGCGTGCGACTACCCGACACGAACCGCGGTCGGCGGCATCACCCAGCCCGCTCCCGCCCCGAGCCAACCGAACACCGGAACGGTCGACGCGCAGATCCCCATTGCCGGCCAGGGCACGATCGACCTGACGCTCGACCGTGCCGAGGCGCCCTGCAACGTGGGGGCGATGGTGTCGTTGATCGAGTCCGGTTTCTACGACAACAGCAAGTGTCACCGCGCGTCGCGGCAGTACCTGATCTGCGGCTCGTCCGGCGGCCGTGAGGGCACCAACCCGGGCTGGACCAGCCCGGACGAGCTGCCCGAGAATTTGCCGTCGGCCGGCACCGACGACGACGGCGTACCGCAGGTCACCTACCCACGCGGCACCGTCGGCATCCTCGATCTGCCCGATGACGAGGGTGCCACCGGATCCACGACGTTCTTCCTGCTCGCCGACGACACCGACCTCCCCTTGACCTACTCGACCGTCGGCACCATCGACCCGTCCGGGCTCGCCGTCCTCGACAAGGTCCTGGCCGGCGGCTTCACCCCGAATGCCCCGGGTGCGGCGTCGGGCCCGCCGAAGCAGAACCTGCTGATCCAGAAGGCGACCGTGGGCGGGTGACCCGCGGAGTCCATGTGGATCCGGTTGCGGTTTGTCCCGGCAACCGGGACAAACCGCAACCAGAATTCTGGGCCATCACCGATCGGCGCGCGCACAGGCACGGATCGCAGTACTCTCCGTGAGCTCGAACGCCGCGTTGGGTGGGGTTGCCGCCGCTTGGTGGTTGGGCCTCCACCCGAAAGAACCTCGAAAACACCTGGTGTTCACCGGCTCTCACGGAGCGCATTCGCGCTCGTCGGCGACTGCGGTGGTCCGGCACCGCCGCCTGACCGACGCCGACGTCGCCACGCACGCCGACCTCAGGGTCACCGCAGCGGCGCTCACCGTCCTCGACGCCTCCGCCGAACTCGGAATCGCTGTCCTCGATTCGGCTCTTCTCTCCGGCACGGTGAAACTCGCCGACCTGCAGGCCGCACACTCGCGCTACCCCGGGCGGCATGGTTCTCCGGCCATCACTCAGTACTTGCGACTCCTCGGCGACGGCGCGCGATCGGAGGCGGAGCGAATCGTGGCCACGTTGTTTCGCGAGTCGGGCATAGTGAGCTGGACACCGAACGTGGGCGCCGAGGGATATGTCATCGACATGGCCTTTGCCCGGGAGAAGCTGGCTGTCGAAATCGACGGATTCGCCTATCACCGCGATGTCACGACGTTTCAGCGAGATCGGACAAAGCGCAATGCGCTCATCGCCGCGGGCTGGTCCTGAACTTCACCTGGGCCGACATCGTCGAACGCGGCGATCAGGTGGTGACCACGGTGAGAAATGCCTTGAGCCGTTCGGCCGCCTGATCCGGTTGCGACTTGTCCCGCAAAGCGATACAAACCGCAACCAAATCAGGACTAGCCGCCGAGGTCCACCCGACTAGATCACGTAGTTCATCCGGCTCAGGATCGCTTGTCCGAGAACCTGGTCGCCGTGCAACTCCACCGCAGACGAATCGGCATCCCGTCGGCCGCCGGCGTACCGCGCAAGATTCGTCGCATCCAGCCGGATACGCACGTCGGCGGCGTCGTCGCCGCCGTCGAACTCGTCGACGACACCCGCCCGGTCCCCGACGGCGATTCGCACGGTTCGCGGAGACACCCCGGTGATGTCGAAGAGGACGGTGCTGCCCTTCGGTGCATCGGCTCGCTTCCCGACGACGAAGGGCAACGACGCGCCGATCTCGTCGAGTGCGAACGACGCCGGGCCCGGCTCGGCCACGGCGGAACGATCGGTGCCGTCACGCAGGTCGATCTCGTGCACCCAACAGTCGAAGATCCGAATCCGCATGAAGCGCCCGTACGTATCCGGCCCGGCGGGCGTCATCGACTCGGCGTCGAAGTCGTTCTGCGACATGGCTTTCAGCGCCTCGGTCCGGACGCCGATGATCTCGTCGAGGGCGGCGACCACCTCGGCACGCGGCTTCGGGCGGTAATGGTCGACCCACTTCTCGTTGAGTTCGCCGATCGGGTTACGGACGTGGTCGAGGGCGCTGACCGTACGGGTGGCCTCGACGTCGCGGCCGTCGAGCATGCTTTCGGTCCCGACGATGTGGGCGACGATGTCGGCATTGGTCCAGCCGGGCAGAACCGACGGCGCCGACCACGCATCGTCGTCGAGCGCGCGGGCCAGTTCGCCGATCACGCCCCACTGCGCGATCAGAGCCTCGGTCACCTCGTCGATCGGCAGGATCGTCGTCGCCATCGTTTCTCCTCGGGTCTGAATCGGCGATCAGGGTCGCCGGCGGGTCACTCGGTTCAACCGTATCGGGGACCGATCTGCGGATCCCGGGACCCGCCGAACGGAGGACAATGCGTGGGGTCGGCCCCGGCGAACGACCCGGACACCCTACGCTTGTCCGCGTGTCTGCATCCGTGCGCGCCGGCGACCGGCTCGGTCCGTACCTCATCGACGGGTTGATCGGCCGGGGCGGAATGGGCGAGGTGTACCGCGCGACCGACACCCGCAAGGACCGGGTCGTCGCCCTGAAGCTGCTCAGCCCTCAGGTCGCCGACGACCCGGCTTTCCGTGACCGGTTCCACCGCGAGTCGCGCGTTGCCGCCCGCCTCAACGATCCACACGTCATCCCGATCCACGACTGGGGAGAGATCGAGGGGCGCCTGTTCATCGACATGCGCCTGGTCGACGGCCGCGACCTACGCACCCTGCTCCTGCAGGACGGACCCCTGCCGGCTGAACGCGCGCTGCGGATCGTCGGTCAGATCGGTGACGCCCTCGATGCTGCGCATCGATCCGGCCTCGTCCACCGCGACGTCAAACCCGACAACATTCTCGTCGACGATCGCGACTTCGCGTACCTCGTGGATTTCGGTCTCGCACAGGCGGACACCGACACACGGTTCACGAGCACCGGCACCGCAGTCGGTTCCTTCGGCTACATGGCGCCGGAGCGGTTCGGCGACGATGCCGTGGGGCCGCCCGCCGACATCTACGCGCTGGCGTGCGTGCTGTTCGAATGTCTCGCCGGAGTGCACCCGTTCGCCTCGGCGACCACCATCGAGCGGTTGATCGCCGCCCACCTCACCGCCCCGCCGCCGCGCCTCGGTGCCGCGATCGATCACGTCATCGCCCGCGGGATGGCGAAAGATCCGTCGCAGCGCCAGCTCTCGGCGGCGGCGCTGGTCGCCGACGCCGGCGGTGCCCTGCGGTCGGAGCCTCTCGGTGGCGCGCCGACGATCGTCCCGGCCGGAACCCCCACCGTCGTGCCCGCCACCCCGTCGGCATCGACACCCGCCGCTCCAGCCGGGCCGTGGGACGCCACCCGGGCCGCGGTCTGGACCACACCGCCCCGCCGCCGGTCACCTCTCGTTCCCATCGTCGTGGCGACGTCCGTCGTGCTGCTGATCTGCGCCGGCGTCGTCGCCTGGGCGATCGTCACGACCGAGCGGGACAACCCGGCGACCACAGCCGCCGACGCATCCGCAGTGTCCACGACCACCGAGGCGGCGCCCCAGCCAACGACGCCGACGCCGGCCGAACCGACGCCCCTTCCCGGACCGACTTTGCAACCGGGCCCCGCGTCGCAGCCGGGTCCGGCACCCCGGCCGTCGGCGAGTCCTCAACCCGCAATCGTCCCCGGCGATCTCGGTCTCACCGTGCCGATGACCCGGCCGGCGTGCGACGGCACGGGGATCGTCGTGGTCGCCAACGCGACCGCACCCGGGAACTACCCCGGCGAGGTGCAGTCCTATTTGAACCAGTACCCGGGTGCGAGCTACTTGCGCACAGATCAGTCGTGTCCGTCGCTGAAGCAGGTGAGCGATGACGGCACTCCGATCTATGCGGTCTACTACGTCGCGGGCCGCACTCTCGAGGACATCTGCACGATGCGCAACCAGATCGGCGGCCTTGCATACGGCCGCTGGCTCGACTACACCACCGACCCGGAATCGCAGATCACCTGCTGACCGCGCCCCTACAGGGACGACGCGACGAACAAGGACCGGACCTGTCCGCATCGTCGGGCAGGATGGGCACATGTTGGAAACCTCCGCGCGGTTGCTCGCGTTGCTGTCGCTACTGCAGACACGACGCGAGTGGTCGGGCCCCGAACTCGCCGAGCGCCTCGACATCACCACCCGCACCGTGCGGCGCGACATCGACAAACTGCGCGAGCTGGGCTACCCGGTGGACGCCAACGTCGGCTCGCGCGGTGGCTATCGGCTGGGCGCCGGCGCGGAGATGCCGCCGCTGCTGCTCGACGACCAGGAGGTCCTCGCGGTCGCTCTGGGGCTCGACGCGGTGACGACCGGTGCGGTCGCCGACATGGCGGAGGCCTCGGCGGGCGCGCTCGCGAAGCTGCGTCAGGTCATGCCGTCGAGGCTGCGCCACCGACTCGACGCCCTGCGGATCGAGGCCGTGCCCCGTACCGCGCCGGCGAGCGCGGTGTCCGCCGACCGGCTCACCGAGATCGCGACCGCATGCCATCGGAACGAGCGGCTGCGGTTCGACTATCGGCGCAACGACGGGGAGGAGAGCCGACGCGAGATCGAACCCTATCGACTCGTCCGCAACGGGAACCGTTGGTATCTGGTCGGTTTCGACATCCAACGCGGCGCCTGGCGGTCGTTCCGCGTCGACCGGATGGAACCGAAGGTGCCGACCGGACCGCGTTTCACCCCGCGCGAACCACCCGAGGGAGGGGCGGCGGCGTTCGTTCTGCGCGGTCTCGGGTCCGTCTACCGGCGGGCGACGGCGCGGGTGCGTATCCATGCCTCGCTCGACGAGGTGTCGGCGATGGTCCACGAATCGTGGGGTGCACTCGAGTCCGGCGACGAGCACAGTTGCGAGATCACGCTGTACAGCACGTCGCTCGCGGAGATCGCTCGCTGGCTGTACGCCTTCGGCGCGGATTTCACCGTGATCGAACCGGTTGAACTCCGGGCCGAGTTGGTGGCCGCCGCGGAGTACCACGACCGGGTCGCCGAACGGTACCGACGGGCAGTCGTCGCGCAACCGTGACCGTCACCGACGCCGTTACCCGACCGTGACATCGGCACCGTGTCTGTCACATGGACGCTCCCGAGCCGACCGACTCCGCCGATTTTCTCTACCGTCGGTGTCATGCGACTTCTCATCACTGGCGCCACGGGGTACGTCGGTTCCCGCTTGGTGTGCGCACTGCTCAAGCAGGGACACGACGTGGTCGTCACGTCACGGGACACCCGGAAGCTGGCCAAGTTCGGTTGGTCGGACCAAGTCAGCATGGTGACCATGGACGCCGACGACCCGGCGTCGGTCAGGAGCGCGATGTCGGACGCCGGGCAGATCGACGCGATCTACTACCTCGTCCACGCCATCGGCCAGGCCGACTTCGCGAACGGCGACCGCGACGCCGCACGCAACGTCGCCGAAGCCGCGCGTGACGCCGGAGTGGGACGGATCATCTATCTCGGCGGTTTCGTGCCGTCGGACGACAAACTGTCCACCCATCTGCAGAGCCGCGCCGACGTCGCCGACGGACTGGTGGTCGACGGCGGGCCCGAACTGGTGTGGCTGCGCGCCGCAGTGGTCATCGGCGCGGGTTCGACGTCGTTCGAGATCATTCGCTACATGGCCGACCGACTGCCGGTGATCCCCGAACCCGAATGGATCACCAACGAGATGGATCCCATCTCCATCCGCGACGCGGTCCATTACCTGGCCGCGGCGTGCGACTCGTCGGTCCTACCCGCCGGGAACTACGACATCTCCGGCCCCGACAGCGCACGCTACATCTCGATCCTGCACGAGTACGTGTCGGCGATCCGGATGCCGAGGTTGCGGTTGCCGGTCTTCGGGATCTCGACCCGGCTCGCGGGCCGGGTCGGCGGCATGCTCGTGCCGGTCCCGGCGTCGCTCACCGAGGAGCTCGTCACCTCCCTCGACCACCCGATGACGGCGTCCGAGCACCGCATCCGCGACCTCGTCCCGCCGCCCGAGGGCGGACTGACACCGATGCGCGAGGCCGTCCACGCATCCGTGCGGTCGCCGTATCCCCGCTCGGTGTGCGACCTCGACGACCTCCACCACCTCGCCGACACCGACCCGGCCTGGGCCGGCGGCGACTGGCTGCGGGTCAAGCGCAGCGTCGTCGAGACGATCGGTACGTCCCTCGGAGTGGCGACGAAGGTCGTCGGAGTCCTCCGACCGGGTCGCGCCGATGTAGCGTCGTGAGCGGTGACCGTTAGTCGACCGACTCCCTGACCGATCGAACTAGGTGGTGATGTGCTGGTGACCTCACTGGCGCGCGACCTGTACGACTCCGTCGCCGCGGACCGCGACCCCGATCCCGGCGCCCACTACATCCGACGACGCTGGCTGGTCGGCGTCTTCCTCGTCATCGGTGCGGTGGTTCTCGGCATCTCCCTGCGGGTAGAGCCGGGAGATGCCGCGTTCTACCCGCTGACCATCGGCCTGGCGGCCGTATGGATCGTCGGTGCGTTCGTCTCCGGACCGCTGCGCCTCGGTGCCTTCAGCCCCACCCCCTCGCGCCCGCCCGACCGGATCGGGGCGATTGGACTCGGCGTCGTCGTCGGTCTGGCCGTGGGCGGCGCGTTCGTGGTCGGCGGCCTGGTGGCACGGATGATCCCCGGCGTCAGCGACCTCGCCAACCAGGTTCTGGCCTTCGCCGACTTCGGCAGCCTCGCCGTGGTCACCGCGATCACGATGCTCAACGGCCTCGCCGAGGAGCTGTTCTTCCGCGGCTCGGTCTACTCGGCGGCCCGCCCGCACAATCCGATCCTCGTGTCGACGGTCATCTACGTGCTGGTCACCATGGCCAGCGGCAACGTGATGCTCGGCTTCGCCGGCGCGGTCCTCGGCACCGTCTGCGCCATCCTCAGACGCAGTACCGCCGGCGTCCTCGCACCCGCGATCACCCACGTGATCTGGGGCGCGGTCATGGTCCTGGCCCTCCCGTCCGTCTTCGCCTGACCGCCAGACCTCAACTCGACTCCCAGACTTCGATCGAAGTCTGTCGGTTGAGTTGAAGTCTGCCGGTCCCCCGGTCCCCGATCCGAGAGAATCGACCCCATTGCTCCCTGAGGACCGCCCGGAGCTTGCCCGGGGGAACATTCCCCTGCTCTGTGAGGAGTGCGCGGAGCTCGCGGAGGGCCATACCATCGCTCCCTGAGGAGCGCCCGGAGCTTGCGGAGGGCCATACCATCGCTCCCTGAGGAGCGCCCGGAGCTTGCGGAGGGCGCGTCACGAAGGGTCTTCGCAACCCGACTGACCAAGACCCTTCGTGACGCTCGCAAGCTCGCTCCTCAGGGAGCAGGCGGGGCTCGCAAGCTCGCTACTCAGGCAGCAGGGCGGGGCTCTCAAGCTCGCTCCTCAGGGAGCGTGGTAATCCCGGCCAGACCCGGTTTGAGCGACCGGCATCGGAGCGACTAAATTCGTGTGCGCAGCGCCACGTTCGTCAGCGCGGCACGCGCGTATAGCTCAGCGGTAGAGCTCTGGTCTTACACACCAGCGGTCAGGGGTTCGAATCCCTTTGCGCGCACTCCCTCGATTTCGTAGCTCAGACCCGCGCCCAGCGCGACTCCTAGCCGTGAAACCGCTACCGGCTCAACCACTCCCGCGTGTACACATCCTGCCACCGCACCGAGATGTTGCGTCGGGCCGCGGCACTGCTCTCGGCCCCTAGGGTGTCGAGCAGCACCTCGTCGACGATGTCGCGTACCTCGTCGGAGAGCGCGGGCAGCTCGTCGGCGTACCGGGCGATCAACCCGACGCGCACGCCGTCGACGGTGTCACCGGCGCCGTCGACCGACACGAACACTGTCAACCGACCGAGTTCGCGGCGCGTCCGAACGGCGATGAGTTGTTTGACGACGCGGTCGCTCGTGTTGACGCGCAGTTCGTCGGTCGCCAGGGTTCGAGCCGGGCGCCGAATGCGTTGCAGGCTGCCCGAGATCGAGGTGATCAGCCGATCGACGTCACCGATGGGTTCGTCGGCGGCGATCTGCTGTGTCGCCTCGACGAGCCAGGCGTCGGCGACGTCGGTGGCCTCGAAGTCACGTCCGTGCTTGTCAGGCACCGACCTCGCCTCCCTCCGCGTCGTCGACGGTCTCCGTCGGTGTGATTCTCGGTTTACCAGGGTTCCACGGCGCCAAACGGGTCAACAGGAACTTCCGGCTCCGCTGGAGATGACCGCGCACCGATCCCGTGGTGATGCGCAACACCTGTCCGATTTCCTCGAGCGTAAGCCCCTCGACTTCCTTCAGCCACCACGCGGCGCGCGAATTGGCGGGGAGATTGTCCAATTCGGCGCGCAGGGCATCCATGAGCAGACTCCGTTCGGCGATGTCGGAGGGCAGCGGTCCGGCGGCCTCGAGTTCGGCGAAGCGCTCGTCGTCGAACGGGACGTCGCGTCGGCGGCGGTGGTAGTCCACCGCCTTGCGGTGCGCGATGGCGAACATCCAGGTGCGGAAGCTGCTTCGGAAAGCGAAGTCGGGCAGCCCCTTCCACGCGTCGAGCAAGGTCTCCTGCGTAAGGTCCTCGGCGGTCTGCTGACCGTCGACCATCCGCAGCATGTATCGCAGCAGACCCGGGGTCACGCGCCGGACGAGCACGTCGAAGGCCTCGGTGTCGCCGACGGCCGCCGCGCCGGCGAGTTCGTCATCGCCGAGCTCGGAGAGGTCGAGTCCAACTAGGGCGTGTTGATCAAGAAGGTGCGGGGTGGCCAGCCGCCGCGAGTTGCGCGGGAGAATGGGCGTGTGAAGATCCAGGTGCTGCATATCGAGG
>NZ_LNQO01000020.1:0-98871 GCF_001456905.1 Gordonia sp. SGD-V-85
GTTGTTTCACAAAGTTACGGCGGCTATAGCGGAGGGGAAACGCCCGGCCCCATTCCGAACCCGGAAGCTAAGCCCTCCAGCGCCAATGGTACTGCACCCTAATCAGTGTGGGAGAGTAGGACACCGCCGAACACAATTTCAGAAAGGCCCCGTATTCGATGATTTCTTTCGTCGGATATGGGGTCTTTCTCGTGCGTCGGTCGCCTGATGCGTCATCGCCGGGCGGCACAACTCAGCAAGGTTCGAGGGCATAGATTGGCAGCTATGAGTGATCGTGATCGTCCGCGCCGCGACGGGCGCGGCCAGCGGGACACACGTGGACAGCGGGATGGCGGTCGAGGTGGCCGGAATGATCGTCCGGGGCGTGACCGCGGATCTGATCGCGGCAGCCGGCAGCCCGGGCCACCGCTACCCGAGGACATCGCGGCGTCGGATCTCGATCCCGAGGTGCGCCGTGATCTGCTGACGCTCGACAAGGCCAACGCCGAGATCGTCGCGCGGCACCTGGTGATGGTGTCGCGCATCCTGCTCGAGGATCCCGTCCAGGCGCTGGAACATGCACGTGCCGCTCGCGCTCGCGCTTCCCGGGTCGGCGTCGTTCGCGAGACCGTCGGCATCGCTGCCTACAACGCGGGCGAGTGGCAGGAGTCGGCGACCGAACTGCGCGCAGCCAAGCGCATCACCGGCAACCCGGCCCTGTTGCCGCTCATCGCCGACTGCGAACGCGGACTCGGGCGCCCTGAGCGTGCCGTCGAGATCGCGCGCGGTGACGAGGGACGGTCACTGACCGGCGACGATGCCACCGAGATGCGGATCGTCGAAGCCGGTGCCCGCATGGACCTCGGTGAACCGGAGAAAGCGGTCGTCACGCTGCAGGCCGAGAACCTCAAGCCCGGGCAGATCGGTACCGGACCGGCCCGTCTCTTCTACGCCTATGCGTCTGCCCTGGAAGCTGCCGGTCGTCGCGACGACGCGATCACCTGGTTCATGAACGCGGCGGCCGCCGACGTCGACGACGTCACGGATGCCGAGTTCCGGTTGACCGAGCTGGCCAACGACGACCAGCCGTCCGAGAGTGTGGGAGTGAACGGCGCTGCGCCAGGCGAGCTCGACAGCCCGCTGTCGGTGCCGGCTGTCGAGCGGGACATCGACTCCGATGCGGACCCGATCCCGCCCGCCTCGGCGCCTGCGCCCGATGTCACTCCCGCAATCGATTCACCTGCTGCGTCCGGTGCCATCGAGAACGACACCATCGAGAAGGACACCATCGAAGCCGTTCCGGGTACGGCCGACCTGTCGCAGACCTCGGATTCGGTGGCGCTTTCCGCCGTTGCTGAGGAAGGGAGCGATCCCGGCGATGACGTGATCGCCGAGTCGACCATCGTGGAAGGGGTGCCCAATCCCCTCGCCACCCTGGACGAGTCGTCGGAAACCGAGTCCGTGGCCGAAACCACCACCGCCTCGCCGTCCGACTCCGTGACCCTCGTCGATCGTCACGACGCACTACTCCTCGACCTGGACGGCACCGTGTTCGCCGGGCACCACGCGCTGCCGAATGCGCTGGATGCCCTCGCCCGGCTGAACATCCCGCGGTTCTTCGTGACCAACAACGCGAGCCGGCGGCCGTCGGAGGTGGCCGAGCACCTGCGTGAGCTGGGGTTCGAGGCGACCGACGACCTTGTCGTCACGAGTGCACAGTCGGGCGCGCGGCTGCTGTCCGAACATCTCGAGCCGGGTTCACGTGCATTGGTGATCGGTACCGACGGACTCGCGCAGGAAGTCCGCGAGGTCGGTGTCGGGGTGACGCGTAGTGCCGACGACCGACCGGCCGCGGTGATCCAGGGACACTCGCCGGACACCGGTTGGGCGCAACTGTCGGAGGCGGCGCTCGCGATCCGGGCCGGCGCGCTGTGGATCGCGACGAACATCGACGCCACCCTGCCGTCCGAACGGGGCCTGCTCGTGGGGAACGGTTCGATGGTCGCCGCGCTGCGCAACGCGACGGGCAAGGACCCCATGGTGGCCGGCAAGCCCGCCGCACCGTTGATGGCCGACGCGATCGCGCGTGCTCGGGCGAGTGCGCCGCTCGTGGTCGGGGACCGGCTGGACACCGACATCGAGGGCGGCCATGCCGTCGGTATCGAGAGCGCCCTGGTACTGACCGGTGTGAGCACGGTGGACGATCTGCTGTCGGCGCCCCCGGAGCAGCGACCCACCTACGTTCTCGACGACCTCGCCGGCCTGTTCGTCGACATCGACGCTGTGCGGGTGTCCGACCAGCCCGGTTGGGACATCACCGTCGAGGGTTCGACCGTGCGGGTCGCCGGTTCCGGCGCGGACGCGGGACTGGTGCCCGCGCTCGCCGCCGCCACCTGGGCCGCAGTCGATGCGGGGTCCGCGGATCCGGACGAATTGCGGGTGATCGCGGAGGGAGCCGCGAGGACCAAGCTCGAGTCCCTCGGTGTCACAGTCGTCGGCTAGCGTGGTCCACGATGACTCACCCGACCGCCTCCCCGGCTGACCCAGGACCGTCCCGGCCCACGCCGGGAGCGATGCCGCGTCGGCAGTTCGACCCCGTCGCCGACGCATTCGCCACCGCCGATGGGGTCGGGGAGCTGCCCGACGTGGAGGCCGAGGTCACCGAGATGCTCGCGCAGGTCGACGAGATCCGTGAATCGGCGGGTGACGCCTTCTCGCTGGCGGCGCTCGAACGTCAGGCGGCGCTTCTCGAGCAGGCCCATGACACGCTCACCGCGGCCCTCGACGCCGTGGACCGACGATGAGACCGGCCTCGGTGCGGAAACCGGAGTCGTCCACGAGGGAGCGGTTCTGACCATGGTCGCCAGAGCACGACTCGATGCCGAACTCGTCCGCCGAGGTCTCGCCCGATCGCGCGAACAGGCGCGTGAGCTCGTCGATGCCGGGTCGGTCCGGGTCAACGGGACCATCGCGTCGAAGGCGGCCACCGGGGTCACCCGGGACACCCCGATCGTCGTCGACGAGGGTCCGCGAGACGACTGGGCGTCACGAGGCGCGCACAAGCTCCTCGGTGCGCTCGAGGCGTTCGAGCCGGGTGGCCTGACGGTGGAGGGGCGTCGGTGCCTCGACGCCGGCGCATCGACCGGGGGATTCACCGATGTACTGCTGCGCCGCGGGGCCCGCGAGGTGGTCGCCGCGGACGTCGGATACGGACAACTGATCTGGCGGTTGCAGAACGACGAGCGCGTCGTGGTCCACGACCGGACCAACGTCCGGCACCTCGAGCCCGGGTCCATCGGCGGCCCGGTCGACGTCGTGGTCGCCGACCTGTCGTTCATCTCGCTGGGCCTGGTGCTGCCCGCGCTGGCCCGTTGCTGCGCGCCGGGCGCCGACCTGCTGCCCATGGTCAAACCGCAGTTCGAGGTCGGCAAGGACCGGGTGGGGTCGGGCGGCGTGGTCCGCGATCCCGCGCTACGCGCCGAGGCGGTACTCGGGGTGGCGACCGAGGCCGCCGCGCACGGACTGCGGACGCGCGGCGTGGTGGCGAGCCCGCTGCCCGGGCCGTCGGGGAACGTCGAGTACTTCCTGTGGTTGCACAACGAGCTCGCCGACCGGACGGGCGAGGAGTCGGGGTGGAGCGATAGGGTCGACCGGGCGGACTCGACCGACGCGGATCGCCTCCTCGGGTCCGCGGACGAACTCCGGGACATGATCGAACAGGCGGTCGCCGCGGGACCGCGCTGACCGCTGGGCCCGCGTCTCCGTACCGACACCGCACTTGTCCCAGACCGCACTTCGATGGAGGGGATCACCAGTGACCGACGATCCGGCACCGGACCACACCGGTGCCCGCGAGTTCTTGGTGGTCGCCCACACCGGACGCGAGAACGTGCTCGAGACCATCGAGGCGATCGCGCGCCACTGCGCGGCCGCCGACGTCGCGCTGCGCGTGGTCGACCACGACACCCTCGACCGCGACGCCCCCGATCACGATGTGCTGTACCGGAACAACGAGGGCGAGTCGCCCCGTCCCCGCAACGTACCGGTCGACCCTGAATACCTGCGTTCGCTCGGCGCGGTCGTCGAGGTCACGACGGCCGAGTCCGCGACGGCAGAGGGCTGCGAACTCGTCATCGTCCTGGGCGGTGACGGCACCTTCCTCCGGGCCGCCGAGCTGGCCTATCCCGCCGAGGTCCCGGTCCTGGGTATCAATCTCGGACACATCGGCTTCCTCGCCGAGGCCGAGGCGCATCGCGTCGACGAGGTCATGACCCAGCTGATCGCCCGGGACTACCGCATCGAACCGCGGATGACCCTCGACATCGCCATCGTGGACCCGGCCGACCCGGATCCGCCGACCGCGTGCAGCTGGGCGCTCAACGAGGTCGCGGTCCTGAACACGAGCAACAACGGTGTCCTCGAGCTCGTGACCGAGGTCGACGGCCGGCCGGTCTCGGCCTTCGGCGCCGACGGAGTGCTGGTGTCGACACCGACCGGGTCGACGGCCTACGCGTTCTCCGCCGGCGGGCCGGTGATGTGGCCCGACCTCGAGGCCATCCTGGTCGTGCCGAACAACGCCCACGCCCTGTTCGCCCGGCCGATGGTGACGAGTCCGCGATCGCGGATCGCGGTGGAGGTGGACAAGAACGGGCGGTCCGCGCTGGCGCTGTGCGACGGCCGACGCGCACTCGACGTGCCCGCGGGAGCGCGGGTCGAGGTGGTGCGCAGCGAACGGTCGGTGCGTTGGATCCGGATCGATTCCGACCCCTTCGCCGACCGACTGGTCACCAAGTTCGCCCTCCCGGTCACGGGATGGCGAGGGAGGCAGGCATAGTCGTGCTCGAAGAGATCTCGATCTCCGGTCTCGGTGTCATCGAGGAGGCGCAGGCGCGCTTCCATCCGGGATTCACGGTGCTCACCGGCGAGACCGGAGCGGGCAAGACGATGATCGTCACCAGCCTGCACCTGCTGTCCGGTGCCCGTGCCGACGCGACGCGCGTCCGGACCGGCAGCCCCAAGGCAGTCGTCGAGGGCCGGTTCCGGCTCGCGAACAACGGCGGAGCGCACCGGGATCCGGTCGTCGCCGACATCCTGGACTCCACCGGAGCCGAACTCGACGACGACGACACCGTCATCGCGGTCCGGTCGGTCAGCGCCGACGGACGATCCCGCGCCCATCTGGGCGGCCGGTCCGTTCCGGTGGGCGTCATGGGCCAACTCACCACGGCGGTCCTGGCCATCCACGGCCAGAACGACCAGTTGCGGCTCCTCCGCCCCGAACACCAGCGCGCGGCACTCGACACGTTCGCCGGCCCGAAGGCGGCTGCGGCGCTGGACTCATACCGGAAGGCACGAACGGCCTGGGTCGAGGTCCTCGACGAACTCGACGCCCGGCGCGCCAACTACCGGGAACTCGCGCAGGAAGCCGACCGGCTGCGGTTCGGCATCGACGAGATCGCCGCCGTCGATCCGGTGCCCGGCGAGGACGAGGAGCTGACCGCGACGATCCGCCGGCTCTCCGACCTGGAGTCCATCCGTGGTGCCGCCGACCAGGCGCACGCCATCGTCGCCGGAGATTCGGGATCGTCGGTCATCGAAGGACTCGGAACGGTGCGCACGCTGCTGGAGACCGCGGCCGACGACACGCTGCGTGATCTCGTACCGCGCGTCGCCGAGGCGCTCACCGTCATCACCGATGTCGGCGCCGAACTGACCGCCTTCACGTCGGGCCTACCCGCCGACGCCGAGGAGCTCGACAAGTTGCTCGCCCGTCAGGCCGAGCTGAAGACGCTCGTCCGCAAGTACGCGCCGGATGTCGACGGGGTGATCGACTGGCGCCACAAGGCCGAGGCCCGGCTCGCGGAGATCGAGGACCCACGGGCCTCCATCGAGGAGCTCGAGGTTGCCGCGACGGCGGCCCGGGGCAAGGTGCAGGCCGCGGCGGACAAGTTGCACACGCTGCGGTCCAAGGCCGCGAAGTCGATGGCCGACAAGGTGTCTCGAGAGCTCAAGGGGCTGGCGATGGGGGACTCGGCGCTGGCGGTCGCGGTCAACCCGGATGCGGCGACGCCCGACGACCGGCTGACCGTCAGCGTCGCGGGCACCGCCGCGCACGCCGGCGCCGACGGCGCGGACAAGGTCGAATTCGCACTTCTCGCTCATCCCGGCGCCACGCCGCTGCCCATCGCGAAATCGGCGTCGGGCGGCGAACTCTCACGGGTCATGCTCGCCCTCGAAGTCGTCCTCGCCGCACCCACCTCGGGATCGGTGATGGTCTTCGACGAGGTCGACGCCGGGGTCGGTGGTCGCGCGGCCGTGGAGATCGGGAAGCGGTTGTCGAGGCTGGCCCGAGCACACCAGGTGATCGTGGTGACCCACCTCCCTCAAGTCGCGGCGTTCGCCGACAACCACCTGGTCATCGGCAAGAGCAAGAAGGGCGCGCTCGTCACCAGCAGTGTGCGCACCCTCGATCGGAGCGAGCGAGTGGCGGAGTTGGCCCGCATGCTCGCGGGCCTGGGGGAGTCCGACACCGGGCGCGCCCACGCCGAGGAACTGCTGGCCACCGCGGAGGCGGAGCGCGCCGCCGACTGAGCACCGCCGACGGTGAAACACGTGGTGCGTGTGTGACAAAAGTTGCTGTTGTTACGGCGCGCCTCCCCGGCTGAGGCGTGCCTTCGGCCGATCATGGCCGTCATGAAGATGCCTGCACTGCTCGCGCGTAACACCGAAGAACTGCCTGGCGTGACCGGTATCGCCAGAATCGACAAGAACACGAAACGGCTGCTCAACCGCGTCGGGCCGGGCGACATCGCCATCCTCGACGAGGTCGACCTCGACCGGGTGACCGCCGACGCGCTCGTCGAGGCCAACGTAGTGGCCGTGGTCAACGCCTCGCGGTCGATCACCGGCCGCTACCCCAACCTCGGACCCGAGGTCCTGGTGGCCTCCGGCATCGTGCTGCTCGACGATGTGGGTCCGGAGATCTTCAAGCGGGTCAAGGACGGTGCCAAGGTGCGGGTCCACAACGACCGGCTCCTCGTCGGCGAACGGCGACTCGCCCTCGGTACCGAGCTCGAGGAGCGCGACATCGCCGACATCATGATCGGTGCCAAGGCGGGCCTCGTCGACCATCTCGAGGCGTTCTCGGGCAACACGATCGAGTTCATCCGCAGCGAGTCGCCGCTGCTGATCGACGGGGTCGGTGTGCCGGAGATCGACGTCGACGTCGCAGGCCGTCACGTCGTCATCGTCGGCGAAGGTGCCGACCGTGCTGCCGACCTCCGCTCGCTGAAGCCGTTCATCAAGGAGTACCAGCCCGTCATGGTGGGCGTCGGGGCCGGTGCGGACACGCTGATGAAGGCCGGGTACAAGCCGTCGATCATCGTCGGCGATCCCGAGACCATGAAGACTCCGACGCTGAAATCCGGTGCACAGCTGGTGCTTCCGGCCGACACCGACGGACATGCGACCGGGCTCGAACGCATTCAGGACCTCGGCATCGGGGCCACCACGTTCCCGGCTGCCGGGTCGGCCGGCGACCTCGCGTTGCTGCTCACCGACTACCACGGCGCCGACCTGATCGTCACCGTCGGCTACCCGGGATCGCTTGACGACTTCTTCGACCGGTCGCGCCGGGAGAGCAATCCGTCGATGTTCCTGACCCGACTGAAGGTGGGCCAGAAGCTCGTCGACGCGAAGGCGGTCGCCACGCTCTACCGCAGCCGGGTGTCGGGTGCTGCCATCGCGTGTGTCGTGCTGGCGGCACTCGTCGCCGTCATCGCCGCCGTGCTGCTGTCGAACGCGGGCACCGACATCACCGACTGGATCGTCGTGCAGTGGAATGCGCTGCTCGACTGGGCTCGAGAGGTCTGGAACCGGTAGCCGATGATCTCGCTACGACAGCATGCGATCTCGCTGATCGCGGTCTTCCTCGCGCTCGCCCTGGGACTGTTCCTGGGGTCGGGATTCGTCGGGGACCGCGTCAACTCGATGACCGGCACGAGTCGTGACCGCATCGGCGACCTGGAGAGCGAGCGCGACGATCTCAACGCAAAGCTCAACGCCTCCAACAGCTTCGACCTCGCCATCACGCCCCGGCTGATCGCGAACAAGCTCAAGGGGCAGTCCGTGCTGGTGGTCACCGCACCGAACGCGGCGGATGCCGATGTCGATGCGGTCAAGGAATCGATCTCGGGTGCCGGTGCCCGCTTCGGCGGACAGATCGGCTTGACCGACGCACTGCTCACCGACGGCAAGGCCGAGGAGCTGCGGACGATCGTCGACCAGACCATTCCGCCGGGCACGATGCTGCGCGCGGAACTGACCGATTCCGGGGGCCGGGTGGGGGACCTGCTCGGGGCCCTCGTGCTGTCGAACGAGACGGCACGGCCGGCGTCGTCCGGGGACCGTCGGACCGGTCTGGCGACACTGCGCGACGGTGGGTTCATCGACTACGCCGACAACGCGATCACCCCGACCGATCTGGTGGTGGTGGTGACCGGTGACGAGTTCGGTCCGGACTCCGGTGCGCAGGGCACGCTGGTCGGCCGCCTGGCCGCCACGCTGTCGGCACGCGGGGTCGGCGGGGTACTGGTCGGACGCACCGGCTCCGCGGCGGGCGGGTCGCCGATCGCCATCGTCCGCTCGGATCCGTCGCTGGCCAACGCGGTCTCGACCGTCGACAACATCGACCAGCCGACGGGTCTCATCACGACGATCCTCGCCCTGGCCGCCGAGGCCGACGGGACGACCGGCTCCTACGGCACCGGCCCGGGCGCGACCGCGATCACCGTCGGTGCCGACGGACGACCGGCCGCCTGAGATCGAGTCCGCCACCGAACGCGAGCACCGCCACACCCGTCGACGGTGTGGCGGTGCGGCGTCGGGCGTCGGTGGTGTTACCCTGGAGTCCCGTAGGTAATCAGGGCATCGGCCCCGATTCGGCCGACGGGAGACACTTCTTTTGCGACCACTTCGCCATGTACACGACACCAAGCACATCTTTGTGACCGGTGGCGTCGCCTCTTCGCTGGGCAAGGGCCTGACGGCCTCCAGCCTGGGTCAGCTTCTCACCTCGCGGGGCCTGCGGGTCACCATGCAGAAGCTCGATCCGTATCTGAACGTCGATCCGGGCACCATGAATCCGTTCCAGCACGGTGAGGTGTTCGTGACCGAGGACGGCGCCGAGACCGATCTCGACGTCGGACATTACGAGCGTTTCCTCGACCGCAATCTCTCGCAGTCGGCGAATGTGACCACCGGACAGGTGTATTCGTCGGTCATCGCCAAGGAGCGCCGCGGCGAGTACCTCGGTGAAACCGTTCAGGTCATCCCGCACATCACCGACGAGCTCAAGTCGCGCGTGCTGGCCATGGCCGAACCCGACGCCGACGGTGAGGTGCCCGATGTGGTCATCACCGAGATCGGTGGCACTGTCGGCGACATCGAGTCGCTGCCGTTCATCGAGGCCGCGCGCCAGGTGCGCCACGACGTCGGCCGCGACAATGTCTTCTTCCTGCACGTCTCGCTCGTGCCCTACCTCGCGCCGTCGGGGGAACTCAAGACCAAGCCGACCCAGCACTCGGTCGCCGCGCTGCGCAACGTCGGCATCCAGCCCGACGCGCTGATCCTGCGCTGCGACCGCGATGTGCCCGAAGGGCTCAAGAAGAAGATCGCGCTCATGTGCGACGTCGAACTCGACGGCGTGATCTCGACCCCCGACGCCCCGTCGATCTACGACATCCCGAAGGTGCTCCACAGCGAGCACCTCGACGCCTACGTGGTCCGCAAGCTCGGTCTGCCGTTCCGCGACGTCGACTGGACGGTGTGGGGCGAGCTCCTCCGCCGTGTGCACGAGCCGCGCGAGACAGTGCGTGTCGCGCTGGTCGGCAAGTACGTCGATCTCCCCGACGCCTACCTGTCGGTGACCGAGGCCATCCGCGCCGGTGGCTTCGCCTGGAAGGCGCGCACCGAGATCAAGTGGGTGCCGTCGGATGAGTGCGCCACCCCGGCCGGCGCGCAGGCCGCCCTCGGCGACGTCGACGCGATCCTGATCCCCGGCGGCTTCGGCATCCGCGGCATCGAGGGCAAGGTCGGTGCCATCTCGTACGCACGGCGGCGCGGGATCCCGCTGCTGGGCTTGTGCCTCGGGCTGCAATGTGTGGTCATCGAGGCGGCGCGCTCGGTCGGCCTCGACGAGGCCAGCTCGACCGAGTTCGACCCGGAGACCCCGCACCCGGTGATCTCGACGATGGCCGATCAGGCCGACGCCGTGGCCGGCGACGCCGACCTGGGCGGCACCATGCGACTCGGTGCCTACGACGCCGTGCTGAAGGCCGGATCCGTCGTCGCCGAGGCCTACGGGACGCGGGAGGTGTCCGAACGTCACCGTCATCGCTTCGAGGTCAACAACGCCTACCGCGACAAGATCGCCGACTCCGGGCTCGTGTTCTCGGGTACCTCGCCCGATGGGCACCTCGTCGAATTCGTCGAGTACCCCAAGTCGGTGCACCCGTACCTGGTTGCCACGCAGGCACACCCGGAGCTCAAGAGTCGGCCGACCCGGCCGCATCCGTTGTTCCGGTCGTTCATCGAGGCGGCCCTGAAGTACAAGGCGGCCGAACGTCTTCCGGTCGACCTCGGCGACGACTACGAGTCGAACGACGCTCCCGCGGACGCGGTGGCCGCCGTCAACGCGGTCACGGTGGAACCGGTCGCCGGGCTGGGCGAGGCAGTCCTCGACGACCCTGCCGGCAGGGACTGACCGCGTTGGGCCACGACTTCGAGGTCAAGGACAGCCGCACCGTCTACGACGGCGCGATCATCACCCTCCGGGTCGACGACGTCGAGATGCCGGGCGGGCGCGTCGCCGAGCGCGAGGTCGTCGAACACTTCGGCGCCGTCGCGATCCTGGCGCGCGACGACGCCGGCCGGGTGGCGATGGTGCGGCAGTACCGTCACCCCATCGGCCGACGCCTGCTCGAGTTGCCCGCCGGGTTGCTCGACCAGGCCGACGAAGAACCCCTGGCCGCCGCCCAGCGCGAGCTGGCCGAAGAGGCCGACCTCGCCGCCGACTCGTGGCACGTCCTGGTCGACCTCGCGCTGTCACCCGGCTTCACCGACGAGGCGCTGCGGTTGTATCTCGCCGAGGGGCTGCACCATCTCGACGCGGCCGAACGCGTCGACGAAGAAGCCGACATGTCGATCGAGTGGGTGCCGCTCGACGACGCCGTCGCGAAGGTGTTGTCGGGGGAGATCGTCAACGCGACGAGCGTGGCCGGCATCCTGGCCGCGGCCGCAGCCGGCGGGTCGACGGCCGGCCTCCGCGGCGTCGACGCCCCGTGGCCGGACGAGCCGACCGCGTTACGGAACCGACGTGCCGACGATCGGGGCCGCCGGTCGTGACCCTGGCCGCCGACATCGCGCGCTACCTCGATCACCTGACGGTGGAGCGGGGTGCGGCGGCCAACACGGTGTCGTCCTACCGGCGCGATCTCGAGAGGTACCGCGGGTATCTCGACCGGCGGGGGATCCCGTCACTCGACGCCGTGACCGAAGAGGACATCCGCGAGTTCCTCGTCGAACTCCGTCGCGGTGACGCCGAGGCGGGCTTCGCCCCGCTCGCCGACAGTTCGATCGCGCGAACTCTCGTCGCCACCAGGCGTTTTCACAAGTTCGCGGTGGACGAGGGGATCGTGCCGACCGACGTCGCGCACGAGGTCCGGCCGCCGCGCGCGGCGCGGCGCCTGCCGAAATCCCTGCCGGTCGACGAGGTGCTCGCCATTCTCGATTCGGCCGGCGTCGAGGACCATCCGCGCGGGTTGCGGGACCGCGCTTTGCTGGAATTCCTCTACAGCTGCGGGGCGCGGATCTCCGAGGCCACCTCCCTCGATCTCGACGATCTCGATCTCGACGACATGCGCGCGGTTCGCCTCCGGGGCAAGGGCGGGAAAGAGCGTCTCGTGCCGCTCGGCGGGCCCGCCGTCCAGGCACTCGAGGCGTACCTCGTCCGCGGGCGACCCGCGCTGGTGTCACGGGCGACGCCCGCGGTGTTCCTGAACGCGCGCGGCGGGCGGCTCTCGCGGCAGAGCGCGTGGCAGGTGCTCGTCACCGCGGCCGAGCGCGCCGGCCTCGACAAGGCGGTCTCGCCGCACACCCTCCGGCACAGCTTCGCGACCCATCTGCTCGACGGCGGCGCCGACGTCCGCGTCGTCCAGGAACTGCTGGGCCATGCCTCGGTCACCACCACGCAGGTGTACACGCTCGTGACGGTCAACACGATGCGGGAGGTCTATGCCGTCGCCCATCCGAGGGCGCGTTGACCCCGCGGATCCCCCGGGCGCGCCGACGCCGGGATGACCGGGGAGATGTCCTAGGCTGATACGAGGCTCGGCCGTGGACGGACAGGACGACTGAACCACCGAGAAGCGGCATCGAACAGCGAAGGGAGCGGCGGACACGTGACCACTCCGAGCGCACCCCTGTCTGGCGCCCGTCCGGGAGGGTCTGGCGCCCGTCCGGGAGATCAGTACAGCATCCAGGTGTCGCCCGGAAACGACACCGAAGAGGCCGAGCACGATGCCGACGAGATCGGCCCCACCGGGCGGCCGTATCGCGACGTGCCCCAGCCCGCTCCGCTGGACCGTCACGGACCTGCCACGGTGATCGCGGTCTGCAATCAGAAGGGCGGCGTCGGCAAGACGACGTCGACCATCAATCTCGGTGCGGCGCTTGCCGAATACGGTCGTCGGGTCCTGCTCGTCGACCTCGACCCGCAGGGTGCGCTGTCCGCGGGACTCGGTGTGCCGCATCACGAGCTGGAACAGACCGTCTACAACCTGCTCGTGCCGCCGCAGGTGGCGACCGACGAGGTCCTGATGCGGACCCGCGTCGATGGTCTCGACCTGCTGCCCAGCAACATCGACCTGTCGGCCGCGGAGATTCAGCTGGTGACCGAGGTGGGTCGCGAGCAGTCGCTCGGCCGGGCACTGCATCCCGTGCTCGACCGCTACGACGTCGTCCTCATCGACTGCCAGCCGTCGCTGGGTCTGCTCACCGTCAACGCGCTGGCCTGCGCCGACACCGTGCTCATTCCGATGGAGTGCGAGTACTTCAGCCTGCGCGGGCTGGCCCTGCTCACCGACACGATCAACAAGGTGCGCGACCGGCTCAACCCGCGCCTGGACCTCGGCGGCATCCTGGTGACGATGTTCGACGCCCGCACGCTGCATTCCCGTGAGGTGATGGCCCGCGTCGTCGAGGTGTTCGGTGACGCGGTCTACGACACCGTCATCGCCCGCACCGTCCGGTTCCCGGAGACCAGCGTCGCCGGGGAACCGATCACTTCGTGGGCGCCGCGGTCGGCCGGCGCGAAGGCGTACCGGGCGCTCGCACGCGAGGTGATCGCCCGCAACGTCACGCCCGCATGACGACCGGCGCCGACCAGGCAGTCACCGAACCCGCCGTCCCCGAACCCGCCCTATCCGAACCCGGCGCGTCCGATTCGGTTGTTCCCGAAGGTGCTTCGAGCTCGGCGGAAGCGTCGTCCGAGGTCGGTGTCGAGGAGTCCGGTTTCCGGGTCAAGCTGCGCAACTTCGAGGGTCCGTTCGACCTGTTGCTGAACCTGATCTCGCAGCACCGCCTCGATGTGACCGAGGTGGCGCTGCACGAGGTGACCGACGACTTCATCGCCTACACCCGCGAACTCGGCCCGGAGATGGGGCTCGACCAGACGACCGAATTCCTCGTCGTCGCGGCGACGCTGCTGGATCTCAAGGCGGCTCGCCTGCTGCCCTCCGGCGAGGTCGATGATCCGGAGGACCTCGCACTCCTCGAAGCCCGGGACCTGTTGTTCGCGCGGTTGCTGCAATACCGCGCCTACAAGCAGGTCGCCGCCCTGTTCGGCGAACTCGAGGCCGCCGCGCTGCAGCGCTACCCACGCGCGGTGTCGCTGGAGAAGCGCTTCGAGGATCTGCTGCCGGAGGTCACCCTCGGTGTCGACGCCGACGGCTTCGCGCAGGTCGCCGCGGCGGGGCTGACGCCGCGTCCGGTGCCCACCGTCGGCCTCGACCATCTGCATGACGTCCAGAAGGTGTCGGTTCCGGGCCAGGCACGTCGGATGGCATCTCTGCTCAGTGCCGCACCGGGCACATGGCTGACCTTCGGCGAGCTGACCGCGGACTGCGAGAACGTGCTGGAGATCGTCGGTAGCTTCCTCGGCCTGCTCGAGTTGTTCCGGGAGCAGGCCATCACCTTCGAACAACCCGAGGCACTCGGCGATCTCGCGGTGATGTGGACGGGGGAGCGCGGTGCCGACGACCTGCGCATCGACAAGGCAGAGGACTACGGATGACTGATCACGCTCCTGAGGTCGACCACCACGACCCGACCGGCGCAGCCGAGGGAGAGGACCCGGGACCGGCCGAACCCGTGCAGACCGCTCTGCACGGGGAAGGGGAGGAGTACCTCGACGACGCGCGCCTCCGCTTCGCTCTGGAGGCGGTGCTGCTCGTCGTGGACACACCGGTCACCACCGAAGAACTCGCGAACGCCGTCGACCAGGATCGGACGCGGGTCCGGGAGACGCTGAACGCCATGTCGTCGGAGCTCACGGCGTCGGGCAGCGGCATCGATCTGCGCTTCGCCGGCGACGGCTGGCGTTACTACACCCGTGCGGAGTACGCCCCCTACGTGGAGCGGCTGCTGCTCGACGGCGCGCGGTCGAAGCTCACGCGGGCGGCGCTCGAGACGCTGGCGGTCATCGCCTACCGGCAACCGGTCACCCGGGCACGGGTGAGCGCCATCCGCGGCGTCAACGTCGACGGCGTGATCCGCACCCTCGTCGCTCGCGGACTGATCAACGAGGTCGGCAGCGAACCGACCACGAACGCGACGACCTATGCCACCACCGAACTCTTCCTGGAACGGCTCGGGCTGGCGTCACTGTCGGAACTGCCCGATCTGGCGCCCCTGCTGCCCGACGTCGACCTGATCGACGACCTCGACGAGGAGCTGCTGTCGGATCCCCGATTCGCCAAACTGTCCTCCCAACCGTCAGACTCGAATGAACTGATCATCGACGGTGGCACCACCACCGACTCACAGGACTGAGAGAACATGGCATCCGCTGGCCGAGATGGCTCACCGGGAAAACGCCGCAAGGGCGCGCCCGCACAACAGCCGCGAACCAAGAAGACCCACCGCAAGGGGTCGTCGAAGCCGAACGCCGAAGTGGGCCGGATCCGGCTGAACAACGCCCGACCGGCGCGGCACCAGACACCTGAGCACGGCGAGGGTGCCGGCGCCAACTACGTCGAAGACGGCGTCCGCCTGCAGAAGGTGCTCGCCCAGGCGGGAGTGGCCTCGCGTCGCGGCGCCGAGGAACTGATCGCGGCGGGTCGTGTCGAGGTCGACGGGGAGATCGTCACCGAGCAGGGTCTGCGCATCGACCCGGACACCGCGATCATCCGCGTCGACGGTGCCCGCGTCATCATGGACGAGACCCGTCAGTACCTGGCGTTCAACAAGCCGAAGGGCTGGCAGTCGACCATGTCCGACGACCAGGGCCGTCCCTGCGTCGGCGATGTGGTCGCCGAGCGCGTCATGGCCGGTCAGCGTCTGTTCCACGTCGGCCGCCTCGACGCCGACACCGAGGGTCTGCTGCTGCTGACCAACGACGGTGAACTCGCGCACCGGTTGATGCACCCGTCCTTCGAGGTGCCCAAGACCTACCTCGCCACGCTCAAGGGCGAGGTGCCCCGCGGGATCGGACGTCGCATGCGCGAGGGCGTCGAACTCGACGACGGCCCGGTGACGGTCGACAAGTTCACCGTGATCGAGGTCCACGAGGGCCAGTCGCTGGTGCGGATCACCCTCCACGAGGGTCGCAACCGCGTGGTGCGGCGCATGATGGACGAGGTCGGCTTCCCGGTCGTCAAACTGGTTCGCACCCATGTCGGTTCGGTCGCGTTGGGTGAGCAGCGCCCGGGCAGCCTGCGCGTCCTCGGCAACGACGAGGTCGGTGGACTGTACAAGGCGGTCGGCCTGTGAGCGACGGAGCTTCGGAGTCCGCCGGCGGGACCACGCATGTCGTGGCGATCGACGGTCCGGCCGGTACGGGCAAGTCCTCGGTGTCCAAGCTCCTGGCGGCCGAGGTCGGCGCCAGTTATCTCGACACCGGCGCGATGTACCGCGCGGTGACCCTCGCCGTTCTCGATGCCGGTGTCGCGCTGGATGATCCGGCCGGAATCGCCCGCGTGGTCGCCGACGTCGCCATCGAGTTGGTCCCCGATGGGGACGGCGCCAAGGTCTTCCTCGACGGGCGCGACGTCTCCGGGCCGATCCGCACCGACCACGTCACCAGCGCCGTCTCCGCGGTCTCGGCGGTACCCGAGGTGCGCACCAAACTGGTTGCGCTACAACAGCAGAACGCGCAGGGTCGGTTCGTGGTAGTGGAGGGGCGCGACATCGGGACCGTGGTGTTCCCCGACGCCGACGTCAAGATCTTCCTCACCGCGACACCCGAGGCGCGGGCCGAGCGCCGGCACAAGCAGAATCTCGCCGGCGGTCGCGACAGCGACTACGACGCGGTGCTGGCGAGCGTGAACCGGCGCGACCATCTCGACTCGACACGCAAGGTCTCGCCGTTGCGCGCGGCCGACGACGCGACCGTCGTCGACACCAGCGACAAGACCCTCGACGAGGTGCTCGCGGAATTGAGCGGCCTCGTGGCGACCCGGATCGGAGCGGTGGAACGGTGAGTGACGACTACTCGAACGACCTTGCGGCGCTACCCGGCGACGGCACCTGGTCGGACGAATCCGACTGGCAACTGACCGATGTCGGGGGAGCAGACGACGCGTCCGGTGTCGAACACATGCCGGTGGTCGCGATCGTCGGGCGGCCGAACGTCGGCAAGTCGACGCTCGTCAACCGCATCCTGGGGCGTCGTGAAGCCGTGGTCGAGGACATCCCCGGCGTCACCCGGGACCGGGTGTCCTACGCGGCGTCGTGGTCGGGCCGGCGGTTCACCGTCGTCGACACCGGCGGCTGGGAGCCCGACGCGAAGGGCCTGCAGCAGGCCGTCGCCGCGCAGGCCGAGCTGGCGATGCGCACCGCCGACGCGATCGTCGTCGTGGTCGACGCCACGGTCGGCGCGACCGCGACCGACGAGGCCGTCGCACGGGTTCTGCGACGCTCGAAGACCCCGGTCATCCTGTGTGCCAACAAGGTCGACAGCGAGCGACTCGAGTCCGACACCGCATCGCTGTGGTCGCTGGGACTCGGTGAGCCGTATCCGGTGTCGGCCGCACACGGCCGCGGCGCCGGCGATCTGCTCGACATCATCCTGGACAAGCTGCCCGAGACCCCGCGGGAGGCACCGACTCTCGGCGGTCCGCGTCGCGTCGCCCTGGTGGGCAAGCCGAACGTCGGCAAGAGTTCGCTGCTGAACAAGCTCACCGGCACCGAGCGGTCGGTGGTCGACAATGTCGCCGGGACGACCGTCGACCCGGTCGACGAACTCGTCGAACTGGGCGGCAAGACCTGGAATTTCGTCGACACCGCCGGTCTGCGCCGCAAGGTGCGGACCGCGAGCGGCCACGAGTACTACGCGTCGTTGCGGACGCGGTCGGCGCTCGACGCGGCCGAGGTGGCCATCCTGCTGATCGACGCATCGGAACCGATCACCGAACAGGATCTGCGGGTGCTGTCGCTCATCATCGAGAGCGGCCGCGCCCTCGTGATCGCGTTCAACAAATGGGATCTCGTCGACGAGGACCGCCGGTACCAGCTTGACAAGGAGATCGACCGCGAACTGGCCCGCGTGCCATGGGCGCGTCGGGTGAACATCTCGGCGTCGACCGGCCGGGCCGTCCAGAAGCTGGTGCCCGCACTGGAATCCGCGCTCGACTCGTGGGACAAGCGCATCTCGACCGGCCCGCTGAACAACTGGCTCAAGGACGTCATCGCCGCCAACCCGCCGCCGCTGCGCGGGGGCCGGCAGCCGCGCGTGATGTTCGCGACCCAGGCCTCGGTCCGGCCGCCGACCTTCGTGCTGTTCACCACCGGCTTCCTCGAGGCGGGCTACCGCCGGTTCCTTGAGCGGCGCCTGCGCGAGGAGTTCAACTTCGACGGTTCGCCCGTCCGGATCAACGTCCGCGTCCGCGACAAGCGGGAGCAGCGCCGCAAGCGCTGATCACCGTCCGGCGACTCCACCACCGTTGGGCAGGTCCGCCACCGCGCAGGTGGCGGACCTGCCCATCTCCGGTGGACGTGTCGCGCGCCGGTGGCGCACGACACCTGCTGTGAGATACTGCGTCTCGTGCTCATCCTGGCAATCATCGTTTTCGGCATGGTCATCGGCGCCCTGGCGCAGATCCTCCTCGGCGGCAAGAGCCTGCGTACCGTCGATTGGGGTCTCGCCCTGGTGGCCGGCATCGTCGGCTCCTTCGTCGGCGGACTGCTCATCAGCCTGCTCTCGGGCGACGGCCTCGAGCTCCGTCCCAGCGGCATCATCGGCTCGCTCGTCGGCGCCGTTCTGGTGACCGCCGGGTGGATCTTCTTCAAGAAGCGTTCGACCGTCTAGCAGCCGGTGTCAGATGTAGCGCTTCGTGGCGGCAGAAGCAACGGCACACTACATCTGGCCACCGGCCCCGAAATGAGGCCTGACCAGGCGATTGGTTCGGGACCGTGCTCGTCGGCTAGGCTTTACATCGCTCCGCTTCTCCAGGGAGCAACGGGCTGTGGCGCAGTTTGGTAGCGCACTTGACTGGGGGTCAAGTGGTCGCAGGTTCAAATCCTGTCAGCCCGACAGAAAACCCCGGTGAGCGTCGCTCACCGGGGCTTTGTTCTCAGAACCATCGACCGCTCACACGACCAGCGGCACCGCGACGTCGGCGCCGCCCTCCTCGGTGATCCGGGCACCCATCTGCGTGTACGTGGGCGCGGTGATGAACCCACCGGCGAGGAGTGCCTCACCCTGGCGGAACCCGGGCGACTCCGCCAGGAGGTGTTCGGGTACGAAGCCGAAGGTGTCGGCCAGCTCGGCGAGATCGCGTGGGGCGTTCATCCGCATCAGGCACAGGTTGTCGCACTGGGACAGGACATTGGGGTGGATCTTGGTCGGCCGCTGGGTCGACAGCAGCAGCCAGAGGCCGAACTTGCGGCCCTCGGCCGCGATCTGCACGACCCGGTCGATCAGCGCCTGCTCCACCGCGCTGGTGGCCTGCGGTGGGCAGATGTTGTGGGCCTCGTCGATCACGATGAGTATCGGGCGCCGCTCGTCGCGGTGGGCCCAGAGGTGTTCGAGCACACTGAGAGCGGCGACCTTCGGTTCCGCTGGATGGGCGAACCCACCCAGGTCGAGCACGGTCGCCTGGGGTCGCTCGTCGATGACGTCGGTCGCTGCGAGGTCACCCCGCGCCCAGAGTGCCCAGTCGAGGACCTGCAGATTCTCGATACGCTTGGCCAGCCGCTGATGTCCGGGGTCGGCGGAACTGCGCAGCGCATCGAGGTAGGTCGTCTGGTCGGATGTCTCGGTGAGTGTGGCGTCGGCGTGCAGGAGGACGTTGTACTCGTCGGCGTCGGCGATCGGATCCAACTGCAAGACCGCGGCCTTCGCTGCCAGGGGCAGGGTCAGGAACCGTGTCCGCAACTGCGGTCCGTCACGTCGCGTCGAATGCAGGACCCGGATGTCAGAGGCCGCGATCGCGTCCGCGGCGGTGGGGTCGGCGGTGCTGCGTGTCTCGGGCAACCGGGTGAAATCCGCGTTCGGATCGAGGATCAGCAACGGGAGTCGGGTTCGGAGCAGCAGCTGTTCGAGAACCACGCCGAGCGCGTAGGTCTTCCCGGAGCCGCTCTGGCCGCACCAGAAGGTGTGCCGATTGAACTTCTCCGCGGTGAGGAGGACGTCGGTCGTCGCGTTCTCGCGATGGCTTCCCACTGTCAGCTGAACCACGCCCGTACCCTACTGGCACGGGCGGGATTCCATCGGATTACGGAGCGGTCAGCTCCTTGCGGAGAACGAACGCCCGGTCGCCGGTCTCGGGATCGCGCAGCGGGAACCCGTGCCGGGCATAGAAGCGGTGCGCGTCGACGTCGGGTTCGTCGACCTCGATCTCGAATTCCCCGGCGCCCCGTCGCGCCGCCTCGGCCACCGCGGCGGTGAGGACGGCACCACCGAGTCCGCGGCTGCGTTGGCCAGGCGTGGTGTACATCTCGTCGAGCAGGGCGATGCCGCCGTCGACCCAGACGTTTGTCCGGATGGTCACCAGGCCCAGCGAGGTGATCGGGTCGCCGGCCACGATCGCGAAAGTCGAACTGCGCGAAAGTAAATCGGTCAGTCGTTCGGCCAGGAAGTCCGGTCCGGGAGACGGTTCGCCGTACTCGCGGTTGAAGGCGTCGAGCAGTTCGGCCATGGTCGCCGCGTCGGCCGGTGTCGCCACTCGCGGGCTGTCGGGCTCGTTCACGGTCACCACCGTAGCCGCCCACCCGACGATCACCGGCGCAGGTCAACCCAGGGCGCCGAACCGGGCGAGTAGGCGGTCGACCGCACTGCAGTCTTGTAGAACTCGCCGTCGATCGGGGTCCTCGGCGGACTCGCGCAGCATCGTGGCGCCGTCCGGGATCCGCTCGGCGGCGAGGATGGCCGACCACGCGGCGGTGTCGGTCGCCGTGAACGCGTCGACGCCGTCGCGCAGCGCATGCGCCAGGACGAGCCGGTCGTCCGGGCCGAGCCGGTCGTGGACCATCGCGATCATCTCGCCGGCGACCGAGCCGTGCGCGCGCTCGTCGCGGCGATGCAGGGCGACGGTGGCTTGGTGAACCGGTTGGATCGTCCGATCCTCGGCGATCAACGTGAGGTAGTCCCCGATGGAGGTCTCGGCGACCGTCGCGTAGGCCAGGGTCGTGAGCGCCGCGGCTCGTGCCGACTCCGCACGTGCGAGCGCAGCCCGATGGCGGCGCACCATCAACGACTCGGGCAGTGTGGCATCCGGAAGCGTCCAGGCACGCCGACGGCGGGTCAGCGCGGACGCGTTCAGATGCATCAGCGTGTGGTACTCCTCGTCGACCATCGACTGGACGACCGCCGCCCTCCCGGCGTCGGAGAACCCGGTGCCGAACGCGTCCCGGAACAGCAATCCGAAACCGGGTGTGACCACGTCTTGTTCGATGTCGACGACATTCTTGTTGTACGAGATCCACCCCCACGCCCGGACCCGGGACCGGCGGTCGTCGTCGAGCCGGTTCCATCCCGGATGTCCGGCGAAGGGGAGCAGTGTCTCGGGATAGTCGACGCAATCGTCGTCGTAGAGATCGTCCATCGTGGGGCCGTCGAGTTCGGGCTCGGTGCGGCGCACCGTGGCCCGCCGCGACCAGCTGCGCACCAGCCCACGGATCACCGCCGTCTCCACCGGGTCGGCGGCGTCGTGGTCGGGCAGCGTGCCGGTCACGACGCCAACCCGGCGAACAGTCGCGCGCACAGCCCGGCATACTCGCTGCCGCGATCGCCCAGCGGCGCTCCGGCCCGGGCGAGCAGTGCCGTGAACTCGTCGCTGTCGCCGTCGCAGGTGGCGGAGACCCGGGACACCGCACGCGCCAACGCATCCCGGGCCGTCGACGCGCACGGGTTCGACGACTGCACGTCCCGGTACACCTCCGGTGTCCCACCGGCGACGCGCGCCAGCATCGCCGACATCGTCATGAACGGTGGGGTGGCCAGTGTCGCCGCCTCATCGGCCTCGACGCCGAGATCGGCGAGCGCGACCCCGAACGACAGGATGGTCGCATGGGTGAGGGCCTGCACCGCGGCGCACAGGCGGTCGTGCCGATCGGCGGTGGTGACCTGCACGCGAGCGCCCCACCTCGCCAGGTCGTCGATCAGGCGGTCCACGCCGGGTCCGTCGCGATGGACGACCACCGCGATCGCCCGGCCGGGCAGACCGAGGGACGGGGCGAACATCGGGTTCACGCCGACGGCCGGGCCCGTTGTGGCGCAACGGCTCTCGTCCGGTCCGCCGACGGCCGCCGCGAACCGGGTCTTCACCGACAGCGTCTCCACCAGCATCGCGGTCGGGCGCATCAGTGATCGCACCGTCCCCAGCGAGGCGACGGCGACATTCTCCGGTACCGCGAGGACCACGATGTCCGCCGCGCGCACCCGCGCGGTCGCCTCTGGGCCGGGGGCACGGATGTCGTCGCCGGAGGTGGCGTCCAGGATGTGTACGAGGTCGCCGCCACTGCGCCACCGGTCGGCGAACATGGATCCCACCGCCCCTGCTCCGCCGGCCACGACCACCGACCGCGCACCGGGGGCGGCCGATTCGGTCACGGGCCGCTCTCCTCGGCGACGGACAGGCAGCGTCGCATGGTCAGGGCCTTGACCATCGTCTCCTCGAACTCCTCGTCCGGATCCGACAGCGCGACGATCGCTCCGCCGACCCCGAAGGTCACCTCGGAACCGGTCGCCACCATCGTGCGGATCACGATCGACAGGTCAGCGGTTCCGGTGAGCGAGAAGAAGCCGATCGCCCCCGAGTACACGCCCCGCGGACCCGCCTCGAGTTTGTCGATGATCTCCATCGTGCGGATCTTCGGTGCGCCGGTCATCGAACCGCCGGGAAAGGCCGCCCGCACACAGTCGACCGCCGACACCCCGTTCCGCAGCGTCCCCCGCACGGTCGACACCATTTGATGCACGGGTGCGTAGGTCTCGATGTCGAACAGTGACGGCACATGCACCGACCCCGGGACGCAGACGCGCGACAGGTCGTTGCGGACGAGGTCCACGATCATCAGGTTCTCCGACCGGTCCTTCTCGCTCGCCCGTAGCGCGGATCGCAAGTGGTGGTCCTCGGTGGGATCGGCCGACCGCGGCCGTGTCCCCTTGATCGGCTTCGACTCGACCGTCCCGTCGGCACCGATCTTCAAGAACCGTTCCGGCGACGCGCTGAGCACCGACATCCCGGCGAACTGCAGCAGGGCGTTGTAGGGCATCGGGCTGATCTCCCGCAGACACGAATACCCGGACACGGGGTCGAGGCTGCGGTGCACGGTCGCCGAGTTCGTCAGACACACCTCGTACGACTCCCCGGACCGGATCTCCGCCAGACAGTCCTCGATGAGCCTGAGGTACGTCTGGCGGTTGTGGCGGAACACGATCGGCACCTCGTGGGGCGCCGGGACCAGCGGGGGAGTCGTCGCCGGAGCGGGCGTGGCGGTTCGCATCTCCCGAATGGTCGACGCCGTCTGGTCCAACCACGTCGCGACATCGGGATCCGGGCTCTCGACCGGTTCCAGTGCGAGCACATACGCACACCCGTGTCCGTGGTCGATCACCACCGCGCGGTCGGCGAACACGAGCGCCGCGTCGGCCTGCTGGGAGGCATGCGCCAGCTGGCCGCCGGTGTCCGCTTTGAGCTCGTAGCCGAGATAGCCGACGTACCCCAGACAGAACGCGAACGGCAGCTCAGGTTGCGCAGCCACCGCACGCGCCCGCAGCTGGGCGTCGAGGTAGTCGAAGAAGGTGCTGCGGACCTCCTCCGCTGTACCGTTCGAATGTTCGACTCGCACAGTCATTTCCGGGACCCGGTAGGTCACATACTCGGCGTGGGGACCCGAGCAGTCTCCCATGACGGAGTAGCGACCGTCGGTCTCCTCGGCCGCCGACCGGTCGAGCCAATAGCTGTTCGGACCACCGGCGAACAGGCGTTCATAGACGGTGTTCGGGTCCACCACGTGGTCCACCCGAACCGATCGGACCCGGTAACCCTCGTGCCGATTCCCCGCCGATTCACTCCCCGCCGATTCACTCCCCGCCGATTCACTCGCCGACGCCTCACTCGCCGGCCGCTCCGTCGTCGCCGACGCCCGACTCGCCCCGGCCGAGACCCCGCGGTGCGCTCGCACCCGTGTGGCCGCCGCGAAGTTGGCCAACAGCTCCCGGCCATACTCGCTGCAGATCGACTCCGGATGGAACTGCACCCCCCACATCGGCAACACCCGGTGGCGCACCGCCATCAGGACGCCGTCGTCGGACCACGCCTGATCCTCCAACTCGTCGGGGACATCCACCACCGCCAGCGAGTGATACCTGACCGCCCGGAACGGGGAGGGGAGCCCCGTGAACAAGCCGCGGCCGTCGTGGTGGACGGCGCTGAGTCGTCCGTGCCGCGGTTCGGGGGCCCCTACCACCGGGCTGCCGAACACATGGCACAGGCCCTGGTGGCCCAGGCACACCCCGAGCACGGGTAGTCCGCTGTCGGTCAGCGCCCGTGCGCTGATCCCGAAGTCGCGGGGGTAATCCGGACGGCCCGGGCCGGGGGAGACCACCACGTTGTCGAAAGCTGTCAGGTCCACCGACGTCCAGGGCACATCGTTGGCGACGACGACCGGCTCCCGGCGGTTGACCTGGGTCAACAACGCGTACAGGTTGTACGTGAACGAGTCGTAGTTGTCGATCAGCAGTGTGCGCACCGGGTCCACCTCAGTCCGCGCTCGCGACGGCGGACGGGTGTCGGGCGGGGTCACGATCGTGCCCCGCTCGCTGCGACGTCTCGGTCCCGACGATCAGATCCTCGACCCGACAGGTCTCCGAGATCATGAGGTCGTAGAGGGCATGCAGGAAATCGGTGGACAGGTCGTGATCGATGGCGAACCGGTGGGCGTGTTCGTGTACAGCGCCGACCCGGCGCGGCTGCATCACCGGGATGGCGTGCCGTCGTTTGAGTTCCGCGATGCGTGTACAGACCTCGATCCGGGCCCGCACGTCTTCGAGCAGACGGTCGTCGATCCCGTCCAATTCCGTTCGCAGGGCTTCCAGTTCGCGTGCGGTGGGGTCGTCTCCACCCGGCGCACGGCTGTTGATGTTCGTCGATCGGGTCATGGCGCGACCACCTAGCAGTGTCCGAAAGTGCGGCCCGCCGACTTGACCCGCCCGACATGCGGCGCCTGCCCCCGTCCGGCATTGCGCCTGGCCCGCGTTCGCGAACCGCATCCCCCGACTCGGTCCATGGTCGCACCGAGCATGCGTGTCGCGAGGGGCGTTGACGTCACCAGGTGATCACGATTCGCCAACGACCAGTACGTCAGTGCACGAGATCCGTTGCCGGGGCGGCGGTTCGATTGCGGCAAGTCCGACCTTCCGGGCGTCGTTTCCGAGACCCTTTGCGGCGCTTACTTTCCGGCGTGCCGGAGGTGTCCGTAGAGGGCGGCGCGATAGCCGCGTGTGTAGCTCGGTTCCTCGTCGTCGGGGTCCGGCGGACACGCGAGCGTCGACGACGCCAGTTGTCGCGCCCACGGCGCGGGAAGCGCACCGAGATCGGCCGCGGCATCGACGAAACCCTGCTGGAACAGGTCCGGATCGAGGTGATCGTCGAGGTCGGCGTCGAAGATCGGGAACGAGGTGGGCAGGCGCGTGACGACGCCGTACTCGGTGACGATGTCCAGTTCGGGGAGGTCGGAGTCGGGATTCTTCAACGGACCGAACGCCTCTCGGCCAGGGTGCGATACAGGGTCGCGCGGCTCACCCCGAGCTCTTGCGCGATCCTGGGTACGGAAACCCCCTGCGCGCGCATCTGTTCGGCGCGCACCACCTGATCGGCGTCGAGCGCCCGCGGCCGGCCGATCGCCGACGTGGACCCACGCAGGGTTCTCGGCGTGGAACGGCCCGATCGTCTCGGCGCGTCGTCGTCGAGTTCGGCCAGCGACGCCAGCACCGCGACGATCATCGCTCCGGCCGGGTCGGCGGTGTCGATTCCCTCGCGGAGCGAGCGCAGTCCGATGCGGCGCCCGGCCATCTGGTTCGCGACCTCCATGACTTCGCGAACGTTCCGGCCGAGGCGGTCGATGCCGACGACTACCGTGGTGTCGCCGGCTCGCGCGTAGTCGAGGAGGGCGGCCATCCCGGGCCGCTGACCCGCGGGCGCGGAGCGATCGGTCGCATCGGTGTAGATCCGCGCGGGGTCCACCCCGGCATCGGTGAGCGCGTCGATCTGGGGCGCGAGCGCGTGGGCACCGGGGGAGTCGCGTGCGTAACCGAGGGCCATCCCCGACGGCTGTGTTGCGTCTGCTGTCACCGCGACAGCGTATCTCAGAAGTATCGAGACAGACTCAAAAGACGCGCCCGTGTTTCGAGACATGTGACGCAGCGGGGATATCGGGTCTCGATAGTCGCAAAAAGAGTCTCGAAAGAGGAGAGATGACTCAGGTGCGGCCGCGTGCGGGGTTCACCCGTTCGCGCCGCTTCACCGCGATGTGCCGCGCGGGCGTCGCGCAGGCGCTACCGTCGCACCACGGTCGTCGGAGGAGGTACATCCATGGGGCTCGCTCACTCGGACAGTCACTCGACGGAACCGCGCCTCGTCGAGACGCCGACCGGGCCGGTCGAATATGTCGACGTCGGATCCGGGCCACCGCTGGTGTTCGTGCACGGGTCCCCGGGTGGCTGCGACCAGGGAGTCCTGATGACGCGCTTCCTGGCCGGGACGCATCGCGTCATCGCGGTCTCTCGACCGGGCTACCTGGGTACGCCCCTGGGCGGCGACAATAGAGATCCGGCCGCGCAGGCGGCACTGGTCAGGGCGGTGCTGGATTCGGTGGGGATCGATCGTTTCGGGCTGATGTGCTGGTCCGGTGGCGGTCCCGTCGCCTACTCGTTGGCGGCTTCCGTACCCGAGCGGGTGTCCGCGATCGTCGCGGTCGCCGCAGTCAGCACTCGCTTCGATCCGCGGAGCAGCCTGCGCGGACGACTCGAACTGTCCGAGGAGAAGCTTCTCTTCAGTCGTGTCGGACATTGGGTGGCCACGACGCTCGCGTCACATGCGCCGTCCACGGCCATCTCGACACTCCTGTCCGGTGAGGGAGACCTGTCGCGTGTACAGATCAGGGCGCTCACCGCGGAGATCATCGCCGATGACGACCAGCGCACGCTGGCAATCGATCTGTTCGACACCGTGTCGGGGTCGCGAAAAGCTGGTTTCGACAATGACTTCGACCAATTTCGCGAACTCGACCTACCGCTCGCGGAGGTGACCGCACCCGTGCTGGCGATACACTCCCGAACCGACGCCGACGTCCCGTTCGATCAGAGTGTCCATGCCGCGCAGACGCTGCCCGATGCTCGCCTCGAAGCCGTCGACGAGGGAACGCACCTGTCGTTGTGGCTCGGCTCGGACGCTCCGAGGCTGCAGTCGCTGGTCGTCGAACATCTGTCCGGGGCGTCGCGCACATGACGCTCGACGCTCGAGGATGCCGGATCACGAACTCACGTCGCGTGCGACATCGGTTCGCTGATGCGACTTCGATCGAGGTCGCGTAGACGGATTGATGTCGCATGCGACATCAATCTCAGGGTCGGCGTAGTCGGCTGGGCTCCTGATCAGAACTGTCGGCGGGAGAGCGCCCTCGAACTCGAGCAGCCAGCGTTTGGTCGCCAGACCCTGACCGTCCGCGCCGCCCGAGTAGCCGCCGAGTCCGTCGCCGGCGACGACGCGATGACACGGGATGATCAACGGCAGGGGATTGATCCCCATGATCGTGCCGACGCCGCGCGCAGAGACCCGCGTGCCGCTCATCGCCGCGAGTTCGCCGTAGGTGACCGTGTCGCCGTGGGCGACCGTCCGGTGCAGCGTCGACAGGACCGCCCGGGCGGCGTCCGACATCCGGTCGAGATCGACAGGCAGGTCGAACTCGGTCAGGTCACCGGCGAAATAGGCGCGGATCTGTCGAATCGCCTCTGCGAGAACGGGATCGATGGTCTCGCCATCGGTCGGTACGTCAGTGGTCACTCGCCAGGCCACGCGTACGACGGCCGATCCATTGCTGTCGACGGCCACGGTGCCGACCGGCGTCGGTACGAGAGCACGGCATGGTGTGGTCATCGGTGAGATCTCACGGTCGAGGTCAGGTCCGGCCACACAGTATCGGAGAGTCACGACACAGACGGCGCTGCGGGGAATACCCGGCCGAGCTGTGGTGTTCCGCCCACCATGAGTGCTAAAGCAGAGTTGAGTCCTGAAGGCTGGGTCCGCGAGCAGACCGAGAAGATCCTGGAGCAGGGCACGACCGACGGTGTGACCGTGATGGACCGTCCGATCGTCCTGTTCACCACGACCGGCGCGAAGTCGGGCAAGAAGCGCTACGTCCCGCTGATGCGCGTGGAGGAGAACGGCAAGTACCTTATGGTCGCCTCGAAGGGCGGCGCGCCCGAGCATCCGGCGTGGTACCACAACGTGAAGGCGAACCCCCAGGTCACCGCGCAGGACGGTACCGAGGTGAAGGAATTGACCGCGCGCGAGCTGAGTGACGGCGAGGAGCGCGATCACTGGTGGGAGCTGGCCGTCGCCGCCTTCCCGCCCTACGCCGAGTACCAGACGAAGACCGATCGGCAGATCCCGGTGTTCGTCCTCGAGTGAGCGTCGTGCTGCATCGATAAAGCCCCCGACCGCGGTCGGGGGCTTTACGCTGTCTGAGGCAACCTGCCGGAGGGAGGGTCATGGGTGACGTGATCGACTTCAAGCAGGTCTCCACCGCGGGACTCGAGAGTTCACCGGTTGCGGAGGCGCTGGCGGGACTCCGGACAAACGAGGCCCGGTACTACAAGACGAAGTACGGGCACGACTTCACCGTCGTCCCGGCGTCGGACGCGCCCGAAATCCTCGACCGGGTGACCGCGATCCTGGCCGACGAGCGCGACATCACCATCGCCTCACCCGCGCTCGAGGTCAGCGACTTCGAGGTGGGCCCGGACGACGGAAGGCTGCACATGTCGTACGTGTTCTACGAGTCCGGCCTCGCGGTGAACGTCATGTACAGCATCGATCCCGGTGGGAAGCGTGCCGTCGGGTTCAAGCTCTCGGACGGCATGGACGTCCCGGCCGAGTTGGAGTCGAAGTTCAAGTTCGCGCGTCAGAGATCGGAACTCGCCGGCGTGATCCGCGGGTCGTACTTCGTCATCAAAGGGGAGTACTGACCCCCGGGGTCACGAGAAGCGGATATTCAGTGTGGCGAGACCGAAGATCTTGCGGCCGCCCGACTTGGCCACCACGATCACGACGCCCGTCCGGGTCGCCGGATCGAGCGACTTGATCCGCCCGCTGTACTCGATCTCGCCGCCCTCGGCGCCGGACACGACAGCGGGCTGGGACAGGCGCACCGCGTAGCGGGTGACGGCACCCGGGTCGCCCGACCACGACGACACGAAAGCGGCCCCGAGCCCCATGGTCAGCATGCCGTGCGCGATGACATCAGGCAGGCCGGCCAGTTTTGCGCTCGTCTCGTCCCAATGGATGGGGTTCGCGTCGCCCGCGACACCGCCGTAGTTGACCAGATCGCCGCGCGACAACCTGATCGTGTGCAGAGGCAGTTCGTCGCCGACGTTCAGCTCGTCGAAGTTCCGTGCGCCCGATGTGCGCCCGCTGTCGTCAGCGGTGCGGACGTCAGCGTCGGGACGGACCGTCCGCACGTATCGTTCCGCCGCTTCGTCCTGGCTGAAGATGTTGACGTCGTGCATCATCACCTTGCGGACCGCACTGCTCAACTCGGGGTCGACCTCGTCAGCGGTGACCCCGACGACCGTCGTGTGCATGGTGTGCACACGCTCGCCTAAGGCATCGGTCATGGTGTTGGTCACGGTGATCAGGTCTTTGCCCGCGATCCGACGGACACTCGTCAGCTCCACGTCCGTCGTCAGCTCGTCGCCGGCGACGATCGGGCGGTGCTGCTCGAAGACCTGCTCGGTCTGGACGTAGGTGTCGTATCCGACGATGACCTTCTCGAACAGCTCCCGGTTCGCCGCCGTCGCCGGGATGGAGGTGAAGGTGAGCGGCGCGACGAGACCGGAATAGCCAAGGGCGGCTGCGGCTTCGGGCTCCCAGTGGGCGCCGTGGTAGTCCTGGACCGCGCGTGCGTACTCACGCACCTTCTCGCGGCCGACCTGATACGAGCCGTCGAGCACGTAGTAGTGGCCGACGCGGGATCCGATCCCGGAGGGATCGTCGGTGGTCGTGGCGGTGGTCGTCGGGGTGTGCGTCACCCCGAACACGCTAACGGTGTGCGCATTCGAGTCCAACTCCGGAGTAACTCTCCGACACCGCGGTCAGCGCCGGAGACCTTTCCCGTGGGCGTACTCGGCCGGGCGACCCGAGGTCTGCCAGTCGTGCCAGTTCTCCCCATGGCGGCACATCCACTTCTCGTGAAGTCGACGGAATCGAGGTGAGAGTCGACGGGTGGTTTCGACGACGATCACCACCGGTAGTCGGAGCACGATGACGAGCATCCCCGGAACCGGACTGGGCATCCGGTAGCGCAGCCGCGTCGTGGGCAGCATGTAGATGCTCGAGTACGCCGCGTACATCGCCGCGTTGTATGTGCCGCGCAACCGCTGCAAGCCGGTCGACCCGCGCTTCGCGAACGCGGCCGGGAACGACTCGATGAGCTCTGCGCCGTCGGCCCCGGCGTCGTAGGTGCGGGTGGACGTGACGAAGGCCAGCAATCGCAACGAGTCGGCGATCGTTTCCGGATACCACTGCGTGCGCACCCCGAGTAGGTGGCCGAGGTAGCGCTGATAGTGCAGCAGGACGCGGATCTCGCGGGGTGTCGTCTGTATTCCGGTCAGCCACAGCGCCATCGCGGGCACCACGCTGCCGCCCAGCAGGGTCAGTAGTTGGTAGGACTGACTGATCGGGTCGCCCCAGCGTCGGCGGTCCCATTCCGGGTGTTCGGCGACGGTGCGCCGGACCCACACGTGCATGATGCGTACCCGCATCGCCGTCGCACGACCCTGCGACCCCGGCGTCAGCAACGCGCCCGGGTGCGAGACGTCGATCCAGAAACGCGAGGTCTCCAGGAAACGTCGCAGAGCGTTGTCGCCCGCATAGCCCCCGGCCAGCGAGAGCGGTTTCGCGACCGCGGCCTCGGTGTACATCTCCAGGGTGATCCCCCCGGCGACGCTGAACAGGCCGGTACCCCACCGGCGCCAGATGGCCTCGCCCTCCGTGATCAGCTCGGGGTCGACCCAGTCTGGCACCGTCTCGAATTCCTCGAACAGGTCGACCAGTGCCGGCGGGGGATCGTCGATGCTGTCCAGGCCGTCGGTGAGTGCCTGATCGAGCAGGGCCCGGGCCGCCTCGCCGCCCAGCGTGCCGTAGACCTCGTCGACGAATCGTTCGGCCACGGGATCGGTGCGGAACATGTCCTCGGCGAAGGTGCGGAGGTTCTCCGGCTCCGGGAAGAGGTCTTTGCGGGTGAACTGCCGTACCAGCGCCCGCACGCCTCGCAGACGCTGGTTGGTCATCGCGGACTCGTAGGCGACCGCCGCCGGAAAGGCAGGAGTATCGGGTGGCAGCGAGGTGGACACAGGACTCCAGACGTGAGACGGATTCCTAGATGTGTATCACCCGCGGTGCTCTGCTGACCAGTCGGCAACGGCTTCTTGACTTCAAGTGAACTCGAAGTTGCACCGTGGTGGGACATCCAACCAACTCGTGGAGGTATCGATGCGCCGCGTATTCGCCGACCTGTGGGAGACCAGCTCCGACAACCCGTTCCCGGGACTGACCACGCATGCCTACCTGTGGAGGTCGACTCGAAATGTCCTCTTCTACTCGGTTGCGTCGGACTCCGAGTTCGATGAGCTCTACCGCCTGGGTGGGATCGACGAGCAATATCTGTCGCATCAGGATGAGGCCGGGCCGCTGCTGGCTGCGATCCACGGACGATTCGGGACGACACTGCACGCTCCTTTCGCCGAAGCGGACCGGATCGGCCGCTACGCGCGGATCGGGGTGGGGCTCGCGGACCGGCACACGGACGGCAACGGGGTCGAGGTGATCCCGACACCCGGCCATTCCCCGGGTAGCACGAGCTACCTGGTGCACGGCGCCGACGGCGACCGCTACCTGTTCACCGGGGACACCCTCTATCGCAGCGAGTCGGGGCGGTGGACCGCCGGGTATCTCCCGGGCATCAGTGACCCCGTCCAGCTCGCGGGGAGCCTCGAACTGCTGGCCACTCTTGCCCCGGACGTCGTCATATCGAGCGCGTATGCGGGGGAGTCAGCCGTTCACCGTGTCGACACGTCCACCTGGACAGCCGGTGTCACCGAAGCGATTCTCGGCCTGCAGGTGGCTGCGGACCGAAACGCCTAGTCGAACAGCCGCCGGAAGAGATTGGTCTCGGCGAGGTCGACCAGTTCGTCGCCGCGTCCGGACAGTACGGTGCGGAGCGCGTACAGCGTGAAGCCCTTGGCCTGGGCGGCGGTGATCGTCGGCGGGATGGACAGCTCCTGCCGAGCGGTGACGACATCGAGTAGCGCCGGACCATCGTGGGCGAGGAGCTCGTCGACCGCACCGGCCAGGTCGTCCGGCCGCTCGACGCGCCGACCGTGGATACCGAGCGACTCCGCCAGCGCGGCGAAGTCCGGATTCTCCAGATCGGTTCCGTAGTTGACGAATCCGGCCGCCTTCATCTCGACCTCGACGAAGTTCAGCGATGAGTTGTCGAAGACGACGATCTTCACCGGCAGGTTGTTCTGGGTGATGGTCAGCAGCTCGCCGAGCAGCATCGCGAGCCCGCCGTCGCCGGCGAGCGCAACGATCTGGCGGTCCGGGAAGGCGGTCTGTGCGCCGATCGCCTGGGACACGGCATTGGCCATCGAGCCGTGGGTGAACGAGCCGATCAGGCGACGGGCCCCGTTCATCTCGAGGTAGCGCGCCGCCCACACCACCGGTGAGCCGACGTCGGGGATGAACACCGCGTCGCGGTCGGCTTTCTCGCTGATCAGGCGAGTCAGGTACTGCGGGTGGATCGGTGCCCGGTTGCGGTCGTTGTCGGCGAGGTCGTCGAGGCGGCGCCGTGCCGTGGCGTAGTGGGCCAACGAGGTCGACAGGTGTTCGGAGTCGCGGCCGGTGGAGATTTTCGGCAGGAGCGCGCGGGCGGTGTCGCCGACATCGCCGACGAGTGGCAGGTCGACGGGGCAGCGTCGACCGATCTGCTCGCCACGGATGTCGACCTGGATGATGGTCGCCTTCGACGGATAGAACTGTTCATAGGGGAAGTCGGTGCCCAGCATGAGCAGTGTGTCGCACTTCTCGATCGCCCGGTATCCGGACGAGAAGCCGAGCAGCCCGGTCATTCCCACGTCGTAGGGGTTGTCGTACTCGATGAATTCCTTGCCCCGCAACGCGTGCACGACGGGGGCCTGCAGGGCACGGGCGAGCTCGACGACCTCGTCGTGAGACCCCTGCACCCCCGCCCCGGCGAGAATCGTCACGCGCTCGGAGGCGTTGAGAGTGTCTGCGGCGCGGTCGATCTCGGCATCGGTGGGCCGGGTGACGCGGGGGATACGGCGGATGGGGGCGCCGGCGCGTCGTTTCGGGCACGGCGCCAGGAAGGTCTCACCCGGGATGACGAGGACCGCGACGTCCTGTTTCTCGACCGCTGTGCGCAGGGCGATGTCGAGCAGGCGCGGCATCTGGTCGGGCGTGCCGACCATCTCGCAGAAGGCGCTGCATTCCCGGAACAGCTGCTCGGGGTGGGTCTCCTGGAAGTAGCCGGTGCCGATCTCCGTCGCCGGGATGTGCGCGGCGATCGCGAGGACCGGGACACGACTGCGGTGTGCGTCGAACAGTCCGTTGATCAGGTGCAGGTTGCCGGGCCCGCAACTTCCCACGCACACCGCGAGTTCACCGGTGAGCGCGGCTTCGGCGGACGCGGCGAACGCCGCCGACTCCTCGTGTCGCACATGTCGCCACGAGATGGTGTCGTTTCTCCGCAGGGCATCGGTGAAACCGTTGAGTGAATCACCGGGCAACCCGTGGACGTGCCGGACTCCGGCGCGCTCGAGTTCCTCGACGATCCTCTCCGCGACAGTGGGCGGCATGGCGATCCGTTCGGTCGGCGGCGGTGTGCCCCGACTATAGACGCGGCGCGCGCCGGCGTGGCCACCGAACAATTCGACCCACCCTGATTCGCCGACATGTCTCCGCTGCCAGACGGTGTGAAAATCGATTGCATGCCACGACGCGGTGAACCCCTCCAGAAGCTCGGATTTCTGACGATCGGACGCTTCGACGGTGACGACCCGCGCCCGGCCACCTCGAGACGCTGCGGATGATCGAGCTGGCCGAACAACTCGGCTTCGACAGCGTGTGGGTGCGCAACCGGCATCTGCAGTACGGCATCTCCTCGCCGGTGGCCCTGCTGGCGGCCGCGGCGGTGCGCACCAGTCGCATCGAGCTCGGTACCGCGGTGATCCCGCTCGGTCTGGAGAATCCGCTGCGGCTGGCCGAAGACCTGGCGACGGTCGACATCCTCAGCGGGGGACGGCTCAACCCGGGGGTCTCCGTCGGTGTGCCGATGCGCTACGACGACTTCAAGACCGCGCTGTATCCCGAAACCCATGCGCTCGAGAACTTCTCGAAGGACCGGGTGGTGAGGCTCCTGGACAACCTGCGGGGCGAACCCGTCAGCGACTTCGAGGGCACCGTCGGGATAGAGACGTTCTCCCGACGGGTGCAACCGCATTCGCCGGGTCTCGCCAATCGGGTCTGGTACGGAGGTGGATTGAGCTCGGCGATCTGGGCGGGCCGGCAAGGCATCAACTATCTGACGTCCTCGGTGGTGACCACCGAGGGCACGGAGTCGCGCGACTTCGCGACCATCCAGGCCGAACACATCGACGCCTACCGTGCCCATCACGTTAACCCCGACCGTGCGCGCGTGTCCCAAGGGCTCGTGGTGATCCCCACGGATTCCGCGACCGCGGACCAGATCCGCAAGTACCGGGCGTATGCCGACAGTCGGTTCGAGCGCACGCTCACCCCGCAGGGCCCGCGGGGCCTCCTGTTCTCGCCGGACCTCGTCGGACCGTCCGATGAACTCGCCGAGAGACTGTATGAGCACGCGGAATTCCAACGCGCCACCGAGGTGGCCTTCGCGTTGCCGTTCTCCTTCGACGAGCCGGACTACCTGCAGATCGTGGGTGATCTCGCCGGGCAGCTCGGACCGGCACTCGGATGGACGCCGGCCGGCGGGACTTCGTAACGAGATACCCTGCGATGAACCATCTTTCGCTACGGGATGATGGAGGACTCGACCGGTTGACGCAGCAGGGTCCGAAGTTTCTCCGGAGCTACTCGGCGGAAGTCGCTGAAGTAGATCTCATGGTGACGGCCCGACATGCGTAAGCCGTTGTCGGGTATGAACCGATCGTGCATCTCGGCCAGCACCGGCCCCTCGTCGTCGAAGGGCCCGTGGTGCAGCGTCTGAACGCACGATCCCTCGTCCAACGACTCCGTGCGTAGATCGGCGAGACGCGGCGGCGGCTTCGTCGCGCCGGCCTCGAGAACAGCGGCGTCGAGCAGATCCTCGCCGATCCAGTCGGGAACCATCAGCATGAGCGTCCACCTCCAGCGGCCCTTGTCCCGGGCGCCGGTGAAGGTGCTCATGTCGTCGGCCCACCAGAGCCCCTCGAGTGGCGGGACGACGTAGTCACGGCCGAGTTCACGACTGCTTGCGAACTTCAGCTTGTACGCAACCGGATACAGCGTCTCGATCGACGCCGCGAACTGTGGTGTCGAGTTGGGGTCGCCCGATCCGTCGATCATCAGGTAGCGCATGGCCGGAACGTCGAGAATGCGGAACTGGCCGCGCCGCGCCTTGTACGAGTCCAGCGTCTTCTTGAAGTCCACCTTCTCGGGCACGCCCTCGACACTATCCGGGAATGCGTCGCCGCTCATAGGTTCGCAGCGCGAGAAAGAATGCGGCCCCGCCGATGGCGAGACTCCAGGCGAGCGAGGCGACAACACTCGCGGTGTGGACCGGAGCGTCGGTGAGGGTTCCGCGCAGGACCTCGATGACGGGGGTGAAGGGCTGGTACTCGGCGAACTGCCGCAACCCGGTGGGTAGGGATTCGGCCGGGACAAACCCCGTACTGAGGAACGGCAGGATCGTGAGGAACATCGCTGTGTTGCTGGCGGTCTCGACGCTCTTGGCCGCCAGCCCGAGGTAGACCGAGAGCCAGATCAGCGCGACGGAGAACACGGAAGTCACGCCGAACGCGCCCAGCCAGTCGAGCGGACCGGCCGACGGCCGGAATCCGATACCGACCGCGACGGCGAGGACCACGACGATGCTGAACAGCGCCTGCAGGAGGCTGGCGAGTACGTGACCGGTGAGGACAGCGGAGCGAGCGATGTCCATGGTGCGGAAGCGGTTGATGATCCCCGAGGTCATGTCCATGGCAACGACGATGGCGGTGCCCTGAACCGCCGACGCGACAGTGACCAGCACGATCCCGGGCACCACATAGTCGAGGTAGGCGGCCCGCCCGCTGTCGTCGGACTGCGTGGTCATCCCGGCGCCGAGCTGGCCCCCGAACACGAAGACGAACAGCAGCAGGAAGACCACCGGGATGCCGACCAGCATCACGGCGAGCACCGGGAACTTGATGAGCCGCCGAACGTTGCGGCGGACCATGACCCGCGAATCCGACACCGTGTGTGCCAGGGTCGTCATGAGGCGGCTCCGGACGGATCCGGGTCGGTGGCACCGGGTTCGCCGGTGTCGGCATCGGCGGCCGCGGAAGCGGGATTGCCGGTGAGCGCGAAGAACACATCGTCGAGGGTCGGGGCGTGGACACCGACGTCGGTGACCGTGATGCCGGCGGCCTCCAGCTGGTTCAAGGTGGTCCGGACAGTGGTGACGGTGTCGTCGGTCGCGATGTCGAGGCGTCGTGCTTCGGGAACCGGACGCGCATCCGGCAGAAGCGATGCCGCCTTGTCGAAGGAGTCGCGGTCGGCGAAGGTCAGGCGCACCTCGGAGTCGTGCACCCGGCTCTTCAATTCGGCGGCGGTGCCCTCGGCCACGATGTGGCCGTGGTCCAGGACGGCGATGCGGTCGGCGAGCTGGTCGGCCTCCTCGAGGTACTGCGTGGTGAGGAAGATCGTGACGCCTTCGGCGGCGAGCCGGGAGATGGTCTCCCACAGCATCCGTCGACTCCTGGGGTCGAGACCCGTGGTCGGTTCGTCGAGGAAGATCACTCGCGGAATGGACACCAGAGTCATGGCGAGATCGAGGCGCCGACGCATGCCGCCGGAGTAGGTCGACACCGCGCGGTCGGCGGCCGCGATCAGATCGAACTGCTCGATCAACTCCTGGGCGCGGGCCTGTCCGTTGCGTCGGCCCAGCCGTCGTAGGTCGGCCATGAGCACCAGATTGTCGCGCCCGCTGAACAATTCGTCGACCGCGACCGACTGGCCGGTGACACCGATCATCGCGCGCACCGCACGCGTCTGCGCGACCGTGTCGTATCCGCCGATCGTCACCGTCCCCGAGTCGGCGGGGAACAGGGTCGACGCGATGCCGACGGTCGTGGTCTTGCCGGAACCGTTCGGCCCCAGCAGGGCGGTCACGCTGCCGGCGGGTATCTCGAGATCGATGCCGTCGAGAACGCGATGTCCGCCATAGCTTTTCGTCAACCCGCGGATCTCGATGTCGGCGCCGGTGGTCAACCGATCGGGTCCGTCCGGCGGGCCGGTGCGCTCATCGGTCCTGCGCGTCGAGCCGGGCCGCGACCTCGGCGGGGAATCCGCCGGTGGCCACCGGACCCCACCTCGTCGGCGTGATGCGGATCAGCGACTTGCCCTGTGTTCGCATCGCTGCTCGGTACTCGTCCCAATCGGGGTGCTCACCGGAGATGCTGCGGAAGTAGTCGACGAGCGCGTCCTCGGCCTCGGGCATGTCGAGGACCTCGGCATCACCGTGGACCTGGACCCAGGCGCCGTTGAAGTCGTCGGAGAGCACCACGACACTGGCCACCGGCGTGTGCCGGAGGTTCGCCGCCTTCGCCCGGCCGGGATAGGTCGAGATGACGATGCGGCCCTGCTCGTCGACCCCACCGGTGACCGGCGACATCTGCGGGCTGCCGTTGGAGCGGACGGTGCTGAGGATCATGTGGTGGCGCGGCCGGATGAACTCCAGCAGTTCGGCACGGTCGACACCATCGGCTTTCGCGACTGTTCTGGCCATGCGCCGACCTTACGCTGGGACCGGGGTCTCAGGGCAGCGCGGCGATGAGGCCGGCCTGGACGGCGCTGACCGGGGTCGTCGACTTGCCGTCGACCGTCATCGCGTCGTCGGTGTTGATCACGATGATGATCGTCGTGTCCGATTCGTAGTTGTGGAACAACGAGGTGTTGTATCCGGGGAAATCCCCGTCGTGACCCCACCATCCGTCGCGGTTGCCGATACCGATGCCGTATCCGGAGGTGGCGGTGTTCGGTGGCGGCGAGGTGAGAATCGAGTCCCGGCGCAGTTGTTGGGTCGCCGGATTCAGGACGCCCTGCCCGGTGAACAAGGCCTCACCCCAGGTCTGCAGGTCGTCTACGGTCGAGATGACGGCACCGGCGGTGGACGCGAAGGACGGATTCCAGCGCGTCGAGTCGACCGTCTGCCCGTCGGGCTGGCCCTGGTCGGTGAGGCCGTCGAGGTGTGGGTCGGGGATCTCGACCGACCCGCCGGGCCACGAGGACTCGTCCATGCCCAGGGGCGTGAAGATCCGGTCGGCGAAGACCTCGCCGATGGGTTTCGCGAGCACCTTCTCGGTGACCAGGCCCAGCAGGACGTAATTAGTGTTGGAGTACTCCCAGCCCTGCCCGGGCGGAAAGCTGGGTGGCAGCGCCTTCGCGGTGTCCACCAGTTCGGTGGGCGTCCAGACGGATTCGGGGTCGGCGAAGAACTTCCGGTCGAAGGACTCGGACGCGGTGTACGACGGGATGCCGCTGGTCATGTCGGCGACCTGGCGCAACGTCGCGCTGCCGTTCGGGGCGTCCGGGACGAACCTGTCGATGCGGTCGTCGAGCGAGACGCGGCCCTCCTGGACGAGCTGCAGCAGCAGGGTGGCCGTCATCGTCTTGGTGAGCGAGCCGATGCGGGTGTGATCCGCCGCCTGGATGGGATCGTCCCCGCCGGCCGCCCGGACCCCGGACGTCCCCGTCCAGGTTCCGGCCGGTGAGATGACCCGGGCGATGACGCCGGGGAGATTCCCGGCGGCCCGGGTGTCGTCGATCGCCTTCTGGAACGCCGCCGCGGTGTCGGCCGGCACCGAGGTCGTCTGACCCGAGCCGGGCGCTGCACTCGACGATCCCGCACCGGATGCCGTCTCCGAGGGTGAGCATGCGACGAGGCCGAGTACGGCCGCTGCACCGATCGTCACCATGCGGAGGAGGGCCGTGGCGCGCACGGGGTTTCGGCTCATGTGGTCACTCTAACGGCAGGTCGGCGCACCGAGGCGACTTGGCGCAAATGGGACAACGTCCGGGGCGGGTATGTCAGATGCGGTGCGCCAGCGCCGGCGAGACCGGGTAGATGTCGACGGCCGTGGCGAGCTTCGAGGCGACGGCCCGCTCCCGCGCCACCGGGTCGAAACCCCGCCCGTACGGCCGGTCCGGGACGGACGTACCGGAATCCACCACCGTCCAGTCCGAGCCGGCCTCGACCAGTGACCAATGTTTGGTGGTGTAGTAACCCGGCATCGCCGCGACCGCGATCCCGGGATCGCCCGCGGCCGCGGCCATCAGGTGCGGGTGGAACCGCGTGCTGATCCAGGTGTTGTGGTGACCGGCGGGCAACCCGTCGTTCCAGACGTCGCGGAAGGTGCGCACGGTGGCACCGGCCAGACGTGTTCCGAGCCGGTAGGGAACCTCGTAATCGTGCCCCGGGATTCCCTCGACGACGGTGACCGCCGAACCGGGTACGTCCCAGGCGTCGAGCGTCGCCCGCACGAAGTCGGCCAGGGCTTCGACGCCGGTCGCCCGCGGTCCGGTGAACCGCTCCGTGAGATCGGACTGGAAGCACAGGACGACGCCGTTCTCGGCCGGTGCATCCATCTCGCGATACAGCGGAGGTCGCGGTCGGTGCAAGGCCAGCCACGCGTCGTCGCCGGAATGCCGTGCGCCGACGACGCCGTCGAGCACGTCGTACGACGCGGTGTCGCGCACGTCCACGACGTCGAATGCGGCGAACGCCTCGGTCAACGCCGCCCACGCGGCGCCCTGCAGCGCGGGAACGAGTCCCTGACCCGTCGCGGCGAGGCGCGCCCCGGAGCGCCGGGCCACTGCGGCAGCTGCGACGAACAACGAGACATGGTGTGGCCACACGGTATTGAGGTAGCCGCCGCCCAGGAGGTGGATGGTGGTCGCCGACTCCAGGAGGTCGATCCCGGCGGTCAGTCGCGGCGCCAGACCTGAGTCGAGGGCGGCGGCGCCGACCCACTCCCAGGGCGCGGGTTGTTCGGCCTCCGCGGCGTAAGTGGTCAATTGCCACAGGGTGTCGACGACGAGCATGTTCGGGTGGGCATCGCGCAGCAGCGTCGTGGCCGTGCCCGGGCTGTGGCAGTCCAGCACGATCGTGGCATTCGGACGCACCCGGGTCAGGTGCCGCAACCAGGTTCTTGCGATCAGTTCGTCGCCGTAGTTCGGATGGCCGGCCGGTGCCACCAGGTAGATCACCTCGCCGGCACCCATCGCGCGGCCGAGACGTGACTCGGCGGAGCGCTGCCGGGCCGAGGTGCCGATGCGGTCGGCGAGCACGCCCGCGGCCCGGAACAGGGGGCGGTTGAGTGCCGGTCTGCTGGTCACGATCCCCAAGGTTACGGCGTGCGCGGCCGGTGGCCCCGGTCGGACAGAGATCGGACGACACGGCGCGCGCTGGTACGAGGTGTCGCCGCTACCCGAAGGTGCCCTCGAGGTGACGCAGCGCGGCCTTGCCGTCGGTGGTCGGCCCGCGGTACCCGACATACCCGTCGGGACGGATGACGAACACCGTCGAACCGTCGGGGCGGTAGCCATCGGCGAAGCGGCCGTCGGTGTCCCGGAGCAGCGGTAGTTCGGTGCTGCCGACCTGCGCGGTCGGCGCGGCGATCACATGGATGTCGAGGTGGCCGTGCGCCTTCGTCGACATCTCGTCGGCGAGTGATTCGAGCACCGCGACCTCGTCGGCGCCGGCGGTGGGGTCGGCGTACAGGACGAGCGAATGGTCGACGCCGCCGATCACGTCGAACAGTCGCAGCGGGAAATTGACGGAATCGCGGCTGAGGCCGGCGGCATCCGGTGCGCGTTCACCGGCACGCGGCGCGGCCGGCGCCGTGGGCACCGCCGACCCGGCGACGAGCGGACTGTCGGCGTAGGAGATCAGCAATTGGCCCTCGCGCCGCATGATGAAGTCCAAGTCGTTGGAATCGGCGCCGATGCCCTCGCGGGCGTCCCGGACCGTGCGTCCCACGACCTCCTCGCCGACGGGCCGACGTTCGAGGTCGTAGCTGTCGAGGAGCCCGTCGGAGCCGACACCCGCGACAGCGAGGGCGAGCTTCCAGGCGAGGTTGTGTGCATCCTGCACGCCGGTGTTCATCCCCTGCGCACCCGTGGGCGGGTGGATATGGGCGGCGTCGCCGGCGACGAACACGCGTCCACGACCGTAGGAATCGACGATGCGGTGACTGATCCGGAACACCGAGGACCAGCGCAGGTTCGACACCGTCGCGGGTTCCGGTGCGAGGCGGTCGACCACGGCCTGGATGTGGGACAGTTCCGGCGCCCGGGTTCCCTCGAAACCGTGCGCCACACCGTCTCCGCCGGTGGTCGGTGCGACCGCGAGTTCGTCGGGGACGAGCATCGACATCCGGTAGCGGCCGCGGCCGGGAAGGGGGATGCACACCAGCTGGTCGTCGGTCGTGCCGTCCGCGGTCTGGTGCATCGAGCGGATCGCGTACCCCTGGGGCATCGACCAGTCCGCCACGACGTCGCCGAGCATGTACTGCTCGGTGAAGGCGGCCCCTTCGAAGGACAGCCCGAGTCCCTTGCGCACCACGCTGTGGGCGCCGTCGGCGCCGAGCAGATAGCCCGCACGGACGGTGGTGTCCCCGTCCGGACCCGTGAGCGTCACGGTCACCCCGTCCGCGTCCTGGTCGAACGCGGACACGGCGGTGCCCCGGTCGACCTCGGTACCCAGATCGGTCAGGCGCGCACGCAGGATGCGCTCGGTCGCGTACTGGGGGAGCAGGTGGAATCGGTAGGGCACATCCGGTGGCGTCGACAGATCGACCCGCGAGACCTGACTTCCGTTGACGTAGACGAGTTGTCCGCGCATCTCGAGCCCGGCGTCGAGCACCTGTTTCACGACGCCCATGCTCTCGAAGACCTCGAGCGTCCGCGGTTGGATCCCGACCGCCTTGGCGTACTGCGGGGGTTCGAGGAGCGGATCGACGATCCGCACGCGAACTCCGCGCCTGCGCAGCTCGATGGCGGCGGTCAAGCCGATGGGGCCCGCGCCGGCGATCAGGACATCGACTTCGGTCATGGAATCCTCCCGTTGTCGGCAGTCGCCGACGCTCTGAGGATTATCGGGCGGGTGGCATCCCACCGCCACCAGAACGGAAAAATAGGACGTCAAACGGACGGTCGACTCCGGCCCGGTCACCTCGGGATGGCGGCGGGGCCGATCGTCCGGGCGCCCAGTTGCGCGACTCTGGCCCGCAATTCACGGTCGGCGGTGACGACGATGCGCTCGCGACGAGGATCCGAATCCGCGACGACGCCGACGATCGTGTCGTCCCCCGAACCCGGCGCGTCGACGATTCGGACCTGTTCGCTCGCCACGACACCGCGGGCCCGACCCTCGACGACGAGCACCACCTCGAGTGGCCCCGGCAGTCCTTCGAGTCCGCCGACGGCGACGGAATCGAGACGCGTCCGCAACCGTTCGGTGGCTCCGCGGCGATCGCGCCACCACCCGTCGGGCACCGAACCCACGACGTTGGCGGCGTCGACGACGAGCAGGGGCCGGTCGTTTGGGGTGCGATCGTGCCGGGGTTCGGACGATTCAGACATGCCGACCATCAGTCCACATCCGGCCACCCGGGGCAAGTGCGCCGTCCGGTCGGCCGATCACAGGTCGCCGTGACAGAAGCGATTCGCCGGGTCGAGGGCGGCCTTGATCTCGTCGAGCCGGCGACGGTTGTCCGCGCTGAACGCGTCCGCGGCCCGGGCGACGCGTTCGGAGCCGGAGGTGAAGTTGAGGTAGGCGGCGCCGGTCACGTAGGGCTCGAGCTCGGCGCGGGTCACCCGCAACGTCGACTCGACGGCCAATGCGACGTGCGGATCGGGCACCGCCGCAACGAGTTCGAGAAGGAACCGGCCCTGTCGCCCCCGATCGTTGGGCGCGTTGTCCGCGCTGCGAGCGATCGCTCCACCGGCGTGGCGGATCTCGCCGCACACGATGAGCGGCGCCGACGCCGGGGCCGGCCGGACCCGCGCGGCGACGATGTCGACGGCCACGTCGGGGAGATCGTCGAACCATTCGGTGGTGACCATCACCGGCATCGGCTCGGTCGGGTCCATGCTGACGGCGTCGATCGCCGCGAACGGCAGCGCACCCCACATGTCGACGACCGGCGTCCGCCACTCGCGCCATTCGTCGACGACCGCGCGACCGGCGTCGAGATCCCCGGACCAGCAGCCGCGCACGACGGCGAAGCTCCGGCCGCGGAGCGGCGCCGGGACGTCGTCCGTGGGCGGGAGGTTGAGAATCGCGACCGCGGACGTCAGCTCCTCGGACTGGGCGGGGGCCCAGTCGCGGAACCGGCGGATGATCTCCTCGGCGTCGGCGGCCGGATAGAAGAGGTTGCCGGCGTATACGGTCGACACCTCGACGAGCGCGATCTCCATGGACGTCACGACACCGAGACCGCCGGCGCCGGCGCCGCGCAACGCCCAGAAGAGGTGCGGGAAACTGGTGTCGGTGACCCGGATCGGCGTCCCGTCCGGAGTCACCAGGTCGAACGAGAGCACGCGGTCCGACGAGAGGCCGTGGCGTCGACCGAGCCAGCCGAAACCGCCCCCGAGCGTGTAACCGACCGCCCCGACCCCGCCGGCCGAGCCCATCAGTGGCGCGAGACCGTACGGCGCCGCCGCGTCGACGACCGTTCGCCATGGGGCGCCGGCGCCGACCCGGGCGGTCCGGGTGACGGGGTCGACGCTCACCGACGAGAGCCGGGAGGTGTTGATCAGCAGTCCGCCGTCGGCCGGTCTCCCCGTGCCGTGACCGGTCGCCTGGACGGCGACGCGTAGATCTTCCTCGACGGCGAAGCGGACCGCCTCGACCACGTCGAAATGATTGTCGGGCACGGCGATCACGGCCGGGCGGTGCACGTCGAGCCGGTTGAAGCCGGATCGCGCGTCGAGGTAGCCGGCATCGCCGGGGCCGAAGACGTCGCCGGCGATCCGGTCGCGTAGTTGCGCGAGGACCGAGGTACGGGTCCGGACGGTGAGGCGCTCGGCGTGCTCGGGCAGGGAGGAGGCGGGTGTTGCGGGCATCGGCAGGTCCTCGGTCGCGGCCGGAACGATCCGGCGGAATTCGTCGGGCTCCGGACGACGCCGGAGTCCTGACCAGGGTCGCCGACGGCGCTTGAAGGCGACTTGAGGCGGACTTGGCGACTCAGGTCGGGGACGTCAGACCCCAGGTCGTGGCCAGTGAGTCGATCCGTCGGATCAACCCGTCCGCCTCCTGCGCGCGGGCGGTGTCGCGCGCGGTCGCCAGCGTGGCGCCGACCACGGACGCCGGACGCCCGTTGGCGTACTCGTAACGTGCGCGGACGAGGAGGCGGTGGGCGTCGGCATAACGTTCACCGGTGCGGTCGGCGAAGTCGTCGGCCCGGTCGAGTAGTGTGGCGGCGTCGGTGAGCTTGCCGGCGACGACGAGGACCTCGGCGTGCAGACCCAGCCAGTAGCCCTCACCCGTCCGCGGGTGATCCTCCATACCGACCTCGTCGGCACCCAGTCGGTCGATGTGCTCCAGGGCGTCGTCGAGGTCGCCGGTGAGGGCGCGCGCCCACCAGTACATGCGTTCTCCGCCGCGACGGAGGTAGGCGAGGGGTCCGACGCCGTCGGACGTGATGGCCGGGCCCGCGTCCAGAACCCACCTCGTGTCGCCGAGCATCGACGCCGCGCCGACGGCGAAGATGGCCATGGCGAGCCGGGACCGTGGATCGGGATGGGCATCGGCCATCGCGGCGAAGAGGTCCCGGCCGGCGCCGACACCGCGATGCACGGTCACCGCCCAGGCCCGGAAACCGCGGGCCATCGCGAGCTGATCGTCGCGGAGACCGTCGACGACGGCGTCGATCGGCGCATAGTCCTCCAAGATGCGATGCGCCGCACCGAAATTGCCGCGTGTGAACTCGTCGATGCCGGCGGCGTGCATGCCCAGATGGGTGACGACCGGGTCGTCGGATCTCTCGGCGCGCCGACGCAGATCCTCCGCGAGGCGGTGGCCGGTGTGTGCATCCGCGATCTGAATGTGGGCCGCGCAGCGGGCGTAGTCGAGGGTGGCGAGGAGCCGGGCGTCGCCGAGGGCGGAGGCGAGTACACGGGCGCGGTCCTGCAGCTCGGGATCGGCGGCGAAGTACCCGTGCGCCGCGACGTCTCCGGCCAGTTGGGTGGTGATCGCGACGAGCTCCGCCTGCTGGTCGCCGGTCGCGCGGGCGAGCGTCGCCGCATCCCCGAGATGCCGGCGCGCCCCGTCGAAATCGTAGGTGCGCAGCGCGATGTTCCCCGCCGCGAGGAGGGCGGTCGTCGTGCGCTCACGGTCGGCCAGCGGCCCGGCGGACCACAGATGCCGCGCGACTCTCGACACGGCATGCGGCGAGGAGTTGCCGGCGAGGGCGTCGGCGATCGCGAGATGCAGTCGCCGTGCGCGCATGGCGGCGATGCCGTCCGCGATCGCCTCCCGGATGATGTCGTGACTGAAGCCGAATCCGAACGGGTCCTCCGGTCCGAGATCGATGACACCTGCCTCGCCCGCGGGTTCGAGGAGGTCGAGCGCCTCGTCCACCGGGCGCTTCGCGGCGGTCGCCAGCAGGACCAGGTCCACGCGGGTCCCGATGAGGGACGCGAGTTCGAGTAGTTCGGTCGTCGCCGCGGACATGCCGACCAGTCGCTGGCGCACCACATCACGGATGCCGGACGGGACGGCGCTGCCCGCGATGGACCCCCGGTCGGCCAGGATGCGGGCGAGTTCGCGCACGAAGAAGGCGTTGCCTCCGGTGCGTCGCTGGATCGACGACACGGTGGCGACCTCCGGCCACTGCCGGGTCTCGCGCCGGATGAGCTCGGAGATGTCGTCGCCGCCGAGCGGGCCGACGTGGAGGCGGCGATGCTCCGGCAACCGGGCCAGCGTCGCCAGGGTGGTGGCGACGACGGGCCGGTTCGACGGCGAACGCAACGAGGCGAAGAACGTGACCCCGGCGGTGCGTCGGGCGGCCATGTGCGCGAACAACTCCAGAGACGCACCGTCGGCCCACTGCAGATCGTCGAGCACGATGATCAGCTTCGACGTCGCGGCCACCCCCTCGAGGAGATCGGCGGCCTGGTCGTAGAACTGGAATCGAGCGGCCGCGTCCGGCATCTGCCGGGGCGGCGGGATCACGTTGACGCCCTCGGTCACCATCCGGCCGAGTGGACTGTCGAGGAGTCGTTCCCGATCGGCGGGGTCGAGCCGGGGGAGGACCGCACCGAGGATCTGCACCCACGGCCACATCGAGGGTGCGGCCGGGTCGTCGACGCAGCGCCCCCACAGGACCCGGAGGTCGGCGGCGCCCGCGGCCCGACGGCCGGCTTCGTCGATGAGCGCCGTCTTGCCCGCGCCCGGTTCGCCCTCGACCACGACCACGCCGCCGTGTCCTGTCATCGAGGCGAGCACCGCCCGATGCAATGCGGCGAGTTCGTCGGTCCGGCCGACCACGGACGGGGCGTCGTCGAGTTCGGCGTCGTCGACCGGTTCGTCCGTCATCGACTGCGCCGACGTCCGCGGGCCCGGTGCCGGGACGTCCGGCGCAAGCGTCACCTTGCCCGCGGCGGTGGCGGCCGGGGCGTCGAGATGCGGAGCGTGGTCGAGGATGTCGCGTTCGAGGGTGCGGAGACGGGGTCCCGGGTCGACGCCGATCTCCTCGGCGAGGGTCCGGCGGGCGGTGGCGATCGCCCCGAGTGCGTCGGACTGACGGCCGAGTCGGTAGAGGGCGGTGGCGAACAGCACCCACAAGCCCTCGTCGAGCGGCGCGCGTTCGACCTCGGTCTCCAGTTCGGTGACGAGCAGGCGGTGGTCGCCGTCGGCCATGCGGGCCTCGAAGGACATCTCCCGCGCCGCCTGCAGCATGCGGTCGAGGTGATCGGCGGCCTCGTCCCGGAAGGCGAGGCCCTCGAACTCGGGGAGCAGGGGACGATAGTCGGCGAGCACCTGGTGCAGCAGCGGTGCGGCACCCGCCGCGTCGCCCTGTTGCATCAATGCACGAGCATCGCCGACCCGGGCGGTCAGCCGGCGCACGTCGACGTTGTCGGCGGCCGTCGGGAGGCTGTACCCCGTCCCGTGGGTGAGCAGGACCGTGGAGGGAGTCCGAGGCTTTCGATGCGGCTCGAGGACTTTGCGCAGGCCCGAGATGTAGGACTGGAGCGACACCTCTGCGCGCTCCGGAGGCGAATCGCCCCAGATGCCCTCGATCAGACTGTCGGCGCGCACCGGAACACCCTCGGCAAGGATCAGCTGGGCGAGTGTCGCCCGCTGCTTGCGCGTGCCGAGTTCGACGGGGTCGGAACCGATCTGAGCCCCGAGGCCGCCCAAGACCGTATAGGAGATTTCGAGCATCAGCGTGAGTGTAAGTGGTGATCGGGTCCTTCCGGGCGGCTAGCGGCGAACGTGCCGACGATCTGCCCGCGACCGCCCGGGGATGTCGGTGGCCGGGAGTAGCTTGGCAGGCATGAGTCTCGCACTGGGCATGATCACCGTCGACGCACTCGCGCCCGCGCCCCTGGCGACGTGGTGGGCCGAGCAGCTCGGCGGCCGCATCGTCGAGGACAACGACGGTTACTTCATCGTCGTCGCGGTCGGGGAGGGCGGGCCGCTGTTCGCGTTCCAGCAGGTCGAGGACCCCACGCCCGGCAAGAACCGCGTCCACCTCGACCTGACCACCGACGATCTCGAGACGGAGGTGGATCGACTCGTGGCGGCGGGCGCGAGCCGGATCGCCGATCGTGAGATGCCCGGCTTCGTGTGGGTGACGCTCGCCGACCCCGACGGCAACCAGTTCTGCGTGTCGGCCCGACACGGTGCGGAGACGGCATCCTGACGCGTTCCCGCATCGCCCGGCCGGATACCCGGTGTGCCTGATGGGATTCACCCGGGCCGACCTGCTCGCCTACCGAGACCGCACCGTCGACGACCTCGTGGGCGAGGGCTGCAAGCTGCTGTTCGTCGGCATCAACCCCGGCCTGTGGACCGCGGCCACCGGTGCGCATTTCGCCCGGCCCGGCAATCGGTTCTACCCGGCGCTCGCCCGGGCCGGCATCGTCGACCACGTGATCGACGCATCGACGGGCATGTCCGACGCCGACCGGACGATGCTGCTCGACCGCGGCGTGGGGATCACCAACGTCGTGCCACGCGCCACCGCGACCGCCGCCGAACTGACCGTCGAGGAGTTCCGCGAGGGGGGACGCCGCCTGCGCGAACGGGTTCGTGAGATCCGCCCACGGGTTGTCGCGGTCGCCGGGATCACCGCGTATCGCAGCGCGTTCGGGCGCCGCGATGCCGTGCCGGGGCGGCAGGACGAGACGTGGGACGGGGCCGAACTCTGGGTGGTCCCCAACCCGAGCGGACTGAACGCGCACGAGACGGTCGAGTCCCTCGCGGCCGCCTACCGCCGGGCCGCGGCTGCCGCCGGGGTCGTCGACGACCTCAGAAGTCCTCCGAGCTGACGACCCGGCGTCGCACCGACAGCAACTCGACTTCGGGATGGGCTGCCGCAGAACGTTCGACGGCGTCGAGCACGTCGACGACATGTCCGCGGTCGGCGGCCACCGCACTGACCCCGATGACGGTTCGCCGATGGACGTCGAGGTGTCCGACCTCGGCAGCCGAGACCGTGTACCGCTTGCGCAGGTCGGCGACGATCGGTCGCACCACGGACCGCTTCTGTTTCAGCGAGTGCACGTCACCGAGCAGATAGTCGAACTCGCAGAACCCGATCCACATCAGTGGTCGGTGCGGATCAGCGTCGCCACGTGGTCGGGTACGTACTTGGACAGCGAGCGCGGCGGGCGGTGATAGTTGCCCGACTCGATCGGATGCTTGGGCAGGGACACGCGGGGGCGGGGGACCTCGGCGTACTCGATGGTCGACAGCAGATGCGAGATCATGTTCAGGCGAGCATGCTTCTTCACGTCGGATTCGACGACGTACCAGGGACTCAGCGCGGTGTCGGTGTGGACCATCATCTCGTCCTTGGCGCGCGAGTAGTCCTCCCACCGGTACACCGACTCGAGATCCATCGGGCTCAGCTTCCATTGCCGCACAGGGTCGTTCATGCGTGACCGGAACCGCTTGAGCTGTTCGTCGTCGGACACCGAGAACCAGTACTTGCGCAGCAGGATGCCGTCGTCGATGAGCATCTGCTCGAAGATCGGGGTCTGCCGCAGGAACCGCGAGTGCTCCTCGGGGGTGCAGAAACCCATGACCTTCTCCACGCCGGCGCGGTTGTACCAGGACCGGTCGAACAAGACGATCTCGCCGGGCGCGGGCAGATGCGCGACGTAACGCTGGTAATACCACTGTCCGCGTTCACGATCCGTCGGCGCCGGGAGCGCGGCGACCCGTGCGATCCGTGGGCTCAGATACTCGGTGATGCGCTTGATCGTTCCGCCCTTGCCGGCAGCGTCACGCCCCTCGAAGATGACCACGACGCGGGTGCCGCTGTCACGGACCCATTCCTGGAGCTTCACGAGTTCGGTCTGCAACCGGAACAACTCCGCCTCGTAGACCTTGTTCCCGATCTTGGCCTTTTTCGCCTTGTCCTTCTTCGACATGAGCAGAAACACTACGGGGTGGACACGGCCTCGCGCTCGGATTGGAGTTCGGCGACCGACGCGTCGATCCGCGCCCGCGAGAACTCGTTGATGTCGAGACCCTCGACGATCTGCCACCGGCCGTCGATCGAGCGCACCGGAAACGAGCACACGAGTCCCTCGGGGACTCCATAGGCTCCCGGGGACGGCAGCGCCACCGACGTCCAGTCGTCGGGCGGTGTCCCGAGCACCCAGTCGTGGACATGGTCGATGGTGGCGTTCGCCGCCGAGGCCGCCGACGACGATCCGCGAGCCTCGATGATCGCGGTGCCACGGCGGGCGACGGTCGGGATGAAGTCGTCGACGAGCCAGTCACGGTCGGCGGCGATGTCCGCGCCGCTTCGGTTGCCGACCCGGGCGTGGAAGATGTCGGGGTACTGCGTGGCGGAGTGGTTGCCCCACACCGTGACCCGGCTGATCTCGGCGACGCTCGCGCCGGTCCGGCGAGCGAGCTGGGCAATCGCGCGGTTGTGGTCCAACCGGGTCAGCGCGGTGAACCGTTCAGGCGGGACCTCGGGTGCGTTCGCGGCGGCGACCGCCGCATTGGTGTTGGCGGGATTCCCTACGACGATCACCCGGATGTCATCCGCGGCAACGTCGTTGATGACCGACCCCTGGGCGGCGAAGATGTCGGAGTTGGCGGCGAGAAGATCGGCGCGCTCCATTCCCTTGGTGCGGGGTCGCGCCCCGACGAGCAGGCCGAAGCTCGCGCCGTCGAACGCCTTGCGCGGATCGTCGAGGACGTCGACGGACTTCAGGAGGGGGAACGCGCCGTCGTCGAGTTCCATCGCGGTGCCCACTGCGCCGGAGACCGCCTGCGGCAACTCGAGAAGGCGCAGGGCGATGGGCTGATCCTTGCCGAGCATCGCCCCGGCGGCGATCCGGAAGACGCTGGCGTACCCGATGCTGCCGGCCGCGCCGGTCACGGTCACGGTGACCGGTCGGCGGTTCACGAGGGCTTCTCGGTGAGCAGGACCTGCGCCGCGGGGCCGACGAGGACGAGCGCGTGGCCCACCGAATACCAGGTCAGCGGTTCCTTGGTGAACGTGGTCACCCAGGCGTCGGCGCCGGCGTGCGGACCGGGGCAGGCCATCATCGTCGAGGCGAGGGAGCCGAGACGCAACAGTGAGTCGTCGACGCGGAGATCCCCGATGTGCCGGTTGCAACCGGCCGACAGCGCGATCCGATTGGCGGCCGGGAAACTGATCTCCAGGGGTCCACCGCCGGGGATCTGTTCACCGGTCACCGCGGTCGAGGTGTAGGTCTTGCCGACGAAGCCGGGGGCGGGGGGAGCGGCGACCGCGGACCCGGGGCCGACGAGCATCGTGCCGACCGCGGCGATCACCGCGCTGAGCAGTAAGGCCATGCGTAAGCTGATGCGGTGTTCGCGGGCCGGGGATCGGTCGCGCGCGGGTAGACGTCCCGCCTCGGATTGACGTCGCTGCGCCGGTTGACGGCGTTCGCCGGAGCTCACGCGCACAACGGTAGCCGACCGGACAGGGGTATGGATATGACGAATGTGGGCACCATGGTCCCGGTGACGTGTCGGACTGAATACCTGACCGGTCGCCACCACCGCTCGGCCACCGCAGCCTGGGTTCTCATGGTCGTCGCGATGATCGCGCTCGTGACCCTCAACATCGCCGGCGTCGACGGTCTGATCACGTCGGCGGTGGTCGGTGGGGCCATCGTGGCATCGCTGCTCGGAGCGGCCTACGGCCGGCTCGGCGAACGAGGCGCCGTCCTGCTCACCGTCGACGACGACACGGTCTACTTCGGCAACGAGGACCGCACACTCGTCGGGTACCCGCTCTCGTCGCTGGTGACGGTCGCGGTGGGAGGTCCGGCGGACTCCACCTCGGACATGGCCGGCGAGCGTGCGCGTCACCTGACGGTCGTCGGACAGAAGTATCTGAAACTCACCTTCGCGAGCCGGGACGGTGAGCCCGTTCCCGCCGACCGGACGCCACCCAGCTCGCGGCACGAGTCCGACGATACGCCCGAGACGGAGTTCTGGCGGGTCGCCGTCGTCGAAGGAGACCCGGCGGTCGCGGAGATCCTGGCCCGACTCCGGCGGCACGCGCCCGAACGCATCGCCACGAAGAAGAAGGGCGCCCCGACGCCGGCCGGGTCGCGGGCGGCAGCGGCGAGTGCCCCGCCGGACGAACCGGTCGACCTGACCCGACCCGCATCCGGCGGGCCCCGGATCGCCGACGCGGGCTCTGACGAAGCGGCGCAACGGTTGTGGGAGGAAGCGGCGCGTCGCCACGACGAGGTCCTCGGCGCCTACGGAACCTACGAACTCGATCCCGCCATGCTGCTGAGGTATCCGGCCGTGACCGACGTGACGGTCGAACAGACGCAGACCTTCCATCTCGCGCTCGACGAGGCGATGGCTCTGCGGACCGACGACTACCCGGGCAACCGCTCGCGCGCCGACGCCTACCAGCAGTCCGTCGCCAGACTGCGGCGGGCCTGGATCGCCTGCGAGAAGAACGGCCGGCGGGTGGGCGCAAGCTACCTGGAGCAGACCGATCAGGACGACCTCGATCGCGCGCTCAAGCTCTACAACCACGCCGCCGCCAGCAGCACGCCGGCCGAACAGGCGACGTACTACGGCCGCGTCCGCGACATCGTCACCACGATGACCGATCGCGGGGTGCTGCATCCGCCCGAAGCGGCGGTGGCCGAACTGCAGGCCGTTACCCGGAGGGCGCTGGAAGCGGGGACGCCGAAGGTGTGAGGCCGGCCAGTGTGGTCGCGCCGGCCGGCTCCGGTGTCAGTACCGGCCTTCCTTGATGAAGCGTCCGTCCAACGAATAGACCGCCTCGGCGTCGTCGGTGTTGGCGATGTCCATGCGGATGACGAACTGCGAAGCCTCGTCGATGCGGTTGCGTTCGACCTCGACGCCCACCGCATCGCGGTCGTACTCCGGGACCGACGCACGTCTCATCAAGTCGGCCCTGACCTGGTCGAGGGTGTCTGCCGAGATGCTGTCGAAGCGGAAGCCTTCGCTTCGGTAACGGCCTTCGCTGACAGAGGCCACCGGGAATTCGCCGGGCGCGACGGCGACTTCGCCGCCACGGTCGCCGAGCCGGTACCGGACCAGGACCCCGCCAGAGTTCTGGATGATGCTCGCTGTGACCGGGGACACACCGTCCGCTGTCCCCTGGATGATGAACTCCTCGATGACGGGTGCGTCCAGAGGGACACGCGCAGCCGCCAGTTCACGTCGTGCCAGTTCAAACGACTTGGCGAAGTCCGCGGGGTCGAAGAACTCGGCGACGGTGCCGTCGGGTGTCGCCTGGACAACGTAATCATCGACGACGCCCTCGTCGGGTTCGATGGTCCCGGTGATCAATACCGGACCGTCCGGTCCGCGCCGTTCGATGACCACCTTGTCCAGTTCCGGTTCGGTGGAGTACGGCCGGACCGCCGCCACCATCGGGTCGGCGAGTGAGCCAAGCGTGTTCGGGTCGATGGCCGCGGCGTCGAAGGTCTTGTTCGCTCTTTCGGTGTTGGGCACGACTGACGAATTCGAGTACCCGTCACCGATGTTGATCGTCCTGGCACGGCCGGTAGTGGGATCGAAGACGCGCGCAGAGGCCGACGGAGAGCCGATCTCGTAGTCGAGTTGCAGCACGTTGTGTACGCCCTGCGGGCCTACGTATTCAGCGATTGCATCCAGCATCCGCCGATGGTGATCGGCGAGAGTCGCCGCGTTGTCTTCGTCGGCCTCGTCGCCGGAATCGATCGCGGAATCGAACCCGGAGAGCGACGGCCCCTCGACGTGCCACCCGCCGGCGACGCCGAACAGCAAGGCGCCGGCCACGAGCAGGGTGACCGCGGGATAGACGAGCGCCCAGCGGCCGGGCTGGTCGTCGAATTCGGGGGTCTCGGGCTGGTCGCGGGGCGGGAGAGCATCCGGCGGCAGTGTCGTGAACGGGGTGTCGGTCAGCGACTGGAAATTCCCCTTGGTCATCGAGGTGATCCAGCGCGCCCGGTACGCGGTGTCGTTCGGTGGGTTGATCGTCGCGGTGACCATGGTCGGTTGCGAGTCGTCGGCGGTGAGGCTGCTGCGGGTGAGCGCCTCCACCTCCACCTGCGGGGCGTCCGGCGACGTCGCGCGGCGGAACTCCGGCAGTTCCGACACCCGGGAAGCGCGGGGACTGACCGCGATGCCGGCGAAGACCAGGGGGATCCCGAAGAACAGCGCGACCCACCAGTCGTTGAATGCACCGAGGCCTACCCCGACCGCGATGAGCGACCCGGCGATCGTCGCGCGCAGGAGACGGAGTCGAACCCTGGTCCGGCGAGTCCTGGTCATGGGCCGTCCTTAGTCCTCGAGCCGAATCGGGTGGACTGATCATAATGTCGGCGTTCTCGGTCGACCAGCGGCCGCGTACCGTTGTTGCTGACCTGACCCGCCCGGAGGGGGTGGGTCGCGACGGAACCGGGAACGATCAGGAGAAATGTTTCGGTGGGAAAGCTGAGCAACAGCATGTGGCGCCTTCTGGGCGCCCAGTCGACTCGCAACCAGTCGAAGTCGTTGGGTGTGATCAAGGACGCCGAAGCCCACACCGACTGGGCCGCCGAACTCGCCGACGACGCGTTCGGCGCGGAGGCCGAGAAACTCGACATCGCCGAGAAGCCCGCGGACCGCGCGAAGTTCCTCGCCCTGGTCCGGGAAGCCGCCGACCGCACCATCGGCCTGCGGCCCTTCGATGTCCAGTTGCAGGGCGCCCTCCGACTCCTGGAGGGCGACATCGTCGAGATGGCCACCGGTGAGGGCAAGACGCTCGCCGGCGCCATCGCCGCGATCGGCCATGTGCTGCAGGGACATCAGGTCCACGTGATCTCGGTCAACGACTATCTGGCGACCCGCGACGCGGAGTGGATGAAGCCGCTGTTCGACGTCTTCGGCATCACCGTCCACGCGGTCTCGGAGAACTCGAGCCGCGAGGAACGGCGACGCGCCTACACCGGTGACGTCACCTACGGGTCGGTCAACGAGATCGGCTTCGACGTCCTCCGTGATCAGCTCGCCCTGTCCGAAACGGACCTCGTCTCGCCGACACCCGACGTGGCGATCATCGACGAGGCGGATTCGGTGCTCGTCGACGAGGCGCTCGTGCCGCTGGTGCTCGCCGGTTCGACCGAGACCGAGGTACCGGACGCGGCGATCCACGACGTCGTGTCGCGGATGAAGAACAAGCACTACGAGGTCGACGCGGAGGGCCGCAACGTCACCCTGACCGACGAGGGCGCGGTGTTCGTCGAGGAAGAACTCGGCGGCATCGACCTCTACAGCGAGGAACACGTCGGCACGACGCTCGTACACGTCAGCATCGCCATGCACGCCCACTATCTCCTCGAACGCGACATCCACTACATCGTCCGCGACGGCGGCGTGCACCTCATCAACGCCTCGCGCGGCCGCGTCGCGCAGCTCCAGCGCTGGCCCGACGGGGTGCAGGCCGCGGTCGAGCTCAAGGAAGGGCTGACGCAGACCGATTCGGGAGAGGTCATCGACACCATCACGGTGCAGGCCCTGATCGGCCGCTACCCGAAGGTCTGCGGCATGACCGGCACCGCGCTCGCCGCCGGCGAGCAGTTCCGCCAGTTCTACGAACTGCGCGTCTCGCAGATCCCGCCGAACACCCCCAACGTCCGGACCGACCTGCCCGACCGGGTCTACGACACCAAGGCCAACAAGGTCGAGGCGATCGTCGCCTACGTCAAGGAGATCCACGAGACCGGACAACCCGTCCTCATCGGTACCCACGACGTGGCCGAGTCCGAGGAACTCGCGTACTTCCTCGACAAGGCCGGGGTGTCGTCGGTCGTGCTCAACGCGAAGAACGACGCCGAAGAGGCGAAGATCATCGCCGAGGCCGGCGCCCGGGACGCCGTCACCGTGTCCACCCAGATGGCCGGACGGGGCACCGACATCCGCCTGGGTGGTTCGAAGGACGACGCGGACGCCCACGACGAGGTCATCGAACTCGGCGGGTTGTGCGTCGTCGGCACGGGCCGCCACGACACCGAACGTCTCGACAGTCAGCTGCGCGGACGCGCGGGGCGTCAGGGCGATCCCGGTACGTCGGTGTTCTTCTCCAGCCTCGAGGACCCGGTCGTCACCAAGAACCTCGCGTTCAAACGAGATCCCGTGTCGCCCAACGAGGACGGTTCGATGGGCAGCAAGGGTGTCGACCTCATCGAGCAGGCCCAGCGGATCGCCGAGGGCGTGATGCTCGAACTCCACGCGAACACCTGGCGTTACAACAAGCTGGTCAATCAGCAGCGGGACATCATCGTCGAACGTCGTATGCAGATCCTGACCACCGACGCCGCGCTCGAAGAGCTGGCGGATCTGGAACCGGACCGCTACGCGCAGTTGACCGGGAGCACGACGACGGTGGAGACCACCACCGATGAGGCCGACGCCGAGAAGGCCGACACCGAGAATGCCGCGACCGAGAATGCCGCGACCGATCACGAGGCCACCCCCGCCGTCGCGCCCGTGCCTCGCGAGGTGTTGTCACAGGCCGCGCGCGAGATCGTGCTCTACCATCTCGACCGCGCCTGGGCCGATCATCTCGCCTTCGTCTCCGACGTCCGCGCCAGCATCCACCTCCGGTCGCTGGGCAAGGAGAGCCCGCTGGACGAGTTCCATCGGCTGATCCTCGCCGAGTTCGCCGATCTGCCCGGTACGGCCCTCGCGAAGGCGCGCGAGACGTTCCGGGAGGCCGACATCACCCCCGACGGCGTCGACCTCGGGTCGGCGGATCTGCACCGGTCGACGACCACCTGGACCTACATGGTCCACGACAACCTGTTCTCCTCGGGCGGAGCGAAAACCTTGCAGGGCATCATCGGGATCTTCCGGTGACCGAGCCGGAGGCGGCGACCATGCCGGCTCCGGACCGGATCGTCACGGTCCCGAACGCGCTGAGCGTGCTTCGGCTCGCACTCATCCCGGTGTTCGTGTGGCTGCTCCTCGTCGAGAAGGCGGATGGCTGGGCCTTCGCCGTCCTGATGTTCTCGGGCTTCTCCGATTGGGCCGACGGCAAGATCGCGCGACTCCTCGACCAGTCGTCGAAGATCGGTGCGCTGCTCGACCCGGCCGCCGACCGGCTCTACATCGTGATCATCCCGATCGCGTTCGGCATCCGGGAGTTCCTGCCGTGGTGGCTGATCGGTGTGATCATCGCGCGCGACGTCCTGCTGTTCGCGTCCGCTCCACTGTTGCGATCGCGGGGCGTGCTGGCGCTCCCGGTGCTCTACATCGGCAAGGCGGGGACCTTCGCGCTGATGAGCGCATTCCCGTGGCTTCTTGCCGGACAGCTCGATTCGATCGTGGGGACCATCGCGTACCCGATCGGCTGGGCTTTCATGATCTGGGGCGTCGGACTGTATCTGTGGTCCTTCGTCCTGTACTGGTATCAGACGATCCTGGTGATGCGGCTCATGCCGCCGCGTCACCCGGCAGGCGACTCGGCAGACAGTAGAGTCTGACGAGGACGAAAGGGGTTCGCGTGACCGACAGCAAAGTGCCAGAGACCTTGCGCTACACCGCGGAGCACGAGTGGATCGAGCGACTCGGGCCGACGACGGTGCGCGTCGGGATCACCGACTACGCCCAGGACGCCCTCGGCGACGTGGTGTTCGTCCAGCTACCCGAGAGCGGTGCGGAGGTGACCGTCGGCGAGTCGTTCGCCGAGGTCGAGTCGACGAAGAGTGTCTCGGACATCTTCGGGCCGCTCGCAGGCACGGTGTCGGCGGTGAACGACGCCCTCGACGCCTCGCCGGAACTGGTCAATTCGGACCCGTACGGCGAGGGGTGGCTGGTCGAGATCGAGGCGGCAGACGAGGCGACCCTCGACGAACACCTGGGTGAGGTACTCGACGCCGCGGGGTACCGCGCCGTCATCGAGGGGTGAGTTCTCCCGGCCGTGAACGGCCGGAGCCCCGATCGACCCGGCTGATCGCCTCCGGAACGATATGATCGTCGATGCCGGAGTCGACTCGCGCGCCGGTGGGATCGGCAGGACCGGTACGGTTACGGCAGTGGGAACGAGGCGCGACGTGACACCGATGCTCACGATCTCGCGCCGAGAACTACCCGGCCGCACAAGTCATGTAGATTCGACCGGCCATCGTGGCGAGAGCCGACGGGCACCGTCCCAGGCGTTGCCGGCGGTTCCGAGAACGAGGTTGGCGACTGTGCGGTCGGCACTGACGACGACGAAGGAGAAGTGGTGAGCGAAAACGACAGGGACTTCGAGGCGCCGGTGGAGACCACATCGGTGTTCCGGGAGGAGTTCATCAATGAACTCGATGCCGGGACCAGCACCTCGAGTGAGCCGGCCGACACGGGGGTCGAACGACTCGCTCCCGGGACCGCGCTGCTTGTCGTGAAGCGAGGACCCAATGCGGGGTCGCGGTTCCTCCTCGATCAGCCGACGACCTCGGCCGGCCGGCACCCCGACAGCGACATCTTCCTCGACGACGTGACCGTCAGCCGTCGTCACGCCGAGTTCCGTCTCGGCGACAACGACTTTCAGGTCGTCGACGTGGGCAGCCTCAACGGCACGTACGTCAACCGCGAGCCGGTCGACACCGCGTCGCTGAGCAATGGCGACGAGGTTCAGATCGGCAAGTTCCGTCTGGTGTTCCTCAGCGGTCCCCGCGACGAAGCAGACGCCTGACACCCGTGACGGCGTCCACGGCCCCCCGCGGCGAAGGATCGATGTCGATCGGCACGGTCCTCGCCCAATTGCGTGATGACTTCCCGGACATCACGATCTCGAAGATCCGATTCTTGGAGTCGGAGGGTCTGGTGACCCCGGAGCGGGCTCCGTCGGGGTATCGGCGGTTCAGTCAGGCCGACTGCGAACGGCTGCGGTTCGTGCTGACCGCGCAGCGGGACCGGTATCTCCCGCTGAAGGTGATCAAGGAACAGCTCGACGCGATCGACAACGGCAACGGCGGCTTCGGTCCCGGCGGAACGCGCGTGCTGTCCGCGGCCCGCGGGACCGTGGCGCCGGCCACCGACTTCGGTGCGCGCGCCGGACGCGTCTCCCGGGAGTCGCTGATCGAACGCACCGGGGTGGATTCGGCTTTCGTCACCGAACTCCAGCGCAACGGCCTGTTGACCGCCGGGCCCGCCGGGTTCTTCGACGAGGACGCCGTACGGCTCGTCGAGGCGGCCGCGGCCCTGGCCAGTTACGGCCTGGAGACGCGTCATCTCCGGGCATTCAAGGTGTCCGCAGATCGCGAGGCGGGCCTCGTCGCCCAGATCGCCAACCCGATCGCCAAGGGCAAGGGCACCGGTGCGCGGGACCGCGCCGAGGAACTCGTGCGCGAGATCGCGGCCTTGTCGGTGACGCTGCACACGCAGTTGGTCAAGGCGGCCGTCAAGGGTGCGCTGGACTGAGATCGCGGTGCGCGCGTGCGACCGCCGCACCGGACTGAACAGCGACGATCCGTCGAGGGCATCCGCTGAGGGGATCCGCTGGGGCGCCGCGAGTCGGCCGCCGCTGTCCGCTCAGTCGGTGTAGCGTCGAGGTCACTGAATCGAGCGCCGTACAAGGCGTCTGGGAGGTGCGAGATGAGCGAGATGCGTGTGGTGGGCATCAGGGTCGAACCCCCGCAGAGTCAGCCGGTGTTGTTGCTGCGCGAGGTCGAGGGCGAACGCTACCTGCCGATCTGGATCGGACAGAGTGAAGCTGCGTCGATTGCGCTGCGGCAGAAGGGGATCGAGCCTCCTCGTCCGTTGACCCACGATTTGATCGTGAACCTCATCAAGGAGTTCGGGCAGACCCTCGTCGAGGTCCGGATCGTCGACATGCAGGAGGGCACCTTCTACGCCGAGATGATCTTCACCGGCGATCTGCGGGTGTCGGCGCGGCCGTCGGATTCGATCGCGGTCGCGATGCGTGCCGAGGTGCCGATCATCGCCGACGAAGAGGTTCTCGCCGAGGCGGGGTTGCTGATCCCGGACGAGGATTCCGACGAGTCCGCCGAGGTGCAGCCCGAAGAGGTCAAAGAGGACGAGGTCGAGAAGTTCAAGGAGTTCCTCGACAACGTGTCCCCGGACGACTTCAAGGCAAGCGGCGCCTGACCGGTTCGTGGAATCCGTCGACGAACGTGTTCGCCGACCGGAACCGAAACTCAGATCACGGAATCGACACCGCCCGATCACCATTTGTCTTGATCTCAAGTTGAGGTTGAGTGTCGTGGCGAGTCGCGTTGATCCACCGTCCTCCGCCGCATAGCGTCATCAGCGACATCGAGCACCGGACACGGGCCGATGAAGATGATCGGCCGACCGGAAACAGCCTGGACCGCGTACTGTGGACGTGGACGTCAGGCACCGTGGTGCGGCGTCCGATCCGAGCTTTGCGAGGGAGTCAGAAGTGGGCGATCGTCCGGTCGACAGCGAAATGACGTCGAGCGACCAGTCACCCGATCGTCCGGTGGGCGAGCGTCCCGACGCCGTCCCGACCCAGGGCAGTCTCGGCGACATCGCCCCGGGCCTCTTCCCGGACGACACGGTGCCCGACGAGCTCGTCGGCTACCGGGTGCCGAGCGCCTGCCAGATCGCCGGGATCACCTACCGCCAGCTCGACTACTGGGCCCGCACCTCGCTGGTCGTCCCGTCGATCCGTGGAGCGGCTGGTTCCGGAAGCCAGCGCCTGTACTCGTTCAAGGACATCCTCGTCCTCAAGATCGTCAAGCGTCTGCTCGACACCGGGATCTCCCTGCAGAACATCCGCGTCGCCGTCGACCACCTCCGTCAGCGCGGTGTCGAGGACCTCGCGAAGATCACCCTGTTCTCGGACGGTACGACCGTGTACGAGTGCACCTCGGCCGAAGAGGTCGTCGACCTCCTGCAGGGCGGGCAGGGCGTGTTCGGCATCGCCGTCAGCGGCGCGATGCGCGAACTCACCGGCACCATCGCCGACTTCCCCGGCGAGCGGGCCGACGGCGGTGTCAGTGAGACCGCACCCGAGGACGAACTCGCTGCGCGACGCAAGAACCGCGCCCGTCGCACCGGGTAGTCGAGACTCCGCGTAGACTGGCCCCGCGTCGCTACGCTGCGGGAGAGCGCCGTCGGATACTCATCGCCGGCGGCCGCCGAAGGAGCAACACCTCTCCGTCAAACTCTCAGGCACCCAGGACCGCGGTGGTGACGACGTCTCTGGAAAGTGACGATCCGTCGTCCGCCCACGGTGAAAGGCGATCGCGCAGAGTTGCGCAGCGCCGAATCTCTCAGGCGTCACATCGGCTGTGGCCGAAGACATGACAGAGGGGGAGGGTCAGCAGCCGGTCCGTGTACCGGCGCCTGCGAGAGGTTGCCCGCCACCGTGTCCACCACTGAAGCGACCCCGTCCGACGCCCCAGAAGGATCCAGCCCAGACGGATCCAGCCCGGACCCCACACGGGCCGCTCCCCAGCTGTCGGCCGCCTTCGTCGACCGCCATGTCGGTCCGGACGCCGACGAGACCCGCCGGATGCTCGAGGCGATCGGCGCGGCTTCCCTCGATGATCTGGCGCACCGTGTCATACCCGCAGTCATCGCCGACGAACTCGATTCCGATGTCCTGGGGGCGCTGCCCGCACCGCTGAGCGAGAGTGCGGTCCTCGCACAACTCGGTGACCTCGCAGCCCGCAACACCGTGGCCCGGTCGATGATCGGGCTCGGCTACTACGGAACCCACACGCCCGGCGTCATCCTGCGCAACGTGCTGGAGAACCCCGCCTGGTACACCGCGTACACGCCGTATCAGCCGGAGATCAGCCAGGGACGTCTCGAGTCGCTGCTGAACTTCCAGACCATGGTCGCCGACCTCACCGGCATGGAGGTGGCCAATGCCTCCATGCTCGACGAGGCCACCGCGGCCGCCGAGGCGATGACGCTGATGCGTCGCGCGGGCAAGTCGAAGTCGAACCGCGTGATCGTCGACGCGGACCTGTTCCCGCAGACGCGTGCCGTCCTCGACACGCGCGCCGAGCCCCTGGGCATCGAGGTCGTCGAGGCCTCGTTGCACCCCGATCTGCCCGGATGCGGACTGCCGGACGGCGACTTCTTCGGCGTGATCCTCCAGGTGCCCGGCGCATCGGGTCGCATCGTCGACGCCACCGCGATCGTCGACGCCGCGCACGAGCGCGGCGCTCTCGTCGCGGCCGGTGCCGATCTCCTGGCGATGACACTGGTCACGCCGCCCGGCGAGCAGGGAGCCGACGTCTGCTTCGGCACGACGCAACGCTTCGGTGTGCCGATGGGCTTCGGCGGACCGCACGCGGGTTACCTCGCCGTCGGGTCGAAGCACGCCCGACAGCTTCCCGGGCGGCTCGTCGGCATCTCCAAGGATGCCGACGGCAACCTGGCCTACCGACTCGCGCTGCAGACCCGCGAACAGCACATCCGCCGGGAGAAGGCCACGAGCAACATCTGCACCGCGCAAGTGCTGCTGGCGGTGATGGCCGCCATGTACGCCTCGTACCACGGGGCGGACGGCCTGCGTGCCATCGCACGACGCACCCACGACGCAGCGGCCCGGATCGCCGACTCGATCGCCGCGGGCGGGTTCTCGGTGGCACACGCGAACTTCTTCGACACCGTCGAGGTGCACGCACCCGGTCAAGCCGACACGATCCTCGCCCGCGCCCGCCACGACGGGATCAACCTGCGACGCGTCGACGCCGACACCATCGGCATCGCCTGTGACGAGACGACGACCGACGCCGACATCGATGCCGTCCTGCGGGCCTTCGACGTCGCCGGCGTCACCCCGCGGGCACTCGCGCAGCCGATCGAGAATCGCACCAGCGAGTACCTGACCCACCCGGCGTTCAACCGGTACCGCACCGAGACCGCGATGCTGCGTTACCTGCGGGCCCTGTCGGACAAGGACATCGCGCTCGACCGCAGCATGATCCCGCTCGGGTCGTGCACGATGAAACTCAACGCCACCACCGAGATGGAACCCATCACGTGGCCCGGCTTCGCCCAGCTGCACCCCTTCGCCCCGGCCGACGACACCGCGGGCATCCGCGAGCTGATCACCACGCTCGAGGGCTGGCTCGTGGCGGTCACCGGTTACGACCGCGTCAGCCTCCAGCCCAACGCGGGTTCACAGGGGGAGTTCGCGGGACTGCTTGCCATCCGCGGCTACCACCTCAGCCGCGGCGACGTCGACCGGGATGTCTGCCTCATCCCGTCGAGCGCCCACGGCACCAATGCCGCGTCGGCCGTCATGGCCGGAATGCGCGTCGTGGTGGTCGGGTGCCGCGAGAACGGCGACGTCGACCTCGACGATCTGCGCGCCAAGATCGCGGCAAACGAAGGCCGGGTCGCGGCGATCATGATCACGTACCCGTCGACGCACGGCGTCTTCGAGCACGACGTCCGCGACGTCTGCGGCGCGGTGCACGACGCCGGCGGCCAGGTCTACGTGGACGGCGCCAACCTCAACGCGCTCGTCGGTGTCGCACGGCCGGGTCATTTCGGCGGTGACGTCAGCCATCTCAACCTGCACAAGACGTTCTGCATCCCGCACGGCGGCGGCGGGCCCGGCGTCGGACCCGTCGCGGTCCGGGAGCATCTGGCCCCGTTTCTCCCCGGTCACCCGCTCGCCGACGAGCTGCCCGGGTCGGCCACGATCGCCGCGGCCCCGTACGGCTCGGCGGCGATCCTGCCGATCACCTATGCCTACATCGCGATGATGGGCGCGGACGGTCTCCGACGGGCGACGCTCACGGCGATCACCGCCGCCAACTACGTCGCCAAGCGGCTCGGTGAGCACTATCCGGTGCTCTACACCGGCGAGGACGGCTTCGTCGCCCACGAGTGCATCCTCGACCTCCGGGCCATCACCAAGGCCACCGGCGTCACCGTCGACGACGTGGCGAAGAGACTCGCGGACTACGGTTTTCACGCGCCGACCATGAGTTTCCCGGTGGCCGGCACGCTGATGGTGGAGCCCACCGAGAGCGAGAACCTCGACGAGATCGACGCGTTCTGCGATGCGATGATCGCGATCCGCGGCGAGATCGAACTCGTCGGACGAGGGGAGTGGCCCGCCGAGGACAGTCCGCTCCGCGGCGCCCCGCACACGGCCGAGTCGCTCGTCGGCGAGTGGGACCACCCGTACTCGCGGGAAGTCGCCGTCTACCCGCAGGGACTGCCGTCCGCAGGCGGCCGGGCGAAGGTGTGGCCGGCCGTCCGGCGGATCGACGGGGTGTACGGCGACCGCAACCTGGTGTGCAGCTGCCCGCCGATCGAGGCCTACAGCAGCTGACTTCTTCATCGTCTTAAGCTCCTCACCTGTTCGTTGAGCAGGTGAGGAGCGCAGCCACGAACCGTGTCGAAACGACCCGTCCTCGCGAGCTCTAACCCCCCGCGCTTCCCGACGGCACCGAGGGCGGCGTGGAGCTCGCCGGAACGCTGGCCGGCCCGTAGACGAGCCGGTTGATGGCGACGATCGCGCCGTTCTCGGGTGTCGGCATCGGATCGGGCGTGCGCGGGAACGTCACGGTCGGGGTCGGGGAGGGCATCGGGGCGTCGCCGCGGAAACCGAGCTCGGTGAGCAACTGCAACTGCTCGGGCTCCGAGGCGAACTGGATGAACTCGGCGACGGCATCGGCTGCCGACTCGGAGACCTCGGGACCCGACATCCGGATGACGGGGTAGTCGGCGATCGGCGTCGGACCCGACGGGATGAGTTCGGCCAGGCGTGCGCGGTCGTCCTCGCGGGTCATCTGGAACAGGCGTTGTTCAGTGATGGGCACGACGTGGATCTCCGCTCGGGCCGCGTCCGGTGCGTCGGCGATGGCCGTTGCCGCGCCCTGGGGTGTCCCGTCCGGGGAGAGCGGCGCGCCCTCCAGCATGGCGCGGACACTGGAACTGACCCGCGGCGACTCGGCGTCGGCGGTGGTCAGCGGTCCGGTGGTCCGGGTGACGCGTGTCGCGACCGCCTGGGCGGCCAGCGCGCTGGCGTCGGACTGTGCGCCGATAGGCATCGCCATGCGCAACGATCCCCAACCCTGGAGTCCGAAGTCGGCGAGTGAGTTGTCGCGGCGCTGCAGGGTGGGGATCTGCGACCAGTCGAGACTGCCGGCCAGGGAGCTGTTGAGCTCGGGGGACACCGCCAGCACGACCGGCGTCGAGACCAGCGATCGGGTGTTGCCCTCGATCGCATCGGGTTTCGCCGCCGCCAGATCTGCCGACCACACCGACGACTGCGGCACCCAGGCGGCCGGGTATGCGCCCATCGACTCGGTGTCCCACGACCCCGACAGACCGTCGAGGGTGATCTTCGCGTCGCCCGGCCGGACGTCGACGCTGACGCATTTGTCGCGCACGACGGGGTTCGTCTCGCCGAAGTTGCGGGCGACGGCCGCCAGTCCCGGCGCAATATCCGGATCGGCGACGATCGGTACCGACTCACGACCCTCGACGCACTGCGCGGCGGCCTCCTCGGCCTGGCGATCGATCTGATCGCCGAGGTCCTGCCAGATGACGACGACGGCCGCGACGAGCAGGATCGACAAGAGTGCGGCGACGACACCTCGGCTCACGCCGCGGCTTCGGATGCTCTCCCCGCCGCTACTCCGGTGATGTGCCAACGCCGATGCCCTCCCTGCTCGGTGCGTCCCTCGCCCGGTCGGCCGTGGCGAGCCGGTGCGCAGTGCAGGGTACGACGATACGCCGTGCCGACTCTCGGCGGTTCGGCACGGTCGTATCGCCTACGTGGAACCCGGTGCTCAGCCGGCCGGGTTCGCCGCCTTGTACTCGCGGCGACGGCGGTGCAGGATCGGCTCGGTGTAGCCGCTCGGCTGCGTCGTGCCCTCGAGGATCAGCTCCTTGGCCGCCTGGAAGGCGATGTTGGAGTCGAAGTCCGGCGCCAGGGGGCGGTAGGTCGGGTCACCGGCGTTCTGCCGGTCGACGACCGGGGCCATCCGCTCGAGCGAGGCCACCACGTCGGCCTCGCCGACGATGCCGTGGCGAAGCCAGTTCGCCAGCAGCTGGCTCGAGATCCGAAGCGTCGCACGGTCTTCCATGAGAGCGACGTCGTGGATGTCGGGGACCTTGGAGCAGCCGACACCCTGGTCGATCCATCGCACCACGTAACCGAGGATGGACTGGCAGTTGTTGTCGAGTTCCTGCTGCTTCTCCTCGTCGGACCAGTCGGTCTTCGGCGCGAGCGGGATGGTGAGGATGTCCTCGACCCGGGCGGGATCGCGCTTGGCGATCTCGTCCTGGCGCTCGAAGACGTCGACGAGGTGGTAGTGCAGCGCGTGCAGAGTGGCGGCCGTCGGTGACGGCACCCATGCGGTGGTGGCGCCGGCCTTCGGGTGCCCGATCTTCTGCTCGAGCATGTCGGCCATCAGGTCGGGCATGGCCCACATGCCCTTGCCGATCTGGGCCTTGTGCTGCAGGCCCGCGTGCAAGCCGGTGTCGACGTTGAAGTTCTCGTACGCCCCGATCCAGGTCTGCTGCTTCATCTCGCCCTTGCGCACCATCGGCCCGGCTTCCATCGAGGTGTGGATCTCGTCGCCGGTGCGGTCGAGGAAGCCGGTGTTGATGAACACCACGCGCTGCTCGGCGGCCTTGATGCAGGCCTTGAGGTTCACCGTGGTGCGGCGCTCCTCGTCCATGATCCCGACCTTGAGCGTGTTCTCGGGCAGGCCGAGGACCTTCTCCACACGGCCGAACAGTTCGACGGTGAAGGCGACCTCGTCGGGGCCGTGCATCTTCGGCTTCACGATGTAGACCGATCCGGTCCGCGAGTTCTGTAGACCCTCTGCTTGCGATCCATTCGGCCCGCTCGCTTCGCTCCCGGCGCCGCTCAAACCGTGGATGCCGATCAGTGACGTGATCAGACCGTCGAGGATGCCCTCGGGGACCTCGTTGCCGTCGGCGTCGAGAATCGCGTCGTTGGTCATCAGGTGGCCCACGTTGCGGACGAACAGCAGCGAACGCCCGTGCAGGTCGAAGGTGGTGCCGTCCGGCGCGGTGTACTCGCGGTTGCCGTTGAGCACGCGCGTGAAGGTCTTGCCGCCCTTGGAAACCTCCTCGGCGAGGTCACCCTTGTTGAGGCCCAGCCAGTTCCGGTACCCGACGACCTTGTCTTCGGCGTCGACCGCAGCGACCGAGTCCTCGAAGTCCATGATCGTGGTGATCGCGGATTCGACGACGACGTCCTTGATTCCGGCCGGGTCGGTGGACCCGATGGGCGAGGACGGATCGATCTCGATGTCGAGGTGAAGGCCGTTGTTGCGCAGCAGGATCGAGGTCGGCGAAGCCGCGTCGCCGCGGTAGCCGACGAACGCGGTCGGGTCGGCCAGGGTGGAGGTCTTGTCGCTGTCCAGCGTCACCTGCAGCGCGCCGTCGGTGACGGCGAACGCCCGCACATCGGTGTAGCTGCACTGTTCGAGCGGCACGGCCTGGTCGAGGAAGTCCTTGGCGTAGGCGATGACCTTGTCGCCGCGCACCTTGTTGTAGGACGAGCCCTTCTCCGCGCCGTCGGTCTCGGGGATCGCGTCGGTACCGTAGAGCGCGTCGTACAGCGAACCCCAGCGGGCGTTCGAGGCGTTCAGCGCGAACCGCGCGTTGAGGATCGGGACCACGAGCTGCGGGCCCGCGGTGTCGGCGATCTCGCGGTCGACGTTCGACGTGGTGATCTGGAAGTCGGCGGGGACCTCAGCGAGGTAGCCGATCTCGGTCAGAAACGACTTGTAGGAGTCGAAGTCGGCGCTGCCGGGGGTGAGGTCGGCGTCCTTGTGATCGCGGTGCCAGGCGTCGAGCTTGGTCTGCAGGTCGTCGCGGACGGCGAGCAGTTCGCGGTTGCGCGGGGCGAGATCGGCGATGACCGAGGCCGCACCGGCCCAGAAGGCGTCCGCATCTACACCGGTACCGGGCAACGCCTCGTTGTTGATGAAGTCGTGCAGGACGGTAGCGACCTGCAACCCGTTGACGGTGATCCGGTCAGACATGGCAGCCTTTCTCGAGCGAATGACGACGCATACATGCTACTCGTCGGTAACGGCGGACGGCAGGCGCCTCCCGCCGGGCACGGTCGCGAGGTCCGCGAGCTCCGTACAGATGGTGAGCAACCGCGTCCGCAGGGTCATTCCCCGTTCGGCGATCGCCGACTGCTCGCGCACGTAGTCGGCCCTGCCGGCGGCTGTCTCGATGCGGACCGGCTCGTAACCGAGGTCGCTGAGATCGTAGGGACTGGCGCGCATGTCGAGGTCGCGGGCTCGGAGTGCCAGCGCGAAGCAGTCGAGCGTCAGGTCCGACGGCACGAGAGGCGCGAGGGTGAAGCAGTACCGGTAGAGGTCCATCGTCGCGTGCAGGCAACCCGGTTGTTCGTGCGCGATCTGCGTCACCCGGCTCAGCGTGGTGTCGTTGCGCGGACGCGCCGGGTCGGTGAAGAACCGGTAGGCGTCGAAGTGGGTGCACCGCAGCGGCATCGACTCGACGACCGCGTCGGTGCCCGCGGACCCCAATCGCAGCGGCAGGTCGTGCCGGGTGTCGTCGGTGCGGTAGACCATCGCCCACTCGTGCAGGCCGAAACAGCCGAGCCGAGCGGGTCGTCGGGCGGTGGCGCCGAGCATGTCCACGGCGGCGGCGAGCGCTTCGCCGCGGTGCCGGAGATAGGCGTCGCCGACGCTCACACCGGCGGCGGTCTGCTCGTAGCCACGCAGGCCGAGGAACTCGTCGCCGTCCTCGATCGTCACACCGAACCCGGGATGCCAGCGCAGCACGTGCGCCGGACGTGACGAGTAGTAGGTGAACAAGAAGTCGATCACCGGGTGACGGGCGCCGCGACGCCGGGCGTCGAGGTAGGGGCCGATCAGCTCCTCCACCGCCCGCCGATGGGCGTCGCGGCGTGCTCGCCACTCGTCGGCGTCCAGGACCTGCGCCGCCAGGTCGAGCTCCGGATGTTCCAGTTGCGCGGTCATCGTGGTCACACCCGGTGTGTCTCGTCGCGGACGTTGCCGACGAACTCCTCCACCAGGTCGGCGAGCGGGACGATGCCGATGGTGCGGCCGCTGTCGTCGACCACCGCGCCCAGATGCGAACTGGTCCGCCGCAGCACTCCCGTGGCCTCGTCGAGGGGCGTCGTCGAATCGATGACCGGCAGCGGCCGGATCTTGTCGACGCCGATGATGGTGTCCGGTCCGACGTGCTCGTCGAGGATCTCGTCGAGTACGTCCTTGAGGTGCAGATAGCCGGTGAAGGTGCCGTCGGGTCCGCGGACGGGGAACCGGGAGAACCCCGTCTCGCCGACCGCTTTCTCCACGGCACCCAGCGTCGGTCCGATGCCGCCGGAACCGGACACCTGCACACCGACACTGCGCATCTGGTCCAGCGGGATCATCACCTCCGACACCGTGCGGCCGATGGATTGCAGGGCGCGGGTCAGTCGTTCGTGCTCCTCGGCGTCGATGAGGCCTTCCTGCTTGGACTCGCCGACCATCTCGGCCAGCTCGCCCAGCGACACCGTGGACTCGAGTTCGTCCTTCGGTTCCACTCGGAGGAGCCGCAGGGAGATGTTTGCCAGCCAGTTGTAGAACGCGATCAACGGCCGGACCAGCCGGATGAAGAGCAGATGTGCCGGCACGAGGAGCATCGCGGACGACTCCGGGCCGGCCAGCGCGATGTTCTTCGGCACCATCTCACCCAGCAGGATGTGCAGCACCACGACCAGCGACAGCGCGATGGCGAACGAGATCGGGTGGAGAAGGGCATCGGGAACGTGCGCCAGGTGCAGCGGCGCCTCGATGAGATGCGCGACCGCGGGCTCGCCGACCCGGCCGAGCAGGATCGAGCAGATCGTGATGCCGAGCTGCGCACCGGCCAGCATCAGCGACAGCCGTTCGCCGGCGTGGATGACGGTCCTCGCGCGGCTCTTGCCGCTCTCGGCGAGGGCTTCGAGGCGGTCGCGCCGAGCCGAGATCAGGGAGAACTCGGCACCCACGAAGAACGCGTTGCCGGCCAGGAGGACGACGGTCAGCCCGACCGCCCACAGATCACCGCCCATGCGGGTCCTCCTGGATGCGCGACGGTTCGCCGTTTCGTTCGGAAGCGGCGGAGAGGTCTCGGTCCGCGTGAGCCGCCCGGACCTGATCCGCGGGAGCCGGCCGGATGGCGACCACGTCGACCCGGCGTCCGTCCATCTGGGTGACGGTCGCACGCCAGGTGACGTCGGGGCCGCGGTCGGGCGACTGGGCGGTGTCGTCGTCGGTCTCGCCGACGGCCGAGCGTCGTGGGAGGTCCACCTCGTCGTCGACGGTGGGAATGCGTCCCAGGCAGTACATGACGAGTCCACCCAGCGTGTCGTAGGGCCCTTCGGGGGCGTGGTAGCCGACGGCGTCGTACAGCTCGTCGATGCGCAGCAGTCCGGCACAGAGGTAACCGTTGCCGTCGACCGCGACGTCGGCGCGTTCGTCGTCGTGTTCGTCGGTGACGTCGCCGAGGATCTCCTCGATGAGGTCTTCGGTGGTGACGATGCCGGCGGTCCCGCCGTATTCGTCGATCACGACGCACAGCTCCATCCCGTCGGCGCGGATGCGTTCCATCAGCGCGTCACCGTCGAGGCTGGCCGGCACACGTGGCACCGGCCGGGCGATCGAGGTGACCGAGGTGGTGGCCTGTCGCTCGGGCGGAACGGTGAAGGCCTGTTTGATGTGCACGACCCCGACGAGGTCGTCGAGGTCGCCGTCGATGACGACCGGGAAACGGGAGTGCCCGGTGCGCGACGACGCCATGACGAGGTCGCGGACGGAGTCGGCGCGGTCGAGACAATCGATGGTCACGCGGGGGGTCATCAGGTCCTCGGCGGTCAGTTCGCCGAAGCGCAGCGAGCGGTCGACGAGGGTCGCCGTCTGCTGGTCGAGGGCACCGCGACGTGCCGAGTTACGGACGAGCGAGACGAGTTCCTGGGGCGACCGCGCGGAGGCCAGCTCATCGGTCGGTTCGATGCCGAGTCGGCGGACGATCCAGTTCGCCGTGCCGTTCAATCCGTTGATCGCCCAGCGGAAGACCGCGGAGAACACGGTCATCGGGCCGGCGGTGGCCCGCGCCACCGCGAGCGGCTTGGCGATCGCGAGGTTCTTCGGGATGAGCTCGCCGAGCACCATCGACAGGGAGGTCGCGATCACCAGCGCGAGGATGAGCGAGGTCGCCGAGGCCACCGACTCGCCGACGCCGAGTGCGGTCAGCGGCGGCTGGAGGATCCGGGCGAGGACCGGTTCGGCGATGTAGCCGGTGATGAGGGTCGTGATCGTGATGCCCAGCTGCGCGCCCGACAGCTGGAACGACAGGGTGGAGTGCGCGCGTTGGACCATCCGAGAACGACGGTCCGCGCGATCGGCCACGTCGGCGGTGATCGTCGACCGCTCCAACGCGGTGAGGGAGAACTCGGCCGCCACGAACAGCGCCGTCCCGAGCGTCAGCGCGATGAATCCGACGAGACTCGCGACCAGGAGCAGGATCTCCACGTCACCACCCGCCCGGCAGGGGCCGTCCTTCGGCGAAGCCGGCGGGCGACTGGATGCCCAACACCACCTTGTCGTGGAGTTCGCGCAGGTTGCGGGCGCCGGTGTACGTGGCCGTGCTGCGGACGCCCGCACAGATGTGGTCGATGACGTCCTCGACGCCGGGCCGCTCCGGGTTCAGGCGGATCCGTGAACTCGAGATGCCCTCTTCGAACAAGCTCTTGCGTGCTCGGTCGTAGGTGCTGTCGCCGCTCGACCGGGCCGCGACCGCCCGCTTCGAGGCCATGCCGAAACTCACCTTGTACGGACCCCGCTCGTCCACGAGCAGGTCGCCCGGTGACTCGTGGGTCCCGGCGAACCACGAGCCGACCATCACGTTCGACGCCCCGGCGGCCAGTGCGAGCGCGACATCGCGCGGGTGTCGGACACCGCCGTCGGCCCAGACCGCTGCACCGTGTCCCGCGGCGACCGCGGCGCATTCGGCGACCGCCGAGAACTGGGGACGCCCGACGCCGGTCATCATGCGGGTGGTGCACATCGCGCCCGGCCCGACACCGACCTTGATGATCGACGCGCCGGCGTCGATGAGGTCGAGCGTGCCCTCGGCCGACACGACATTGCCGGCCGCGATCGGGACGCCGAAGTCGGCGTCGGCGACCGCGGACAGCGCGGTGAGCATCTTCTCCTGATGGCCGTGCGCGGTGTCGATCACCAGTAGATCCGCTCCCGCGGCGACCAACGCGCGAGCCTTGCCCACGACGTCGCCGTTGATGCCGACGGCCGCCGCGATCCGCAGGGCGCCGGCGGAGTCGAGGTTCGGCGTGTAGATCGCATGCCGCAGGGCACCGACGCGGTTGAGCACCCCGGTGAGCCGGCCGTCGGGTTCGACGAGCACGGCCAGGCCCAGGTGCAGGTCACCCAGCGCGTCGAAGACCTCGCGGGGCGGGGTGTCGACGGGCAGCGTCACGATGTCGGGGTCGACGATCTCGCGGACCCGGGCGAACCGGTCGACGTCGCGGCACCGTCTCTCGGTCACGACACCCACCGGCCGGCCGTCTTCGACCACGACGGCCGCGCCGTGGGAACGCTTCGGGATCAACGCGACCGCATCGGTGACCGACGCGTCCGGGTCGAGGGTGACGGGTGTGTCGGCCACCAGGTGCCGTGACTTCACGAAGGCGATGGACGCGGCGGCCGCCTCGATGGGCAGGTCCTGGGGGAGGACCACGAGCCCACCGCGGCGGGCCACCGTCTCGGCCATGCGCTTGCCCGCCACCGCCGTCATGTTCGCCACGACCAGCGGGATCGTGGTACCGCTGCCGTCCGACGTCGACAGGTCGACGTCGAATCGGGAACTGACATCCGACCTGCCGGGGACGATGAACAGATCGTCGTAGGTCAGATCATGTGTCGGCCGGTGGCCTTCGATGAATCGCACTGGGGTTCGCAGGCTCCTATTCGGTCACTTCGGAGCGGTCGCCGCTCCACAGTGTGTGGAACGTGCCCTCCTTGTCGATGCGCTGGTAGGTGTGCGCACCGAAGAAGTCGCGCAGACCCTGGGTCAGCGCGGCCGGCAGCCGTTCGGCGCGCAGACCGTCGTAGTACGACAGCGACGACGCGAAGGCCGGCACGGGTATACCGAGCAGCGTCGCGGTCGAAACCACCCGGCGCCAACTGTCGATGCCGACCTCGACGGCTTCGCGGAAGTACGGCGCGAGAAGCAGGCTCGGAAGGGCGGGGTCGTCGTGGTAGGCCTCACGGATGCGGTTGAGGAACTGTGCCCGGATGATGCAGCCGCCGCGCCAGATGGTGGCCAGTGCTCCGCGGTCGACATCCCAGCCGTACTCGGCGCTGCCGGCGGCGATCTGATCGAAGCCCTGGGCGTAGGCGACGACCTTGGAGGCGTATAGGGCCGTCTTGATGTCGTTGACGAAGCTCTCGCGGTCGGCGGGGGCCGAGCCGAGGTTGCCCGACGACAGGCCGCGCGCGGCGACGCGCTGATCGGTGGCGCTCGACAGGGCGCGGGCGAACACGGCCTCGGCGATCCCGGTCGTCGGGATGCCCAGGTCGAGTGCGGACTTCACGGTCCAGCGGCCGGTGCCCTTCTGACCCGCGGCGTCGACGATGACGTCGACCAGCGGCTTGCCGGTCTCGTCGTCGACCTGGCTGAGGACCTCCGCGGTGATCTCGATCAGGTAGCTCTCGAGTTCGGTGGTGTTCCAGTCGCGGAAGACGTCGGCGATCTCCGAGACCGGCATGTCCAGGGCCTTGCGCATGAGGTCGTAGGCCTCGCCGATGAGCTGCATGTCGGCGTACTCGATGCCGTTGTGCACCATCTTGACGAAGTGGCCGCTGCCGTCGGGCCCGATGTGGGTGCAGCACGGCTCGCCGTCGACCTGGGCGGCGATCGACTCGAGGAGGGGCCCGAGCGACTCGTAGGACTCGGCGGGTCCGCCCGGCATGATCGACGGGCCGTTGAGCGCGCCCTCTTCGCCGCCGGAGATGCCCGCGCCGACGAAGTTGAGTCCGCGGGCCGACATCGCGGCCTCGCGCCGGATGGTGTCGGTGTAGAGGGCGTTGCCGCCGTCGATGATGATGTCGCCCGGCTCCATCGCGTCGGCGAGTTCCTCGATGACCGCGTCGGTCGCGTCGCCCGCCTTCACCATGATGAGGACCCGGCGCGGACGCTCGAGTGCGGCCACGAACTCGGCCACCGTCTCGGTGCGGATGAAGTTGCCGTCGCCGCCGTGGTTTTCGAGCAGCGCGTCGGTCTTGGCGATGCTGCGGTTGTGCAGCGCGACCGTATACCCGTGACGGGCGAAGTTGCGTGCGATGTTCGAACCCATGACGGCCAGGCCGGTGACACCGATCTGGGCCTTCGCGGAGGAGGACGATGCGTCGACATTGTTCATGCGGACAGCCTATTGCCTCTGTGTCCGAAGCGGCGATCTGCCTCCACGTGTGACGGCGGTCCGATACCGCCGGGGGCAGGAGTCGTCAGAACGCCGACATGAGTCGGTTGAGCTCGGTAAGCCACGGGATCGCGACCGCGAGGGTCGGCAGGACCAGGATCGCGGCGGCGGCGATGTAGGCGCCGGCCGCGAGAACGCGTGCGGGACGGTCGTCGCGGAGCCGGTGGACGCGGGTCAGGGTGGTCGGCCCGCCGACCGCCATCGCCCCGCGGGGAGCCACCGCGTCGGCGCACGCGACCAGTGCGCGACCCAGTGTCGTCGGGGTGGTCGCGCGGACGGCCTGGTCGTCGGCCAGTGCCTCGACGAGCAGTTCCGCGGCGCCGAGCGCCGAGCTGCTGCGGACGAAGCGGGGGAACGCCTCGTGCAACGCGATGAAGGCCTCGAGGACGAGGTCGTGGCGGGCGCGGAGGTGCGCGCGTTCGTGGGCGATCACCGCGACGAGTTCGTCACGGGTGAGCCGATGCACCACGCCTTCGCTGACCACGACGCGCTGACGCAGCCCGGGCAGGCAGTAGGCGAGGGGTTGTTCGACGTCGATCATCCGGACGTCGCGGGCGTAGAGCGGATCGTCGGCGTCGTCGGTCCGGTCGCAACGGTCGAGGATGTCGATGAGCTGACGGTGCGCCTTGCGCCGGGCGCGGGTGCGCAGGCCGACGCGGATCACGGTGTAGAACAGCCGCGCGCCGACGAGCAGGGTGAGCACGAAGACCCCGACGCAGAGGAGCCACAGCGGCCAGCCGAGGCGTTCGATCTCACGGACCGGGTGCGTCGTCGGGGTGCCGTCGGGACCGATCACGAGGATGTTCGCCGCGATCGCCAGGCCACAGCTGAACGCCGACAGCACGGCGGCCAGGGCAATGGCCTGCCACAGCGTCATCGCCGCGCGTGGTGCTCGGATCGGCCAGCGGGCCCGGGACAGTGCCTCGGGTACGGGTCCGGCGAGCACCAGGCTGACGATGCCGAAGAGCAAGGCGGTCATCTGGTGATTCCTCAGGGTGGGCTGCGAGTGGTGGTGCCGCGAATCTAGCCGGTGTCGCTCGTTCCGCGGGCGGCTTCGAGTTCATCGAGTGCGGAACGGAGGGCGGCCGCCTCGTCGGCGCCCACGCGACCGACGAAGGACACCAGGGCCGCATGTCGGGAGCCGGGAGCGGCGGCCTCGCTGAGCGCGTCGACCATGAGGCTGGCGACCAGGTCCTCGCGGGGATGGGTGGGGACGTACTTGTGGGCCCGGTCGTCGCGGATCTGCGTCACCAGGTTCTTCTTCGCCAGTCGCTGCAGGACTGTCATGACGGTCGTGTACGCAAGGGAGCGGTCCCGGGACAGTGCGGCGTGTACCTGCCGCACGGTCTGCGGGGTCGAACTCTCCCACAACGTGTCCATCACAGCGCGTTCGAGGTCGCCCAGGCCATTCATCTTTCGCATTTTACTGCTGTGCCTCCGTTTGTGGGTCCGGTGGATACCCAGTTGTTGCGGGTCGGTGTGCCGAGCGACGCCGATGTCGGTCACCACGCTCCTGACGTGGCCTTTTCCCGAACGCTTGACAGGTTGGTAAGGCTAGCCTACATTAAGTGTCACGTCGGACCGCGCGAGAGTCCTGAGGGCTGCAGAGACCCCCGGTCCACGGCACGGAAGGCCCCGCATCTCCCAGAGATGCGGGGCCTTCTGGGATCCTCGGGGGGCAAACGATCGGCGGTCGAGCCCGGTTCCCCGCCGAGTCCCGGACTGCTGTCGCCACGATCCGACCGACATGCGACTGTTGACGTCATGACTGCTGACAGTGCGGACGATGTTCTCCGGGATTCATTCGGCAAAGGGCTCGACGGGGTCCTGGGACTCGAGGTCGTCGAGGCCGGGCCGGACCGGATCGTGGCCACGATGGAGATCACCGAGCGTCATCATCAGCCGTTCGGCATCGTGCACGGCGGCGTCTATTGCGCGGTCGGTGAGAGTGTCGCCAGCATGAGCGGTTTCCTCTGGCTGCAGGATTCCGGGATCGGCGGCACCGCCGTCGGGGTGAACAACAACACCGACTTCCTCCGGTCCGTCCGCGCCGGCACGGTCACCGCGACGTCCACCCCGATCCACCGGGGCCGTCGCCAGCAGCTGTGGGCTGTCGACATGGTCGACCAGGACGGAAAGATGCTGGCCAAGTCGCAGGTGCGGCTGCAGAACATCGAGGTCACATAGGCCGTTGAGGCCCGCGTCACCCCATCGCCACTCGGCGCGCCGACCCCGTGTCGGCATGGCAGGATGACTCCTACTGCCCGGCCGGACCCACCGAACAGACCGTCCGGCCGAACACTCTCGAGGAGCGCTCCCGGTGCGACTGTCGCCGCATGAACAAGAACGGCTGTTGATCTCCTACGCGGCCGAGCTGGCCCGGCGGCGGCAGGGGCGCGGCCTGAAGCTCAACCACCCGGAGTCGGTCGCGCTGATCACCGATCACGTCCTGGAGGGCGCCCGCGACGGCCGGTCGGTGGCCGAGCTGATGACATCCGGCCGCGAGGTGCTCCGGCGCGACGACGTCATGGACGGGGTGCCGGAGATGCTGCACGACGTCCAGGTGGAGGCGACGTTCCCCGACGGCACCAAGCTGGTGACCGTGCACGACCCCATCGCCTGACGCCCCGCGATCGGGGCACCGTCCGAGGTGGATCGTGGCGCCCCGCGCCCGTCCATCGAACAGCAGCAGTCCAGAGGAGACCGAAATGTCGGGTACGCATCCCGGCCCGCGATCGACACTCGTGCCGGGTGAGGTCATCGCCGCTGACGGGACCATCGAGCTCAACGCGGGTGCCGACGCCGTCGAACTCCGGGTCGTCAACTCCGGCGATCGTCCGGTGCAGGTCGGCAGTCACGTCCACTTCCCGCAGTCGAACGCCGCACTCGTCTTCGACCGCGCTCGCGCACACGGCCGCCGCCTCGACATCCCGGCCGGGACCGCGGTGCGTTTCGAGCCCGGCATCGAGATGACCGTCGGTCTGGTCCCGCTCGGCGGAACCCGCGAGGTGTACGGGATCTCCTTGGAGCCCCCCGGTGCCTGCGGACCGGTCGACGCCGTCCGTACCGACGAGAGTGAGTGACGCATGGCCATCCTGGGACGTGACCGGTACGCACAGCTGTTCGGCCCGACCACGGGCGATCTGATCCGCCTCGCCGACACCGATCTGCTCATCGAGGTCACCGAGGACCTGTCGGGCGGACCGGGTCGCGCCGGAGACGAGGCCGTCTTCGGCGGTGGCAAGGTGATCCGCGAGTCGATGGGACAGAGTCGGGCGACCCGCGCCGACGGCGCCCCCGACACCGTCATCACCGGTGTCGTGGTCCTCGATCACTGGGGAATCATCAAGGCCGACCTGGGGATTCGGGACGGACGCATCGTCGCGATGGGCAAGGCGGGTAATCCCGACACCATGGACGGGGTGCATCCGGACCTGGTCATCGGGCCGTCGACCGAGATCATCGCCGGCAACGGCAAGATCGTCACCGCAGGCGCGATCGACTGCCATGTGCACTTCATCTGTCCGCAGATCATGGACGAGGCGTTGGGCAACGGGATCACCACCGTGATCGGCGGCGGTACGGGTCCGGCCGAGGGCAGCAAGGCCACCACCGTGACACCCGGCGCGTGGCATCTGGCCTCGATCCTCGCCGCAACCGATCACTGGCCGATGAACATCGCGCTCCTCGGCAAGGGCAACACCGTCAGCGCCGAGTCGATGCACGAGCAGATCCGCGCGGGCGCTTCGGGTTTCAAGCTGCACGAGGACTGGGGCAGTACGCCCGCGGCCATCGAAGCCTGCCTGCGGGTGGCCGATGAGACCGGCGTGCAGGTCGCCCTGCACTCCGACACCCTGAACGAGGCCGGGTTCGTGGAGACGACCCTCGGCGCGATCGCCGGCCGCGGCATCCACGCCTACCACACCGAGGGCGCGGGCGGTGGTCACGCGCCGGACATCATCACGGTCGCGGCCTACCCGAATGTGCTTCCGTCGTCGACGAATCCGACGCGCCCGCACACGGTCAACACACTCGACGAGCATCTCGACATGTTGATGGTCTGCCACCATCTCAACCCCACCGTGCCGGAGGACCTCGCCTTCGCCGAGAGCCGGATCCGGCCGTCCACGATCGCGGCCGAAGACCTCCTGCACGACCTGGGCGCCATCTCGATGATCGGCTCGGACTCGCAGGCGATGGGCCGGATCGGCGAAGTCGTGCTCCGGACGTGGCAGACGGCGCACGTGATGAAGCGCAAACGCGGATCGCTGCCCGGCGACGGTCGGGCGGACAACAATCGCGCACGGCGCTACATCGCGAAGTACACGATCTGTCCGGCGCGTGCGCATGGCTTCGACGACGAGATCGGATCCGTCGAGGTCGGTAAGCTCGCCGACCTCGTGCTGTGGGACCCGGCGTTCTTCGGGATCCGCCCCGATCTGGTCATCAAGGGCGGCGCCATCGCGTGGGCGGCGATGGGCGACGCCAACGCCTCGATCCCCACGCCGCAACCGGTCTTCCCGCGCCCGATGTTCGGCGCCGCACCGAAACTCGCGGCCGCGACGTCGGTCAGCTTCGTCGCCCCGGGTGCCGACGCCGATCTCGCCGGGCGCATCGGGGTCGACCGCAGGTTCGTCCCTGTCAAGAACACCCGCGGCGTCGGGAAGGCCGACATGGTCAACAACGACGCCTGCCCGACGATCGAGGTCGACCCCGACACGTTCACGGTGCGGGTCGACGGTGAGGTGTGGGAGTCCGAGCCCGTCGCCGAACTCCCGATGGCGCAACGGTATTTCCTGTTCTGATGCGACCCGACGACACGAACGCGGGCGCCTCCGCGCCGCTGGCGATGATGCTGGCCCTGGCGGATTCGCGTCTACCGGTGGGCGGGCACGTCCACTCCGGTGGCGTCGAGCAGGCGATCACCGACGGATTCATTCGCACCGCAGGCGATCTCGCGTCCTTCCTGTACCGCCGGGTGACCACGAGCGGTCTCGTCGCGGCATCGGTGGCGGCGGCCGTGGCCGACGGCGCGCTCGACGTGCCCCGCGCGCAACGCGAAACCGATGCGCGCACACCGTCGGCGGCCGCACGGAAGGCATCGCTGGCGCAGGGCCGCGGGATGGTGCGGCTGGCGCGGCGGATGTGGCCGGACGTCGATTGGTCGGCCCACCGGCCGTCGACGCATCTCCCCGTCATCAGCGGGTCGATCGGCGCGGTGTCCTCGCTGTCGGGTTTCCACACGGCCCTGATCCTCGTGTACACCACGATGAGCGGGTCGGCGACTGCCGGCCAGCGCCTGCTCGCACTCGACCCGGCCGACGTGTCGATCATGATCGCCGAACTCGGTCCCGAGTGCGAACGCGTCGCCGCCGAGGCCGCGGTCGGCCTGTCGGACCTGTCCGATCCGGTGCTCGACATCTTCGCCGAACGCCATGAGCGGCAACCGATGCCGCTGTTCATGTCCTGACCACCGCCCATCCATCCCGTGACCCGGCGAAGTCGCCGTCGCGAACCGAGAGGAGTTCCCATGCCCCCGCATCTCATCGACGGGCAGCCGCACACCCACGACCACAACCGGCCGCGCCGCAAGCGCGAGCCCGGCGAGGCGCTGCGCATCGGTGTCGGTGGCCCGGTCGGATCGGGCAAGACCGCGCTGGTGGCCGCACTGTGCCGACAGCTCCGGGACGAGTTGTCGGTCGCCGTGTTGACAAACGACATCTACACGACCGAGGACGCCGACTTCCTGCGCCGCAACGCCGTTCTGCCCGATGAACGGATCACCGCCGTCCAGACCGGCGGATGTCCGCACACCGCCATCCGGGACGACATCACCGCCAATCTCGACGCCATCGACGATCTCGTCGAGGCGAACCCGCCGCTGGATCTGATCCTCGTGGAATCGGGCGGCGACAATCTCACCGCGACATTCTCGACAGGTCTGATCGACGTGCAGATCTTCGTCATCGACGTCGCGGGCGGGGACAAGGTGCCCCGCAAGGGCGGACCCGGCGTCACGTTCTCGGACTTGTTGGTGATCAACAAGATCGATCTGGCCGAGCGCGTCAACGCCGACCTCGAGGTCATGCGGCGCGACGCGGCGAAGGTCCGCGAGGGCCGGCAGACCGCCATGATCTCGCTGACCGAGGACCCGGCCGCGACGGACGTGCTGGCCTGGGTCCGGGCCCAACTGGCGGCCCCGGTCGCCGCCGGGTGACGATGCGCACCGAGGTCGACATCGTCGCCACCGTCGAGCGTGGCGTGCGTCATCGGGCGGTCGGGGGACTGGGCGTGCGGGTGACCGCGCCGGGCCACGTTCAGCTGATCGGCACCGCCGCCACGCCGCTCGGTGGTGACGAGATCGTGGTGCGCATCGAGGTCGAACCGGGTGCGCAGTTGCGCCTCGGCAGCGTCGCGGCGACGATCGCGCTGCCGGCCCGCGACCGTCCGGACTCGTCGGCTCGGTGGGAGATCGCCGTCGGCGACGGTGGTCGCCTGCGCATCGACCCGCAACCGACGGTCGTCGCCGGTGGCGCGGTCCACCGCTCGGACATCACGGCACGACTCGCCGCCGGCGCCACCCTCGATCTCCACGAGCACGTCCAGATCGGCCGGGCGGCGAGCATGACGGACGCCACCCTCGTCGACCGCGACCGGATGGGTGCCTGGACCGGGGGTCTGCGCGTCGAGGTCGACGATCAAGTCGTGCTGGCCCATCGGCTCTCGCTCGGTCAGGGCACACCCGCGGGGGCCGCGGGCCACCGAGCGGCGAGCAGCGTGTTCCGGTACCCCGACAACCGGCCCGGCGACGTGCACGAGACCGAGTTCGCCGCGCGTCTGCAGCTGGCCGGCGGCGCCAGTCTGACCACGGCGCTCGGGACCTCGGTCAGCACCGCGCGGCGGCTGGCCGACGGCCTGGAGATCGACTCTCTGGCCGTCGTGCCATAGACGACCGCCCAAGGGCCGGCCGCCGCCCGCGGGTCAGCTGGCCTCGGCCTCGGATTCCTTGCCGTCGGCGTCCTTGCCCTCGGTGGGGACCGAGCCCGTCGCCCCGGGAGCGGTCGACGCGGTGTCCACCGTCCCGGCATCGGTCTTCGCCGGTTCCGCATCGGATGTCTCGCCGGCCTTCTCGAGCGCCGACAACTGGCCGATCGCGGTGCGCGCGTAGACCTGCTGCTCGGTCACCGCGAGCTGCGAACGGCCGCGCGTGGTGAACGCGAAGAACCAGTTGATCAGGGTGTTCAGGCGGTTGCGGAACCCGACCAGATACACGAGGTGCAGCGCCAGCCAGCCGAGCCAGGCGAAGTAGCCCTCGGTCTCGAACGTCTTCTTGATGCCGGGGATCGGGACCTGCATCACCGCGGAGTACCGCGAGATGGTCGCCATCGAGCCCTTGTCGTAGTAGCTGAACGGCTTGCGCTGGTCGGGGGTCTGCCCCTTCAGCTCGGCCTTGATGGCGTCCGCGGCATAGCGGCCGCCTTGGATCGCGCCCTGCGCCACACCCGGGACCCCGTCGACGGCCATCATGTCGCCGACGACGAACACCTCGGGATGGCCGGGGATGGTGAGGTCGGGGAGCACCTTCACCCGGCCGGCGCGGTCGAGTTCGACGCCCGACTGCTCGGCGAGCTGCTGGCCGAGCGGGCTGGCCTGTACGCCGGCCGACCACACCTTGCACTGCGACTCGATGCGGCGGGTAGTGCCGTCCTTCTCCTTGACGACCAGGCCGTCGTAGTCGACGTCGACGACCATCGCGTTCAGCTGGATCTCGACACCCATGCGCTCGAGGCGGGCCGCGGCCTTGCCGCCGAGCTTCGGGCCGAACGGTGGCAGGACGGCCGGCGCGGCATCGAGCAGGATCACCCGGGCTTCGGTCGGGTCGATGTTGCGGAACGCGCCCTTGAGGGTCTTGTCGCTCATCTCGGCGATCTGGCCGGCCAATTCGACACCGGTGGGGCCGGCGCCGACGACCACGAAGGTCAGCAGCTTGGCGCGCTCGGCGGGGTCGTGGGACAGCTCGGCCTGCTCGAAGGCGCCCAGGATCCGTCCGCGCAGTTCGAGTGCGTGGTCGATGGTCTTCATGCCGGGCGCGTACTCGGCGAAGTGATCGTTGCCGAAGTACGACTGATCGGCGCCGGCGGCGACGATGAGGTCGTCGTACGGGGTGACCGTGATGCGCTCGAGCAGGCGGGAGGTGACGGTCTTGGCCTCGAGGTCGATGTCGTACACGTCACCCATGAGCACCGCGGTGTTCTTCTGCTTGCGCAGGACCACGCGGGTGGCCGGTGCGATCTCGCCCTCGGCGACGATGCCGGTCGCCACCTGGTAGAGCATCGGTTGGAACAGGTGATGGGTGGTCTTGGCGATCAGCGTGACATCGACATCGGCCTTGGCCAGTCGCTGGGCGGCGAACAATCCGCCGAAGCCCGAACCGATGATGACCACTTTCCGACGGGTCGTGGCTGCTCCAGCGGGGGCCTGGACGGCGGGGCTGCTCATCTCCAGACATCTCCTTCCAGGTCGTTGGGCGACGGTCGTGCGGACTTCGGCGAACCCGAGTGGGGTGCTACCCGAGGGGGCCGTGTAGCGCCGGGGCCGGAGTACGACCGTGCATGTTCTCAACGGTAGTCAATGATGATCCGATGGGCGCGGCCAGAGGGGTGTTGCGCTCACGCGGTGAGACCCCCGGCCGACGACCATCGTTGCGATCGCTCCTGCCAGTCGGCCCGGAGGAGCTCGTATTCGACCTCAGACCGGTCGCGGTCCGGGTGGATGGTCAGCAGCTCGGCCGAGTCCGCGGCGTCGTCGCAGAGGTGGATGGCGCAGAGCGTCATCCCGAGCTTCTCCATCACGCGGCGCGACGACGCGTTGCGGGCGACCGTGCTCGCGAACACCCGCTCGGTGCCGAGGTGGTCGAACGCGAACGCGACGAGGGCGAACGCCGCCTCGGTCGCGAGGCCGCGGCCCCACACCGTGCGCCGGAGGCGATAGCTCAGTTCGAGTTCGGCACGGTTGCTGTGCCGTGGTGTGCGCAGCGAGATCCAGCCGAGGAAGGCGGCGGTGGCGGGGTCGCACAGGATCCAGGTGCCGGTGCCGTGTCTGCGGTGTTCGGTCTCGGCGCGGGGGACCACCCAGTCCTCGATCACGGCGCGCGGTGTCGCGGCACCGCCGCTCACGTACCGCATGACCTCGGGATCGCTGTCGAGGTGGACGAGCTCGTCGACATCGACGGCGGACACCGGGCGCAGCCGAGCCCGTGCCGTGTCGATGTTCACCCGAGCCCCTCACCGCGCGCCGGGGGTGCGCGCACCGATACGCCTGACGTCCTGCCCCGGCGAGTGAGTCTACGGTCTGGTCGGCGGTGACTCCTGCAGTTCGTCGTACGCGTGTCCCGCACTAAGATCGCGCCGTGGCCCCCCACCGAGATGCCCCCGACCCAGATGCCCTCGATCCCGAGGCAACCGCAGCCGGTTCCGCCGGACCGGACTACGTCCTCGACATCCCGGTCGCGCTGCGCTGGGGCGACATGGACATCAACAACCACATCAACAACGTGCAGATCTCCCGGATCTTCGAGGAGAGCCGGGTGCGTTCGTTCTATGAATGGATGCCCGACCGGCCGCGGAAGTTCTCGTTCCTCGTCGCGCGTCAGGACATCGAGTTCTCCGCTCCCGTGCACTACTCGCTCGACCCGGTGCACGTGCGCACCTGCATCGGACGCGTGGGCCGGTCGTCGTTCGTCATGGCCCTGCGCCTGTTCGACCAGTCCGGGATGCTGTGTGCCACGGCCGAGACCACGATGGTCGTCGTCGACCCGGACACCGGCCGACCCACCCCGATTCCCGACGACGCCCGGCCGCTGCTGACCGCGCGCCTCGGCGAGCCGGTGCGTTTCCACACGCCCCGGTCGAACGCCGCGGGCTGACCGGGCCGAGCCCCGGAGTCACAGCCGTCCGATGCTCATCCTGCACCGCGCCGAACGCACCGACACGCTGGCCGATGCCCTGGCCGAGGTCCTCGCGCACCCGCTGGGCGACCCGATGCGCCCGGAGATCGTGTCGGTTCCCGCCGCGGGAGTCGAGCGGTGGCTCGCCCAGCATCTGGCCCGACGCCTGGGGGCAGGGGCCGGCGACGACGGGATCGCGGCCAACATCGACTTCACCGGACCGTCCCGCCTGGCTGACGCCATCGTCGCGGCGGTGCTCGGTGATACGCGTCTCAACACTTCGGGCTCGCTGACGGCGCCGGACGATCCGTGGCGTGCGGCCGAACTGACGTGGCCGGTGCTGCGTGTCCTCGACGACCGTGTCGACGACCCCGCGCTCGACGTGATCGCGCGGCACATCGGCGCGGGCGACACCTCCTCGCCCCGGATCGGGCGCCGCTACGCCACCGCACGCCATCTGGCCGAGTTGTTCGACCGGTACGGGCGGTCACGTCCGTCGCTCATCGCCGACTGGGCCGCCGGCCACGATCTCGACGGTGCCGGCCGCCCCCTGCGGGACGACCTGGCGTGGCAGCCCGGGTTCTGGCGCGCGGTCCGCGCCGAGATCGGCCGGCCGCATCCCGCGGAGGATCTCGCCGCGGTCTGCGATCGGCTGCGCACCGACCCCGCGGCGGGGGGATTGCCGGAACGACTGTCGGTCTTCGGGCCGACGCGGATCACCGAGTCGTTCCGTCAGATCGCCGCGGCCGCGGCCGTCCACCACGATGTCCACCTGTTCGTGCCCCACCCGAGTCCGCGGCTGTGGGCGGACCTCGGTGCCCTCGTCGACTCCGGCTCCGGCAACGGGGTCCCACCTCGACGCGGGGAGTGCGAGCTCCCCGAACTGCGAAACCCCCTGCTCGCCGGTCTCTCCCGTGATCTGCAGGAGCTCCAGTTGCGGCTCGCTCCGATCGTCGATCGGGACCTCCACCATGTGCCGCGGGAGTCGGTGCTCGGCGATACCGCGCTGCACGTCGTCCAGTCGGGGATCCGCGACGACCTTGCTCCCGCGCCCGGCCTCGCGCCCGCGCCCGGCCTCGCCGGCACGTCGGACCCGACCGTCTCCGCGGACCCGTCCGTCGAGGTGCACGCGTGTCACGGGCCCGAGCGGCAGATCGAGGTCCTGCGGGATCGGTTGCTGCATCTGTTCGCCGCCGATCCCGAGCTGCAGCCGCGCGATGTCCTCATCATGTGCCCGGACGTCGAGACCTTCGCGCCCCTGATCCGTGGCGCATTCGGGCAAGCGGGGCTGCCACATCCGGCGTTCGACCTGCGAGTTCGGCTCGCCGACCGTGGAATTCGCCATGTGAACCCGATCCTCGACGTGATCGTCGGAGTCGTGGAGCTGGCCGCGGGCCGGGTGACCGCCGGTGACGTCGTCGACCTCCTCGGCGCCCCGCCGGTACGAACCCGGTTCGCGATGACCGACGACGACCTGGATCTGATCCGGGAGTGGCTGGCGCACAGCAACGTCCGCTGGGGGATAGGTGTCGCCGAACGCGCCCGATACGGTCTCGAACGATTCCGCCAGGGCACCTTCGACGCCGGCCTGGACCGCATCGCCCTCGGCGTCGTCGCCGAGGAGGCCGACGACGAATGGCTCGGTACCGCACTGCCGCTCGCCGGAGTGGAGAGTACCGGCATCGATCTCGTCGGCAGGTTCGACGAGTTCCTCGACCGACTCGGTCGGGTGCTGGCCGAACTGCGGGAAGCCGCTCCCGCGCACCGATGGGCGGAGACGCTCATCGACGCCGTCTCGTCGCTGACGGCGACCGAGCCCGCCGAGGATTGGCAACGGGCACAGGCCATCCGAATGCTCAGCGAGGCCTTCGGGGACACCCGACCGGTCGAGCCGGAGGAGGTGCTGCGTCTGGCGGACGTGCGGGACCTCCTGTCGGCGCTGGTCGCCGGCCGGCCGACGCGCTCGAACTTCCGCACCGGAGAGCTGACGGTGTGCACGATGGTGCCGATGCGCTCGGTGCCGCACCGGGTGATCGTGCTGCTCGGGATCGACGCCGAGGTGTTCCCGCGTGTCCAGCGTATCGACGGGGATGACGTACTCGGCGTCGATCCGCTGGTGGGCGAACGCAATCCGCGGGACGAGGACCGGCAGTGTTTCCTCGACGCGATCTGCGCCGCGCAAGATGCCCTCCTCGTCTTCTACAGTGGCGCCGACCCCGTCTCCGGCCGGCGGATCCCGCCCGCTGTGGTCGTGAGCGAACTGGTCGACACGCTCACCGGTCTGACCGGCGTGAGTCCCGTTCGCCGGCATTCGCTGCACGGGTTCGACGCGCGGAACTTCACCCCCGGTGGCGTGCCGGGAATCGCGGGGCCGTTCAGCCACGACGCGTCGATACTTCGCGGAGCCGAGGCCTTACGCGAGCCGACGCGGCGCGTGGTGGTCGCCGCTGCCGAGGTGCTGCCCGCGCCGGAACGGACCCCCGACACCGAAGACATCGACCTCGCGACCCTCATCGACTTCCACGTGGACCCGATCGTGGCGTTCGTCCGCCAGCGCCTCGGTGCCCGCATCCCCGACGACGACCGGCCACACGACGACCAGCTCGACGTCGAACTGGAACCACTGGACAAGTGGGGGATCGGCGACCGATTCCTCTCCCGGATGCTGACCGGGGTGTCCATCGGGGAGTGCGAGGCGGCCGAGCTCCGGCGCGGCACGCTGCCGCCATTCGCCTTCGGCACCCGTGAGCTCCGCGCGATCTCGCGGACGGTCACGCGGCTGTACGGCGTCGTCGAGCCGTTGCGCACAGGGACTCCCACGACCCTCGACGTCCTGGTCCGACTACCCGACGGCCGCCGGGTGCACGGAACGGTCGGTGACGTGTTCGGCGACACCGGGCCGGCCGCGTTGGTGCGGCCGACGTACTCCAAGCTCAAGGCCAAACAGCAACTCAGCGGCTGGATCACGCTTCTCGCGGTGGCCGCCGCCGCGACCCAGGGCAATGCCGCGGCGCGGTCGGTGGACTCGGCGGTCCTGATCGGGCGGGCCCCGCGAGGCGGCGGGACCAGCACCATCCGACTCCGGCGCCCCGAGGACCCGGTGCCGTTGCTCCACGACCTCGTCCGGCTTCGCGACGAGGGTCTGCGTCGTCCGCTGCCGCTGCCGCTGGAGCCCGCGTACACGTTCGTCGAGAACGACGGGCCCGGCCGGCGCAGCACGTTCTCGCTCGCCAACGCCCGCCGGAGCTTCGACGACAGATTCGGTGCCGCGCACGACCCGCATGTGAAGCTCGCATTCGGCGGGGACGTGCTGGCCGAGGTCGATTTCGACGACCTCCTCGACAGCGCGACGCCCGACCATCGCACCGTCGGCGGTGTCGAACTGCCCATGGCCGACGACGAACCGTTGTTCGCCGGGCTGGCGCGAACCGTGTGGGTGCCACTCGATGAGCACCGGGAGGGCACGTGAGACGGCCGGCCACCTTCGACGTCACCGCCGACCTGCCGGATCACACCACGGTCCTGGAGGCGAGCGCCGGAACCGGGAAGACCTACGCCATCGTCGGACTTGCCGCCCGGCACATCGCCGAGGGAGTCCCGATCTCGGAGATGCTGCTGGTGACCTTCAGCCGGGCCGCGACCGCCGAGCTGCGTGAACGCATGCGAGACCGCGTGCGCGAGTTGCTGGACGGACTCGACCGTCCCGGTGCCGCCCCCGGCCACGACGCGCTGCTGCAGATGCTGGCGCAGGGATCACCGGACGAGGTCGCCACCCGTCGTCGCAATCTCGCTCGCGCTCTGAGCGACTTCGACGCGTCGACGATCGCGACCACCCACACGTTCTGCAACCGCATGCTGGAGGCGCTGGGCTTCCTGGGTGAGCGTGAACTGGTCTACTCGATCGTCGAAGAGGTCGACGAACTCACCGAAGAGGTGGCGCTGGACCTCTACCTGCGCGGTTTCTGGGCAAGCGACACACCGGAATTCGACTTCACCGAGGCGCAGTCGATCGCCCGCGACGCGGTACGCCAGGCGTCGGTCGCACTGGCGCCGGACGAGTCCGAGTCGACCGACGGGCCGGGTGGCGATGCGGTGGCCGCCCGTCGGGTGAGTTTCGCGTCCGCGGTCCGCCGCATCGTCGAGGCGCGCAAACGTGATGCGCGCGTACGGACCTACGACGACCTGCAGGCCATCCTGCAACGCATCGTGACCGACCCGGTGGTCGGCGAGCGCGCGTGCGAACGTATCCGCAACACCTTCACCGTGGTCCTGGTCGACGAGTTCCAGGACACCGACCCGTTGCAGTGGGACATCCTGCGCCGGTGTTTCCACGGCCATCGCCGACTCATCCTCGTCGGCGACCCCAAACAGTCGATCTACGGGTTCCGCGGTGCCGAGGTCCTGAGCTACCTCGCCGCGGTGTCCTCGGCCGACACCTTGCAGGCGCTCGACGTGAACCGGCGATCCGACGGCGCGCTGGTCGACGCCCTCGGACATCTGTACGGCGAAGCGGCGCTGGGACATCCGGGCATCGTGGTGCATCCGGTCTCGGCGGCACACCCGGGCAGCCGGCTCGACGGTCGTCCGCCGCTACGCATCCGCGCCTTCCTGCGCACCGACTTCACGTCCCGTAACGCCTACAACCTGCCCGCGGTGAAGGACGTCCGCGACCGGATCGCGGTCGATGTCGCCGACGACATCGCGCAGACCCTCGCCCAGGGCGCTCGACTCGAGGCCGACGGAACCTCCCGCCCGGTGGATCCGGGCGACATCGCGATCCTGGTGCGGCTCAACAGCACCATCGAACCGCTCCAGCGGGAGCTCGCCGAGCGCGGCATCAACTCGGTGATCGGGTCGGGGGTCAACGTGTTCTCCACGACCGCGGCCCAGCACTGGCTGTGGGTGATGCGTGCCGTCGAACAACCCTCCCGCGCGGACCGCGTGCGGTTGGCGGCGCTCACGACCCTGCTCGGCTGGTCGATCGAGAAGGTGGCCACCGCAGGCGAACCCGAGGTCGCCGAGCTCGGGGCCGAACTGGCCTCGCTGGGACGGGTGTTCGTGCAGGGCGGGTTCGCGGCGATGGCGCAGCGCCTGCTCGACTCGCACGGTGTCGCCGCGCGCGTCCTGGCCACCGAGAACGGTGAACGCATCCTCACCGATCTCCTGCAGGTGTCCGCGCTCTGCAACAAGCACGTGGTCGAGACCTCGGCGGGAGTCAGTGGCCTCGTCGAGTGGCTGGCCGAGCGGATCGCCGACACGTCCGCGCGCCAGCGATACGAAGACCAGAGTCGACGCCTCGACCGCGACACCCAGGCCGTCCAGATCATGACCGTGCATGCCAGCAAGGGCCTGCAGTTCCCGATCGTCTACGTGCCCTACGGCTGGGACGGGACGTGGATCGGCGACCGCGGCAACATCACCTACCACGACGAGTCGGGTACCCGGCGCCTCGATGTCGGTGGCGGACAGGCGCCCGGCCGCGCGGCGCGGCGCAAGCGGTACGCCGAGGAGACGGCCGGTGAAGACCTCCGGTTGCTCTACGTCGCGCTGACGCGGGCGCAATCGCAGGTCGTGGCGTGGTGGGCGCCGTCGATGAACACCACGAGCGGACCGCTGCACCGACTGATCTTCGGACGCGACACCGCGACCCGAATCCCTTCCGAGACCGGCGAATCGGTGTGGTCGGTCGCCCCCGACGTCCCCATACCCGACGACGACGCGACGTGCGTCGGCGTCCTGCGCACCCTGACCGGGCGCGATGCCGCGATCTCGGTCGAGCCCGCCGGCCGGATCGAGGCCGGTGCGGTGGCGGTCCCGCCGCACGCCGATGTCGAGCCGGCGACCCTCGGGGTCGCGCGGTTCCGGCGCGCCATCGATCAGGAATGGCGTCGCACGTCGTACTCGGCCATCGTCGCCGACGTCGCGCACGGCGCACCCGGGGGGCCCGCCGGTTCTGTCGTCACCACCGGCAGCGAACCGGCCGACGACATCCTGGGTGACGAGCCGGTCGCCGACCCGGTCGAGCTCGACGAGCCGCCCGCCGAGGGGCGCCGAGCGGGAACGCCGTCGCTGATGAACGGGCTGCCCTACGGGGCGGCGTTCGGCACCCTGGTGCACGAGGTCCTCGAATACGTCGACACCTCGGCGCCCGACATCGAGACCCATGTGCGCGAATTGTGTTCGCGCGCACTCGGGGTCCTGCCGGCCGACATCGACGCCGACGTACTGGTCGCCGCGCTCGTCGGCGTCCTCACCACGCCACTCGGTTTCGGCGATCTCTGGGGCGTCGAGCCGGGAGATCGCCTCGCCGAGCTCGACTTCGAGCTCCCGCTGGGGCCGCCGGATCGCACACCCGGCGCCCGTGGGGCGACGCCGGGGGTGTTCGCCGAACTGCTGGACCGGTATCTGCCCGTCGACGATCCGTTGCGTGACTACGTCGATCACCTCCGCGAGCTCCCCGATCGTGAACTGCGCGGTTTCCTGACGGGCAGCATCGACTCGGTGCTGCGCACCCCGGACGGCCGCTACGTGGTCGTCGACTACAAGACCAACCGCATCCGGGCGGGGGACCTGGTCGTCGAGGACTTCGACACCGCGGCCATGTCAGGCGAGATGATCGCCGCCCACTATCCGCTGCAGGCGATGCTGTATTCGGTTGCGCTGCACAGGTATCTGCGATGGCGCGTCGTCGGCTACGATCCGGTCCGGCATCTCGGCCCGGTGCAGTACCACTTCGTGCGCGGGATGGCCGGGCCGGGCACGCCGCCCGGTTGCGGCGTGTTCGAGTGGGATGTGCCCGCAGAGCTGATCCTCGCATTGTCCGATGCACTGGCGGGAGCGTCCCGATGACCGTGTCCGACGTCCAGGTGGTGGAGTGGGCCACCGGTGTGCTCGCCGAGTGGAACGAGGCCGGAGTGCTCGCCGCCGCGGACGTGCACATCACCGACCGTCTCGTGGCGATGTGCGCCGAGCCGGTGTCCGAGACCGCGCGTCTCGGCGCCGCGCTGGCGGTCCGTGCGGTGCGGCTCGGTTCGACGTGCCTCGCGCTGGACAGACTGGGCGAGTTGGCCGGCGACGACACCGTTGACCTCACCATCCCGTCGTCCGATGCGGTGCTCGACGCACTGCTCGAGAGTCCGCTCGTGGCCGGCAGCGAGGCGGGTCCGTTGCGTCCGTTGGTGGCGCGACGGTCCATCGACGGGCCGCTGGTGTACCTCCAGAAGTACTTTCGGCAGGAACAGACGATCCGCGAGACGCTGGCCCGCCGCGCACAGACGACACCCGTGGTCGAAGCCGATGCGCTGCGCGCTGCGATAGCCGCCGTCTACACCTCGCCTGAGGACGGGCACCTGCAGAAGCTGGCGGCAGCGGTCGCCGCGACCCGCTGGACCACCGTCCTGGCGGGCGGTCCCGGCACCGGCAAGACCTACACGGTCGCACGCATTCTCGCGGTGCTGGACGCCCTGCAGGGACCCGGCCTCCGTATCGGGCTGTGCGCGCCGACGGGCCGGGCGGCGGCTCAGCTGCAGGCCTCGGTGGAAGCGGAGTCGACGGTTCCCGTCACGGCGCACGCCGTGACGCTCCACTCGTTGCTCGGCTGGCGCCCGGGTGCCAACCCGAGGTACGGCCGCGGGCGGACACTGCCGCACGACGTCATCGTCGTCGACGAGACCTCGATGCTGTCGATGACCGCGATGAGCCGTCTGCTCGACGCAGTCCGTCCGGATGCACGGGTGATCTTCGTCGGTGACCCGCATCAGCTCGCGTCAGTCGAGGCCGGAGCGGTGCTCGCGGATCTCGTCGAACGGGCGGATGTCGCTGGAGTGCAGGGAGATTCGGGAACCATGACGGCGGTATCACAGGCCGCGCTCGAGGCGGTGGGCGGGGATGCCGATCATGAACTGGAACCCGAGGACACCGATCATCTCGCCGGTGGCGTCATCACCCTGCGGCGCCAATTCCGTTTCGGCGGCGGCATCTCGCGGGTCGCGGCGGCCGTGAACGCCGGTGACGCAGACGAAGTCCTGAGACTGGTCGCCGCGGACGACGTCCCGAACGTCGAACTCGTCGCGCCCGACGACCTCGATGCCGTCCGTGCCGATCTCGTCGAATGGGGCCGGGCGCTGCGGGCAGCGGCCCGTCGTGCCGATGCCGACGGGGCGCTCGACGCGCTCGACGCCCACCGGGTGCTGTGCGCGCACCGGGAGGGCTCATGGGGTGTCCGTGGCTGGTCGGCCAGGATCACCGAGTGGCTGGGCACCGCCGGCGCCGAGCTAGCCGGATGGTATGCGGGACAGCCCATCCTGGTCACCGCCAACGACCGCCAGACGGCGACGTTCAACGGCGACACGGGCGTGGTGATCGCCGATCCCGAGGGCCGGACGCAGGGGGCCGACGCAGTCCGGGTCGCCTTCCGTCGCGGCGGATCGGTGCGACTCCTGCACCCGACGCAGCTCGCCGACGTCGTGTCGGTCCACGCGATGACCATCCACCGCAGCCAGGGCAGCCAGTTCCGGCAGGTCACGGTGATCCTCCCGCCCACGGGCTCAGAATTGCTCACCCGGGAGTTGCTGTACACCGCCATCACCCGCGCCCGCGACCACGTGCGGATCGTCGGGACACCCGAGGTGCTGGCCGCGGCGGTCGACCGCCGCGTGCAGCGGGCCAGCGGTCTGCGATCGGCGGTGACGCCGTTCGACCGCTCCTAGATCAGGTCGCAACCACCGGGGACGAGGTCGCGGCGCTGATAGCACTCGACGCCGAGCAGCTTCTCCTGGATGTCGTCGGGCAGCGACATGAAGCCGGAGATGGCCCGGCTGCGATCGATCTCGGAACGGTGGGCGGTGACGGCGGCCCTCTTGCGGGCCGCGAGATCCGACACGTCGACGACCACGTCGATCTCGGACTCCGGGGTGCCGGGTAGCTGCTCCCGGGGGATGTCCGCGAACAGGCTCTCCGCGAGGATGTCCATCATCCACTCCGGGATGGTGGCGAAGTACAGCGAACGCACGCGCCAGGCCGGCCCGGCGCGGTGGTAGAGCTTCGTCGACGCCGCCGCGTCGGCCGCGGCGCACGCGAGCCGGTGCGCGTGGACGTGGTCGGGGTGACCGTAGATACCCAGCGGGTCGTAGGTGATGACGATGTCGGGTTGCAGTGCCCGGATGTGGTGGGTGAGCGCACGGACCTGTTCGTCGAACGACGCCTCGCACAGCCGCTGCGCATCGGGTGCGGATTCTGGTCGCCGGTCGTCGGCATAGCCGAGCATGATCGGTGGTCGCGGCATGCCGAGGATGTCGACCGCGTCGGCGAGTTCGCGGTGCCGGACGGTGCCGTCGGTCCAGGTACACATCACGAGGTCGACCTCGCCGCCGGCGTCGGTGTGACGCGCGATGAGTCCACCGGTCCACAGTGATTCGTCGTCGGGGTGCGCGTGCACCAACAGCAGTCGGGGTGTGCCCATCCACCTGGCTTCCTGATCGTTCCCGCACGGCACGGATGTCGTGCGGGGTAGTCGGTCCCCGACCCAGGGTAGCCACACCACCGCTCGGTAAAGTCGGTGTCCGTCACACGTGTCGCACCGGCGCGGAGATGTTCGTCCGTCCGGTGCACGAGAACAGAACATGGAGGTCTGCGATGAGCGCTCAGCCCGAAGTCCACGAGTTCCAGGCCGAGACCCGGCAGCTGCTGGATCTCATGGTCCACTCGATCTACTCCAACAAGGACAGCTTCCTGCGCGAGCTGATCTCCAACGCGTCCGACGCACTGGACAAGCTGCGGCTGGAGTCCCTGCTCGACAAAGACCTCGACGTCGACACCTCCGACCTCCACATCACGCTCGACCCCGATGCCGAGGCCCGGACCCTCGTCGTGGCCGACAACGGCATCGGCATGACCCGCGACGAGGTCGTCGGCCTGATCGGCACGCTGGCCCGTTCGGGCACGGCCGAGTTGCGCCGGTCGCTCGCGGAGGCTCGCGCGAACGGGGTGTCCGACGCGGCGGCCGAGGAACTGATCGGTCAGTTCGGCATCGGCTTCTACTCGACGTTCATGGTCGCCGACAAGGTCACGCTGGTGACCCGTAAGGCGGGGGAGAGCACCGGCACCCGCTGGGAGTCGACCGGCGACGGAACCTACACGATCGACGACGTCCCCGACGCCCCGCAGGGCACCTCGGTCACGTTGGCGCTCAAGCCCGTCGACACCGAGGATCACCTCTACGACTATTCGGATCCGACCAAGCTCCGCCAGCTCGTGAAGCGGTACTCGGACTTCATCGCGTGGCCGATCCGGATGGACGTCGAGAAGACCGTTCCGGTGGAGACCCCCGACACCGAGGCCTCCGACGCCGACAACGCGGACGAGAAGAAAGCGCCGGAGACGAAGACGGTCGTCGAGGCCGAGACGATCAACTCGATGAAGGCGCTCTGGGCCAAGTCGCGCTCGGAGGTGACCGACGAGGAGTACCAGGAGTTCTACCGGCACGTCTCCCACGCCTGGGATGCGCCGCTGGAGACCATCACGCTGCAGGCCGAGGGCACCTTCGAGTACCAGGCGCTGCTGTTCATCCCGACGCAGCCACCGTTCGACCTGTTCATGCGCGACAGCAAGGTCGGCATCCACCTCTACGTCAAGCGCGTCTTCATCATGGACGACTGCGCCGAACTGATGCCGGAGTACCTGCGCTTCGTCAAGGGTGTCGTCGACGCGGCCGACCTGTCGCTGAACGTGTCCCGCGAGATCCTGCAACAGGACCGCCAGATCCGCGCGATCCGTCGCCGGCTCACCAAGAAGGTGATCTCGACGGTCACCGAGATGCGCGCCGGCCGGCCCGACGACTACCGCACGTTCTGGGATGCCTTCGGCCGGGTGTTCAAGGAAGGTCTGGTCAACGATCCGGACAACCGCGAGGCGCTCCTCAAGGCCTCGTCGTTCGCGACCACCCACTCCGAGGACGAACTGACCACACTCGCCGACTACATCGGCCGGATGAAGAGCGGTCAGGACACGATCTACTACATGACCGGCGAATCGCGTCAGCAGATCGTGAACTCGCCGCACATGGAAGCGTTCCGCGCCAAGGGAATCGAGGTTCTCGTCCTGTCCGATCCCGTCGACGAGATGTGGGTCTCGGCGGGTGCGGAGTTCGACGGCAAGTCGTTCCAGTCGATCGCCAAGGGCGCCGTCGACCTCGACGGTGACGACGAGGACGCCGACGATTCCGCCAAGGAGGAGCAGAACAAGACCTACGCCGACCTGCTGGGGTGGCTCACGAGCACCCTCTCCGACGACGTCAGTGAGACGCGACTCTCGTCGCGCCTCACCGAGTCGCCGGCGTGCCTGGTCGGTGACACGTTCTCGATGTCTCCGCAGCTGGAGAAGCTCTACCGGGCGTCCGGTCAGGAATTCCCCAAGTCCAAGCGGGCACTGGAGCTCAACCCTGATCACCCGCTCGTCGCCGCGCTGAACAAGGCCTACGGAGCCGGGGATCACGAACAACTGGTGCCGACGGCGAAGCTGCTGTACGGCATGGCCGTGATCGCCGAGGGCGGTGAGCTCGACGACCCGGCCGAGTTCGCGAAGCTGTTGGCCGGTCGGCTGACCGAATCGTTCGCGGTGAGCGGACCGTCGGCCGGTTCGGAATCCTGATCGGTCTGTCCAGACCACGGGTACGCCGCAGGTGAGCCGCCGAAGACGGATCGTCGTCTTCGGCGGCGTGGCGGTTGTCCTGGCGGTGGTGCTGGTCGCCGCGCTCGTCGTCGGGCTGGCCCGCGAGGACGAGCGGGCGGCCACCCCGTCCGAGGCGGTGCAGACCTATCTCGACGCGCTCGCCGATGCCGACGCCGACGCGGCTCTGGGTGTCATCGATCCGCGCCCCGACACCCGGTTTCTGTCCGACAACGTCCTGCGGGCTCAACGCGCCGCGGCGCCGCTGGGCGACATCGAGGTCCGGTCTGCTGCCGACGGTGCGCCGGAGGAGAACGTCCGGGCGAGATACCGGATGGGTGCCCGGGTCATCGACACCGAGATCCGGACCGTACGGGTCGCCGACGGCTGGGCCGTCGTCGACGGCGCGATCGCGGTCCGGATCGAGTCGCTACGGGTTGTGCAACCGACGTTCTTCGGCGGCGAGGTCGAGGAAGGGGACACGGTGCACGTGTTCCCCGGACCGCAGCGCTGGGGCTCCCGCGACACCGACTTCGTCGCGCGCGTCGCAGACGACGATCCTCCGACCACGCCGAGAGGACCCATGTCCGTCCGCGTCGTCGGCGAACTGAGCGCCACCGGCGCCGGAGCCGTCAGCGATTCGGTGTCGGCGCACCTGACCGCGTGTGCGGCGTCGACCCAGGCCGATGCGGGTCGGCAGGTCGCGGGCTGTACCCAACGGTTGTACCGCTCCGCGGTGGACGGCAGTGTGCGGTGGACGGCTCCGAAAGACCTGTCCGGGCTGCGCTATCTGCTCCGTGATCCGGTTTCGGATGCGAGTGGGGACAGCAGCCGGGACGGGTCGGGTCTGGGTGTCGTCGACGTCGTCGGCCCGGTGCGCTGGCGGGTGTCCTACACCCCCGAGTACGACGCGGACGGCCCCCGGGTGGAGACCGTCGACGAGCAGTACCTCGTGGGCCATGTCGACCTCACCGAGAGCAGTCCCGAGTTCGTCACCGACGGCTGACCCACCGAGTTCCGACCAGGTCGGGTCAGCGCGGTCGCAGCCGGAACACCGGGATGCGGCGGTCGGTGCGCTTCTCGTACAGATCGAAGTTCGGCCACACCGCCCGCAGCGTCTGCCAGGCCGCGTCCCGCTCGGCGTCGACCAGTTCGGTGGGCACCGCCTCCGACACCTCACCGTGGACGATGATCTCGATCTCGTCGGCAGCGCGGAGGTTGAAGACCCACGCCGGCATCTTGGGACCGCCGAAGTAGGAGCCGGCGATCAACCAGTCCGACCCGTCCGGGACGGCCAGGAGTTGCGTCGTCCGGATCGCACCGCTCTTGCGGCCCGGGACCCGGATCGTGATGTTCGGCAGATCACCTATGTCGAGCAGGCTCAGCCGCTGTCCCGACATAGATTGAAGAACGCTGTCGCACCTGACGATCTGCGGGAGGAAGCGAGGCATCCAGGAGATCGACCCGATCTTCACTGCGAGTCCGCGCCGCACCTTCATGCGCCCAGTGTGTCACGGGGATTCGGCGAATCGACGTCGACTCCCCGGACCCGTGTCGAGTCTCCGCCGACGCCGTGACGGTTCGATGCCCTCCGGGCGGATGGGCACCGAGGTAGCGTTGCGGTCCGTGACGACCGGTGACAGCGTGACGCGCATCTTGATCGACGGCGGCCAGACCGGCACCCGCGTGCGGATCGAGACGCCCGACGGTGGTTCTGACCACGACGCGCCCCCGATCCGGACCGACCGACCGGTCGTGGAGCAGATCGCCGCAACTGTGCGGGACATCCTACGAATGGCGGAGGTGAGGTCGGGTCCCGACGGGTCGCCCGGCCCGGCGGTGGTCGCGGCCGGCGTGTCCGGACTGACCCCCGGCGCCTCCCGCCCAATCGATCTCCTCGCCGCGCTCGGCGACGCAGGCGTCGACTCCGTTGCCCTCGCCCATGATTCGGTGACCGCGTATTTGGCCGCGAATCGTCACGAGTTCGGCGCGGTCACCGCGGTCGGGACAGGCGTGGTCACCCTCGGGGTCGGCCGGGGCGGTGTCTGCCGGGTGGACGGCTGGGGATACCTCTTCGGCGACGCCGGCAGTGCCTACTGGATCGGGCGGTCGGGCATCACCGCGGCACTGCGCGCCTTCGACGGCCGGGGGCCCGAGACGGCACTCCGCGTGGCGACCGAGGAGGAATTCGGTCCGCTGGCCGAGTTGTACATGTCGGTTCAGGCCGACCCCGACCGCGTCGCACGCATCGCCGCGTTCGCCCGGGTGGTCGACGCCGCGTCGGAGGCCGGCGATGCGGTGGCCCAACAGGTCATCGACGACGCCGCCGACGAACTGGCGACGTCGGCGATGACCGCGCTCGGACGCAGCGGCCGCGAGGCCGGCGAGCCAGCACGCGTGAGCTGGGTCGGCGGTGTGATGTCGGCCAGTGATCGACTCCGAAACCGGTTCGTCGACAACGTCTCTCGCCGAGCCCCCGAGGCGTCCGTGGAACCGCCGCACGGCCCGCCCTTCGACGGCGTCCGACTCCTCACCGATCTCGACGCCGCACACCCGCTGTCCGAGCACGTCTACCGTGCGACCTCTGCTCCCTGAGCCGTCAGAACCGCGCAGCCCCCGCTCCCTGATGCGAAAGAAGCGCATAACCCCGGCTCCCTGACGAGCGCTCGGAAGCTTGCGGAGTGCGCGTCAGCCCACCGCTCCCTGAGCCTGGATATTTCACTGATGTTGCTGGTGTTCGGCGTGTGATACGCGAAAGTGCCTGTCTGCCTTGTGATTATTGATTCACCACAAACAAATAGTCACAAGAAGAAAGGCACCTCGCAGGTGAAGAATAACGTGTATCCCGAGTTGA
>NZ_LNQO01000021.1:0-93775 GCF_001456905.1 Gordonia sp. SGD-V-85
GCGGTCAGTGCCAGCGCTTCGGCGATCGTCGACAACGACCCGATCGGATCGTCCGGGTTGAGTTCCGACTGGCCGGCGATGTTGGTGACCAACCGCGCCAACGGAGCATTCGCCGGGGCATCGCAAGCGAGATCGCCAGGCGTGCACGCCGACAGATAGCGCCCCGCGATGGCCTGGTACGACGTGTCCTCAACGTCGCCGACAGGGGCGATACCGCCGCCCGGCGCGTTGGTCGTCGACACCGCCACGACCTTGGACACGTTCGCGCCGCTGGTCCCCGGCACCGGGTCAGGAGAGGTCTGCCCCGGCTTACCGGGGAACAACGGCGCACCCTCAGGTCGGCCGGGATCGCCGAGATTGGCTAACAGAGCCAGCTTGTCGGCGCCGATCGCTGCTTTGCCACCGACGATGTCGTTCAAAACGATCCGAGTGACGTGAGCGCCCTGGGAGTAACCGACCAGACCGAACTTCGTGGCCGGACACGCGGCGGCCTTGTCTTTGATCCAGGACAAGGTCTTGGCGACTGCGCCCTGAACGGACTGCTCGTACGGGACCTTTCCGCCAGCCACAGCACCACCGAAGCCAGCGTCATAGGGTACATACGCACGGTCCATGTCCCCGCGCGCGGCCGTGATCGCCGGATGGAGTACCTGGGACAGGAACCCCGCGTCCTTGGACGGATCAGCGTCTGGCGACGACTGGCCGGTGCCCTGCACCGCGTACACCATCAGACCCGGGCAACCCCCCGGCTGCGCTGGCGCCGCCGACACGTTCCCGACCCCGACACTGGCCAGGGCGATAACCGCCGTAGCCATCACCGCCAAGGCCGCCCCCCAGGGCGAGCGTCGCGAGTCCTGTCCACCCCTCTGGACAGGATCAATCACCTCTACACTGGTCACCGGGCCGGCCCCCCATCGAAAGACAGGGAGCTGACCCCTCCGGCGACCACACGCGAGCCGTTCGACGGCAAATCAATCGCGCTCGCGTGCAGTCGCCAACCACCGCTCCGGAGAGGGACTGTTCGACGGCAATCTGACCGTCCCTCTCCGGAGCCTGGGACCCGTGCCATCGATCGAAAGTCGACAGCAACACGCCCAGACCAATCTGGCCCACGAGGATCGGGCTCAAGAAGGTTCGTCATGCGAGTCCTTCACTCCAAGGGTTTCCTCGAAGCTGTAGGAGCAGCCCACCCCAGACGACCGTTGTCAGCCCATACCCGCAGGTACACTGCTCAACGCCCGCCTCGATGCCCGCACATACCGCATCGAGCTGGTATTCACCCGGTCCGGACGCCGTTCGAGTCGCCAAACTTTGCAGCGTCCGGGCCGGGGTCAAACTCGTAGTCTGAGACCCTGTGTCTAATTGCTGTGCATGTGTATCTCCAGTGCATAAGCTGCTCTATTGGCGGCTCAACCCTACAAACGGCTTTCATTATCCGAGCGCCAGTCCGAACTATAACCCGATGCTAAACCGAATGTAAACCGACGGTAGCCTTGCACTAGTGACATTTGGGGAGGGGGCTGCCCCGGAACGGGTCCACGGCGCTTAGAGTGCGGGTGTGGCCGATGCTTTGCGCTTTGGGCGCCTCGTGCAGCGGCGCCGGCAGGAACTGGGACTGTCGCAAGCCGACATAAGCCTCGCCGGCGGGCCGAGTGACGCGACTGTGCGACGCCTCGAGCAGGGTTTGATGGCTAAACCGCGGTTCGTCACGTTGACTAAGCTGGACGCTCCGCTGCGGTGGTCCGCGGGAAGCGCCGCTCGCGCTTTCGAGGGAGGAGATCCGAAACCTCTGCGAGATGAGCCCACGACCGATCTGGCCGCGGGCACGAATGACCCGATCTCTTCTCGCCCCACACGTCCCCTGACGCCCTCTGCGTACGGAGTGTTCATTCGAACCGACGCGCTGGCCGAACTGACTCGGAAGGTGCGCGCTGTCGATGACCTGTCGCCTTCGCTCGCCGAGGACCAGCGCGTTGTGGTGTCGAATCTTCGTCATGCGACCGACAGATTGACCCGAGCGTGGATAATCAGGCAGGCAGAAATAGCGCGTCGCGACGGCACTCTCGCTGATCTGATCCTCGTTCTTGATGATCATCTGCGAATGCCGCCGCCGGAAGGCGAGTCCGCCTCAGACAGCGATGACCTCAACTACTTGAGGTGGCTAGCCGGCTACTCGATGTCGATGCCTCAGGTTCGGCGATACGAAACGCGTTTCGCTGAGTTCGTAGCGAGTCAGTCAGAGCAGGTTGACTGACACGGAGTCGGTGCTCTCCTCATGCGTTGCTAGGTTCGGTGGCCCTGCGGGTCGGGTTGGTCTAATACAACCTCCAACCCGACCCGAGAGCACTATCCGGCAAAACCAGTCTTTAGGCCGCGCAGTCTTTGTTCATCGCGTCGCGCCACAAGACGCCATTGGTGGTGGCAAACCGAAGGTACACCGATACTAGACCGAAATGAAGGGTAAACACCCTGCGCGTCCGTCGAACGCGGGCGAATCCGAGGCTCGCCTGCGGCGGTACGGTTTGGCAATCCCTTGCGTGACCGTTGCGTCGTTTCGTTACGTCTACAGACCTTAGACGCTCTTCGTCGACCATCACTATCGAACTGCGGTGATCGCGCGGACCGGTCGCCCCCTACCCCGCGTGACTGCTGCGACGCCGCGGGTTTGGGTGTGCAGCTCGTGCCAGCGAACCGCCGTACCGGCCGGTAGGGATGAACCGTCCGAGGGGTTGGGCGTACCGGCTTACTCTGAATCCACTGATTCAGACTGGAGGTGGGCTTCTAGAGCTGCCCTGCACAGCTGCGAGCGATTCTCGGCACCGACTTCGACAACTAAGCGGTCTATGACAGTCAGGTTGCGACCCAGCATCCGGAACGTCAGGGAAGATCGCTCCTCTTCGGGTCTGGCTTCGATTCGTACGAACAGCCCATCGTCGTGGTGCTGGCGTTTGAGCTTCTCTACTAACGCCGGCAAGCGGTCATGATTGGCGACAATCGCGTCCATCAATGTCCCGGCGATAGTTGTTTCGTTCTGTTTGTTGTGCGCCTTGGTGGCTGTGCAGAGTGGCGTGGGAAGCGAGAGGGTGACTGGCACCAGCATCTCGTCTGGGCGGGTTTCGACGCGTTTCGGGCGTCGGGTACCTCGCGAGATAGGCCGAGTGGACGCTGCCGGTTGCGGTCGATCGTGCGGTAGCGCTGGGCCGTCGGGTACAGCTGGGATCGCCGCTGGTGCTGCGGCAGGAGCAGATGGCCTACGGGGCGGCGGCCCCGGGACGCCGCCGGTCCTCGCGAGACCGGTTACAGGCTTGCGATCGGTGGCCATCAGGCGGGTGCTCCTTCGTGTGTCGGCTCTGCGGAGGAATCTTGCTCGGTCTCGCGTCGGTCGATCTCCTGGAGGATCTCCTGGGCGAGGAGGACGTAGTCTTCAGCGAGAGACGGCGCGGTGCCTGGCACACGGTCGGGCCGTCTGCCTTCCTTGAGGGCCTTCCAGTACGGCTCGGCGTTGTCGACTTGCTCGGCCAGCTCGTGGGCGAGCAAACCCTTCTCCCGTACCTGAACCGAGGTCATGGTGCTATGGCGCACAACGGAATTGAACAGCGGGGCCACTCCTCCTAGCGCTGCGTCTAGCTTGGCTCGCGCCTCTCTACGAATGGCTTTCGCAGCGACCTCGATGCCGAAAAGCACGGCGCCCAGGACCTCGATGTCGGGGTTTGTTGACCTGGCACTAACCATTTCGTCAGCGAGCTTCTGCAGGCCGTCGATGCTCGAGTCGTCCGGTTTTGTCGGGATGACGATCCAACGTGTCGCAGCCAGTGCCAACCGTAGAAGATGGGGTCGTGTAGGTGGGGTATCGATAATTATAAGGTCATAGTCAGCTGCGATGGGAGTTAACGCATCTGCAAGTTGCCTGTGTGAACCTGGCGAACGCTGAGAACGTCCGATCAGTATCGCTTCCAGATCGTCGAGTCTGCTCCCACCCGGAAGTACGTCCAGATTGGGTCGGTAGTTGACCAGACTGGGTCGTAGTGCCTTCTCCTGCATGATCGCGTCAAAGATTTGTTGTCCAGAATCCCCGGACCCATCAATCTCGTAGCCTAGGTCGCGTCCCGCGTTGCCCTGCGGATCGAGCTCAATGAACAGGACGTGCCAGCCGGCGGCAGCGGCCAAACCAGCGACATTTGTCGCCGTGGACGTCTTACCGACGCCACCCTTGCCGTTTGCGATCGTGACAACCCGAGACAGTGCGGGTTGAGATAGGTGTTGCACTGAGTCCTCCAATGGGGTGGTGCGCATGGACCGCAGGAAGGCGGTACCTCCCGGGCGCTTTGGGGTCCGCTATGCGCAGAGGATAACAGCGCACATCGGTTCGCGCGGTGTACGACACGCTACGGACGACTTTGCGTTCTACCGCGAGGTCTCCCGTGCGCGACGCCGCAGATACTCACTTGAGCTTGGCAATGATCGAGGCGTTAACAACGACGATGTACCTGGTGGGCGGGCGACATCTACGTCCTGCGTTACGTATAGACATAACTGCTTAGACAGAGCTGCCATCACCGCGCAAGGGTATGTGTTCAGTAGTTCGGTGTGTACATCGATCTTCGTGTACCGCATCAGCGGAGCCGGTAAACGGAGAAACAGTTAGACGCACAACGCTTGCAACGTGAAACAAGTTATGGCGGTGCATGCGGACATGAGTGCTCTGTGTCGCATAGGTCGCCTTGCGAGCGCACGCAAGCAGCCCAGTACTTAGCACTTCACAGCAACGTGTACTGAGTGCGACATGGGCTTTCGTAATCGGGTGGGTACGTTCGTTGCTGCAGCGCAGCGTATGGGGGTAAGGACGCTGCGGCCCATCCCGTACATCGGTGCGGCACTTCACGCTGTATGTATGGCGCGCCGAAAAGTGCAAGGTACGTCCAGGTAGACGTAGGAACGTATTTGTCGGCGTGCGGTCTGACTGGTGGCGGCCATTAACGCAGAAGGTCCGAGCAGCAACCAACGAGGGTGCACTTCCTCGGATGTCGTAGTGCGTGTTAGAAGGCCCATTGGGGGGCGTAGGGCGCAGCTCCGTGACCACAGTGTTGTCCCGATTCATCTAGACGGTCTTGTCGACTGCACTGAGCGCGTGGCTGCGCGCCTTGCAGCGTGAAGTAATGCGTGCATTATTACGACCTGAACAGGCTGTTTGTGCGCATGCGGGTCGCCATCGACGCGGTCGGTAGCCACGTTTGCGGGGAACGAAAGTCGGAAACCAGGATCGCGGATGCGATACCCAGGACGAACAAAAGCTTCGTGTCTGCGCCCGAGAGAGTTTCGCGCTCTCGACTAGGCCCTTGAAAGACCAAGGCGCCCGGTGGCATAGCCACGCAGCTCGGCTGTCGACCGAGTGGCTTGTGAACCGACAGCTCAACGAAGCGGTCCCCGCGCAGACTTGCGCGTCTGAGTGACCTGACCCGGTGGGACGGCTTTGACCATCCGCGACACGGGTGCACAAAGTCATAAAGACATGAGACCACAGCGCAGCTCGTCACGACGAGTTTCGTCCCACCAATGATGACTGGGGCTCGCGTCCGCCTTGCTCGATCGCTGGTCTACCTCGCCGCAGCCATCCGCTAACATGTGACAGCGGTCCTCGAAGTCTGTGGATTGGCCGGGCGGACCCCTTTTTGGGTCACGACACCGACATAGGCCCACAACTGAACCGGGCTCACTCAGGATGACCTGATGCTGACCGGGGAACCAGTGCCACAACTACAAGCGGCAGCTCAAGGCGGGCACCTAAACTCCGTGCTCTACGTAGATCACCGAGTCGTTTCACTCCCCCGGGGGCACCGGTGTCGCCCGCCGGCCCCTCGAGTTCGGCCGCTAGGCCCAGTGCCACCAGGCTCTCGGCACTTCGGGAGACTTGCTGAGTGATGGCTGCGGCGGGGTTCCGAGAACTGAGGCGACGTCGTCACCAACCGGATGACAGCCGTATGGGTCGGCCGTATGGGCCGGCGGGAGATGTTCGATTCTGAAGGTGGGCGATCGCGTACCGACGACCCGTTGGGCTGAGGAAGCAAGAATGAACGCTTAGTGCGGCTGACAGGAGTCCTGGCAATCGCGCTGAGACGGCAGACTTACGTAAACGACTCCAGATCGCACCGTGACGAGCTGTCACCCATTTTGGCCCTAGGGGATAGGAAAACTCAATTTCGTCGTTCTGCGGGGAACTGGGAGGCGGTTTCGATTTGCGCAGGTCAACGGTGCGCAAATGCTGTCGTGATCCGGTAACTGTAGTCACGCGCTGGCTCTCGACGCGCACCGCTGGCCGGTGGGGGAGCGGAGAACCGCGGCGGAGTAGATCTTCTGACCCAATCGGCGAACTACTGATGGCCCGCTTGAGGCGCGCCTGTGACTCAGTCGGTGCCGCTTCTACCGACAGGCCGACGGCTTGTCGATGCCTGCCGGTTAGCCCGCTCTATGTTGCTGCTGCGAGGGCTGCGCAGCACGAACTGCGTCCAGCAAGCGAGTGAACTCGCTTGCCAGAACACTCCCGTCTGAAAGCCCCAGGAGCACACCTTCCGCGCGGGCAACGGCTGTGTCTAAGCCAGCGACTGACGAGGGCTCCGGGTTGGACTTGGGTGACGCGGACGAATCGAACGCCGCAAGGTCGCGTTCGAGCATCTGCGCCATCTCGCGATGATGCTGAAGTTGCGCGGAAATTCGTCGAGCGGCGTTCTCGGCGGAGCGCCGGCAGGCATCCGAGCAATAGATTCGAGGCCGACCACGACCCGCGGTCCTACGAAACTCCTTTCGGCACTGCGGGTCAGCGCAGTACGCCGTCACTACCGGAGCTTTGGTCGACCGGTTCTCGATAGCTGCCGGAACTGGCGTGGGTGCGCCAAGGCGCCCACGCCGGCCGTCAGCGGACCGATCCATCCACCCAGTGTGGCATAAATTCGCGCGAAAATACAGCCGCACAACGCAGGTGACCTGCGGAGATGCGAGAACCGCCCTACTCGATGTCCCCTGACCCGCCGTCCAGCACCAACATAAAATCGCGCGGAATTAGCGCTCATACAATTACACCGATGTGATTCGAGCCGACGAGGGGGTGTGATGACTGCAGGACGCGCAGGCAGCACCGGTCCTAGGGTGGCCGCTGCACCGCGGCTCGATCGTCCCTGCGGAAGATCGTGCTCGAGCTTGCGCAGTTCTTCAGCCCAGCACCACGATCGGCCCCTACTCCCGACGACGGTCGATCAACGCCGGTGCCGCGCCTTCGACGCGAACCAGATCTTTCCTACCCTGCGCCACCTTCACGCTGCGCGCCTAGCATCGCCAACCCAGAAGGGAGCCTCCGAACCTTCCGAACGCTGACATCTGAATAACGCGCGAGGTCCAACACAAGGACCCCCCGATTACCAGTCGGAGGGTCCTTGATCTGAAGTTTCGAGACTGAGTTACCAGCTCGGTCTCACGGGCTCTCGCCCATCCCCGAAGGGACTGTCTTGCCGGACAGATCTCAGGGTAGCGTGCGCCCTCTAGGAGTGCCCGCAATCCCTGTGCTCCGCGTGTCGCACAACCACACGCGGGGAATCGACTGCATTCGTCCGCAGCACTCACCCACTAGTGGGTGGACATGCTGAGTGAATGGAGGCAGTGGTCGCCCCGCTCCACAGTGCGTGTCGACGCAACAAATGAACACAGATACCGATCAGCACCATGGCCAGAACGAATGCCACCGGTGCCTATCGCGACGTATCTAGCGGACCGCCATTCCCGGTACACGCTGCTCGCATTCGACCTGGATGCAGGACCGTACGGTCCCGAGGCCGTTGCTGTGGATGCCAACGTACTTACCGGCGTCCTAACCGACTTGGGTGTGAGCCACCTGCAAGTGCAGTCGGGGCCCTCAGGAGGGCGGCACATCTGGGTGCGCGTCATTGACCCAGGGATACCCGCGGAGAAAGTCGCCGACCTTGCTCGTAGGCTGCGCGCGCACCTTCCAACCCTCGACATCTCTCCGCTTACCAACCCCGTGTCGGGCGCAGTTCGGATCCCCGGGTCTGTGCACCGGTCGGGCGGCAACGCGACGCCACTATTGACCGGACGGGAACTGGGCAACGCCGTCAGGGACATGCAGGCTCGGCCGGCGCCACCCGACCTAGCTGAGTGGCTGATAGCGAGGTTCCCAACAACCGCGCGGCAAAACTCCACGCAGCGCACTACGACTATCGGCCTACGTCTGGTCGGGCAGGGGCCTGCCACACGGGTTGATCGCGCGCGAACCGAACTATCCTCAACTACGGCTGAGCGCCTAGCCACGCGGCTCACAGCCGCCGACGATCGCTCGTCACACGCGTGGTCGATCATGCTCGGGATGGCCGCTAGCGGTTGGTGTTGGACTGATGTGCTTCAACATCTGCACAAGCCTGGACTCGTCCGCTTGCGCGAAGACCTCCGCCAGAACGAGGCGCACGCCCTCACGCAATGGCATAAAGCACTGCGTACTGCTGCCGAGACAGCGTGGCCAAGAGCGCAAGGCGACCACACCGTCGACGACCCAGTCCGCACTCACATTGAGGCTGTCTTCGCTGCAGCGAACTCAGATCCCGCAACTTGGGCACGGAAGGGGTGGGCCAGTGCTGAACGGGTCCTGCACAGCCTCCTCGTTGTGTGCGCTCAGGCGCACACAACGACCGTGAACATCGACGTTCGCCGGCTAGCCGAAGCCGCTAACGTTCACGCCGCAACAGCATCGAGGGCACTTCACCGCCTCCAGGCAGAAGGCTGGATCAGACGAGTCGCTGAGGCGCAGGGGACAGAGTCGGCAACCTGGGAGCTCGCACATGTTGCGTTTGACACAGCTGCAACACAAGGGGAAACACGCCCCCCGTTTGCCAGCTCCACCCTGCGACTCCACCATGCCCACCACGACATCTGGGTTTGGCGAGAAGGTCTAGGCGGAATCGCCGAGAGGATCCATGCAGCCTGGCAGGGTGGTCACGTATCCGTGATCGGTCTTGTGAGTGCCACGGGTTACTCCAGCCGGTGCGTCCGTGCGTGGCTTCGCTACTTCCGGGAGCTGAACCTACTGACTCCCTCCAGGGATAGGTGGGACGAAGTAGCCGTCGCATTCGGATCTTACGGCGCAATGGTCCGACGGGCACAGAGCCATCTCGTCGATCGACTGGTTCGCGACTGGTGGGATGAAGAACTTAGCTGGCGAAAGCAAAGAGGGAAGCGAAGGTATCGAGGTCCGGGCAGAGTGGCAACGGATCCGCAAGCGATCGCACTGCCAATCGCAGCGCCCTCGCGGACACGGTATGGGCGGTTCCCGACGCGGCCCAACGGGAAGGTCGACTATCCGTTGGCTCGTTCGTTGGTGCGTAGTCACATGCAGACAAGTAACGCTGCTTAGGTGTCACCGCGATCATCAGGACTCTGCGTGACAGTCCGACATCACGCCACAGCGAAGTTCCCGCGGGGTCTAAAGAGATAGTGCTGGGCCGGATTGGACGCCTGCTCACGCTGGCACACCTCCGTTGGCGGGCCGTTGATGATCGGCCGGGTGTCGGGTGTCGGGCGTCGAAACTCGGGAACCTTTAGGTGACTACACAGCAACTGACGGGTGTAAGGGTCGCCGCAGCGGCCACCTCTCACCCGATTGGAGAACCAACCTATGGCAACAACTTCGACTCGTCTGCTCGCCGGCGCTGTGCTTGCAGCGGGCCTCGCGGGCCTCGGAGCGGGTGTCGCGACCGCGGCGACGGGCCCGTGGGTTTCGGACTTCGGAATCAACCATGTGCATGGTGGTGCCACCGAAAGTCAGGAGCCCTTCACCTTCAAATTCGGTGCGGAGTACGGCGATCCAGTTGGCAACGACGACTTCACTCGTCGTGGCTACGGTGATCCGATCGGTGACGCTGGGCAGTTGAAGGTTTTCCGCCCCTGACATTCGGGGTGGGTTCGGTGCCCGGACCCGCGGTGGCGGGTCCGGGCACCTCTGTCTGCGGGGAGATGACGACGACGTGTGCGATGTCGTCGGTCAGTGTGCTCGTTGGTCGGCGGTCGTCAGGATCAGGTATTGGGCCGAGGCTTGTTGGTGAGCATCGGTTTTGGTGTTGCCGATGACCTGGGCGCCGTATCGCCCGACAGTCAGTGCGCAGCTGTGTGCTTGGCTTGTTGGGTGCTTTTGGCAGGTGGCGGTGGGCAAGCCTGGTGGGTTGTCGGCGCCGGTCCAGCCTCGGGTGCGGTTGGACCCGAGGAAGCTGTCGAGATAGGTGCGCGCGCCCTCGGCGGTGTCCGCGCGGAAGACCGCCGAGTTCTCCACTGCGTTGGCATCCGAGCCGATCTTGGTCAGCACCTCGAAGTCGGTGACGGGGTCGGTGCTGGTGTGGGCGATGCCGCGTGGCCCGTACACCGCTCCGCGGTCAGGGGAGTCGGGGTTCGCCCGCAGGTAGGCCGCGGTGAACGGCAGCGCGTAGATGAGGATGGCGTCGGGGTCGATCAGCGGAGTTTCACCGTCGGGGGTGGGCGTGAACTCGTCGATGTAAATCTTCTGCTGAGTGATCGCGTTGGCCATACGCACCAACGACTCTCCGCTGCGGAACTGCGTCGTGGGGCCGTAGTACCGATCGAAGAACACATACGAGTCGTGAGCGGTGACAGCCAGGATCGCTGTGGACGCACCGAAATCTTGGATGACAGTTCGGGTGCCCGGCGCCCCGTCGAGCGGCACGATGGGCTTGTTGTCGATTTCGGCGACCGCGGCACTCATTTGCTCAGCGGCGGCGGAGGCGTCGGCAGGGTTGCGATATTTCAGGACCGCATGCCGCAGCAGGTGACGAACAGCCCCGACGTTGGCATCCCCGTTGTCGGCGGTGGTGACAAATCCGGTGATGAACTCCGCGTTGGCCGGAACGTCGGCCGCGCCCGGGACGACCGCGCGCCCGATCCCGGCAGCGTCGTCGAACTCGCCGACAGGCCATTGCCCATGTGTGAGATCGGGATTGACCTCGAACGGCGCCAGCACGAACTGCGCCATCCGGGTCGCCTCGACCCGCTCGGGGTCGGTGACCGCGCGCCCGAACGGGGCTCGCGCCCGGGTGGGGTAGTCACCGGTGTCGAGGGCATCAACCTGCACGGCAGGGTCGGTGAATGTGGCTGAGCTGGGCTGCCCGTCGACCGTGCAGCCGGCCAGCACTGCGGTCACCGCCGCGGCCGCGGCGATGGAGCGACCGAGGTAGCTGCGCGTCATCGTCGCCTCTCGTCCCGTCTACTTGGCGTTCTGGTCGGCCTTGGTGAGGATCAGATATTGAGCCGCGGCTTTCTGGTAGACGTCAGTCTTGTTGGGCGACTGCACTTCTCCGACGTAGCGGCCGACCTGCACCTTGCAGTGATAGATCGTGTACTTGCCGTCAGCGCTGGATTGGGCAGAGCAGTTGGCGGCCGGCAGCCCGGGCGGTGCGTCGATCTTCTGATCGTCGGCTTCGCTCGTAGCGGCCAGCGTGGCGGCCTGCTCCTTGGTGTCGGCACGGTAGACGATGGAACGCTCGATCGCGTTCGCGGTCGAGCCGGCCGCACGCAGGTCGTTGAAGATGCCGGCCGGGTCGGTGGAGAAGTGCGACAAGCCACGCGGCCCGTACACCGCGCGCATGCTCTGCTGTGGTCGGCCGGTGATGCCGTTTTCCATCTCGGTGTCGGTGTAGGGCAGGGCGTAGATGAGGATGCTGTTCTCGTCTATCTTTGGCGGCTGGAATCCTCCGCCGTTGCCGCGGGCGGCGTTCTCCGCAGCCGTGGGGGTGCGCGGGAATTGGTCGATCAGCGCCGACTGCAACGTGATTGCTTTGCGGGCCATCGGCTCGAGCTGGTCGGAGTGGGCGGCCAGGGAGGAGGCGAACTCGTAGATCACGTACACCCCGTGCGGGGTGTAGGTCGTGAAGTAGCTCTTGTCGTTGCGGGTGGTCTCGAGGGCGTAGGCACCCTCGACCCCCGGCAGGCTGGTGACCGGGCTGTTCTGCTGGCGGGCGCTGACCTGGGCGAGTTGCTGCGCGGCGGCGCGGGCATCAGCGGCGGTTTCGTAGCGCAGCACCATGTTGTGCAGGCCGCGCGGGTTGTCACGTTCGGTCGGCGCGGTGGTGAACAGGGACGAGAACCCGCCGAGCAGTGCGTCGTTTGCCGGGATCACCGCCGCGTCGGCGTTGATGTGTGGCACCAGGTTGCGGCGGCTGGTGATCGGTGCGTTGGATTTGTCCGGGGCGGTCAGGTCCGGGTCGACCTCGAAGGGCACCACGATGAACTGTGCCATCCGCTGGCTTTCGACCTGCACCAGTTGTGAGTCGTCGGCAACACCGAACGGTGGGCGCGGTTCGGTGGGGTAGGCGCCCGGATCGAGGGCGGCCAGATCGACCGTCGGCTCGGCGCTGCCGGTTGTTGAGGATTCGGGTGCGGGTTCGCCGCCGGTTGAGCATGCGGCCAGCATGCCCGCGGTGACCGCGGCTGCGGCCGCGAGTGGGTACCAACGCTTCATCAGGGTCTCGTTTCTCTCCTGCAGCCCCTGCGGCGGAGGACCAACGACCTCACCCGGGCCACCGCTGCACACTGGTGTTGTTCCAGTGTGTTGCTGCGCGAACCCCGAACGGTTCCCCCGAAACCCGGATCTGCACGATCCTCTTGTTCGGCTGCAGAATAGTGCGCCCGCTGTCGTGCCTGCACAGTCGGGTCTGACATCGGGCGGTCGGTGCCCCATTCGAACGGTCGAAACCACCCGTCTCGACCCCTCAGCTCGTGGGACACGCGCTTTAGGGTCGAGGCGTTCTCGATTCCCGGATGAGGAGCCCCCTCTTGATGCCTATCTCGACTCGTGGTGTGCGCGCGGCGGTGACCGCTCTGGCCGTGGTGGCTGCTGGTGCTGGGCTGCTGGTGGCGCCGGCACCAGCCCAGGCCGCCGAGAACGTCTACGGTGCGATCGCGATCTCCCAGCGCACCGGCAACACCGCCTATGCGATCAACTACGCCACCGCGTCGGCGGCCAAGCGGGCCGCCGAAGCGAAATGCCGGGCGTCGGATTGCCGGTGGGTGGTGCAGATGGCCCGCAACTGCGGTGCGGTCACCCAGCAGCCCCGCACCTTGCGGTGGGGGTGGGCCTACGCCCCGACCCGACGGTCCGCGGAGGTAGCCGCGGCGAATGAGTCCGGGCCGGGGTCCCGCACGATCATCTGGGCCTGCACCGCCGGCGCCTGACACCCACCGTTTTGCGTTGCCCTGCCGCGTCGACCAGCATGCTTTCCATGACCGGTCGGGGGAACGGCGGCACCGCTACGAGACGATGGTCGGCGTGAACGCGCCCGCAGCACCCCAGACGGGGGTTGACGCGGCCGCGGCGGCGGTCGTGGCTGAGGCGGGAAAAGTGCTGCGCGCCTACAAACACGACGCCGTCGCCGACCTCGCCGAGACGAAACTGCACCGCGCGCCGCAGCGCACCGTGGTGGTGGCCGGCGAGGTGCAGCGCGGCAAAAGTTCCCTGGTCAACGCCCTGGTCGGCTACCGCGACCTATGCCCGGTCGGCGTTGATGTCACCTCCTCGGTCGCGGTGTCGGTCACCACCACCGGTGATCTGCCCGTCGCCCATGCCGCCGAGTTGTTCTTTCCCTCCGGTCCGCGCCCGGCCGAGATCGGCGAGCTGACCGACTGGGTGACCACCGGCGGGCGCATGGTGTGTGATCGCAGCGTTGAGGAGCTGCCCACTGCGGCGGCGATCGCACTGCGCGAGGCGGCGGTGGCCGAGATGACGCTTATCGACACCCCCGGTGTCGGCGGCCTGGACCCCGGCTTGGCGAAACTGGCCGCGCACTCCACCCAGCAGGCGTGCGTGCTGGTGCTGGTCTGCGATGCCTCCGCCCCGATCACAGCCCCGGAGATGACCTTCGTCCGCGAGGCCACCGCCGGCGTCGATGCCGTCGTCGTGGCCGTGACCAAAACCGACAAACACCTGGGACGCTGGCGGGCGATCGTCGCCGAGAACCAGCGGCTGATCACCGAGCACCTGGGCCGGGTGGTGCCGGTGATCGGGGTGTCGAGTCTGCTCGCCGTCCTGGCCGCCGAGACCCCCGACCCGCAGGCGCGTCACCGCCTCGAGGCCGACTCCGGGATCGCCACCCTGCGCGCGGCGATCACCGACCGACTCGACGCCGCCGCGGCCGCCCCGCACCTCGATGCGGTCCGCACCTGTCTGGACGGGCTGCGCACCGTGCGCACGACCATCGCCGACGAGCTCGCCGCGCTAAGCGCCGGCGCTCAGGCGTTGCCGGACCTGACCGCCGAACGCGACCGGCTCACCGACCTGCACGCCCAATCCCGCCAATGGGAGCAATATCTCGCCCGGGACCTGACCCTGCTGCGGCAATCAGCGGTCGATGACCTCGAACGCCGCCTCGATGGGGTGCGCGAGAAGTGGACCACCTACATCAACAGCAACGGCATGGCCGTGTTGCGGCGCAGCGAACAGAAGTTCACCGCCGACATGCAGGTCGATCTGCAGATGGCGATGGCCGAAACCCTCGCCGGGTTCCTGCACGAGCTGCACGACACGATCATCACCCCACGCTTCGCCGACGACCCCACGGTGTGGGAACAGATCAGCGACCGCATCGTCGCCTCGATGCAGGACAAGAAGATCGAAACCCACCAGGTCACCAGCAAACGCCAAGGGCTGCTCGACCCCACCCTGTTGACCATGGGTGTGGTCGGGTCCTCCACCCTCGGCGGGCTTGTCGGGCTTTCAGCGCTGATGGGCGTCGGCGCCGTCATCGGCGCGGTGTGGGTCGGAGTGAACTTGAGCTTCCGGGCGATCCGCGCCGGCAAAACCAACCTGCTGGCCTGGCTGCGAGAAACCCTGGCCGCCACCAAGACCGCCACCGGCCGACTCCTCGATAGCGCCGTCGCCCAAGCCCGCCCCGACATCGTCATCCGCTACCGAGATCACCTGCGCGCCACCATCGAACAGCTGCAAACCACCATCACCCACGTCCAGGAGGCCGCAGCCGCCGACGCCGCCACCCGCGAGAAATCCACCCAACGCCTCACCTCGAACCTGGCCATCGTCGACAAACGCATCACCGCCGCCCAAGCACTCCTCGACGGAGACCCGACATGAGCAGCGGGACACCAGTTTCGGTGCACACCACGCTCGACCGTGGGCTGCATCAGCTGGCCGCGCTCGGCGGGGACTGCGTCGACCACGCTAATGCGATCGGCACCATCTTGTGGTCACCGCCGCGCGTCGTGGTCGTCGGCCGGCTCAAAGCGGGCAAATCCACGCTGGTCAATGCGCTGATCGGCGCCCCGGTCGCCGAGACCGCCGCCCTGGAGGCCACCAACGTCGTCACCGTCTACCGCGACGGGTCCCCGTCGCGGGCAGAGGTCCTCGCCCTCGACGGCACCCGCCACCGCGCCGCGCTGCGCCCCGGCGCCGGGATCGAGTTACCGATCCCGTCGGCCGAGGTCGCCTACGTCGACCGGTGGTTGCCCTCGGCGGCGCTGCGCGAACTCACCCTCATCGACACCCCCGGCCTGTCGACGCTGACCGCCGCCAACGACGCCGCCACCCGCCGGGTGATGATCGACGGCTTCGAACAGACCCGCACCGCCTCCATCGATGCCGACGCCGCGGTGTTCCTCTTCGACGCCGCACCCCGCGTCGATGAGATCGAGTTCCTGCACCGGCTGCCGTTCACCCCGTTGACCATGCTCGGGGTGCTCTCGCGCGCCGACTCCTTCGGCGAAGGCGCCTTCGGCCGCCGCGACCCGCTCACCCACGCCGCCGCCCACGCCGCCGCCATGGCCGGCCCACTGGCCGGGATCGTCCACACGATCGTCCCGGTGTCCGGGCTGATGGCGCAAACCAGCCACACCGGCATGCTGACCGAACGCCACGCCGCGCTGCTCGCCCAGCTCCGCGACGTCCCGCCGCTAGAGGTGCTGCGGATCTTCGACTCCGAGGACCCTGCCAGCGGGGGAGTGCCGCCGGCTGACCGGCGTGAATTGCTCGCCCTGCTCGGCGAATACGGTGCTCTCAACGGTCGCCGGGTCGCCGCCGACGGCGCCGCAGCGCTCAGCACTTGGCTGGCCGAACGATCCGGGATCGCCGCCCTGCGCCACGCCCTGACCGCGGCCACCGGACGGTTCGCCGTGCTGCACCGCGCCCACCGCATCCTGGCCCGCCTCGATCAACTGGCCTTCACCCATCCCGCCCGCGACCACATCCGCACCCTGACCGCCGGTCTACGTGCCGACCCGGCCATGGCCGCGGTGACCGTGCTCGAGGACTACCAGCGCATGCTCGACGTCGACCCCGACGCCGCGGTCACCGACGAACTGCGCACCATCCTCACCGCCACCACCCCCGCCGGCCGCGTCGGCCTCGACGGCCACCCACCACCGGCCGCCGTCACCGCCGAAGCCCACCGCCGCCTGGCCGCCGCCCAGCAACGCAGCCTGGCCACCCGGTCGGCGGCCGAGGACGCCGCCCTGGTCACCCTCATCCGCACCTACACCGCTCTGGCCGCCGGCCACTGACACCCCTCCCGCACAGGACGATCCGACACCATGACATCTGCCACCCAGACATCTGCCCCCCACGCCTGGTCGCTGGCGATCGACTTCGGCACCTCAAACTCGGCGGCCGCGCATTCGGGCGCCACCAGCCGCAGCATCGAAGCGCTCGCGCTGACCCACGCCAGCAACCTGATGCCCTCGGCGGTGTTCGTCGACACCGCAGGCACTGTCCTCGTCGGGGGTGCCGCCCTCAACTCCGCCGCGCAGAACCCGGCCGGGTTCATCGCCTCACCCAAACGCCTCATCGGTGCGCAACCGGCCGTCGCAGCCAACGGGCACACCCTGCCGATCTACGCCCTCGTCGCCGCCGTGATGCGCACCATCATCGGCCGCGGGGTCGCCGCACACGCCGGCACCATGCCCGACCGGGTCGTGCTCACCCACCCCGAAGCGTGGGCGCCCCAACAGATCCAGGTCCTCACCGACGCCGCGAGGGCTGCCGGCATCCCGGCCGAGCGGATCACCACGATCTCCGAACCACGCGCCGCGGCCGGGCACTACTCCCGCTCCCACGCCCTGCAACACGGCACCAGGATCGCGGTGTTCGACTTCGGCGGCGGCACCCTCGACATCGCCGTCCTCGAGGTCACCCCCACCAACACCTTCCAGGTCATTGCCGCCCGCGGCGACAACGGTTTGGGCGGCAAGAACTTCGACGCCCTGCTGCAACGCTGGGTCGAGGACCGCCTCGCCGACCGCGACCCCGACCACGCCGCCTGGCTGCGCCGCACCGCCCCCATCGACGCCATCCAGTCCCTGCAGGACTCCATCCAGCAGGCCAAAGAGCTGCTGTCTGAAACGCCGTCGGCCACCATCTCCGTGCCCGGCCCCAGTGAACGCACCACCCTGCAGATCACCCGCGACGAGTTCGACGAACTCATCACCCCCGCCGTCGACGCCGCCGTCCAGCTGACCCGAACCACCCTCGCCGACGCCGGACTGACCCACCCCGACCAGCTCACCGCCCTCTACCTCACCGGCGGGTCCTCCCGCATCCCCCTCATCCAGCAACGCCTCGGCGAACTCGGTCCCGTCGCCACCCTCGACGACCCCAAAACTGTTGTCGCCCAGGGCGCATTGCTCACCGTGTTGGCGGACTCGGCGCCCACACAGCCCCGCGGCATCCCCGAAGCCGCCGACCTCATGCCGACCTGGCACACCCAACCCCGCACCCTGCGCTCACCAGCCCAGCCCACCTCCTCGCGGCGACGCTGGCTGCGCATCGGCGCCGCCGCGGTCGCCGTCATCGCCGCCGCCGCGATCGTGACCACCATCGTCACCACCGCCAGCGGCAGCGACGACGACCCCACCGATGCACCCCAGGCCACCCAAACCTTGGGCACCGACACCACCGCCGCCGGGCCCACCGGGGAAGACGGCGGGCCGATCCTCACCGACCCTGACCAAATCCGCCAGCAACTGCCCGGCGCCCTGCAATCCCAGATCACCGACTGCACCAACGGCAGCTTCACCGACAACGGCGCGCTCAAGCTGGACTGCACCCTCAACGAGAACGGGACCTTCAGTGGCCTCAAGATTGCGGGCGGCCTCTCACCCTCGTTGCGGATCCACATCAACGTCGACGACAACGAAGCCGCCCGCGAGGTTCGTAACCTGCGTAACGGGGTCTACAGCGCCGGTAAGGGCACTGTCGTCGAAGACACCAACCGCCAGGCGGCCGCCGAGATCGCGCCGAGCCTGAGCGACAACGAATACGACATCAGTTACGCCAACACCGGTACCGGAGTGATCCTTTCGGTCGCCGAGCTGTCCTCGGTAGAGAATGCCCGTACCTTCCTCACCCGCTCCGGCCTCATCAACTGAGTGCGCAGAGGTGTCGACGTGATCGGGCAAGCCCACCGTGAAGGACTGGAATGACGAAGTCGATCGAGCGCGCGATCGTCCGTGCGGTCGCCAGTCGGATCGCCCAGCTCGATGACGGGCCGCGCTACGCCTCCTATGCGATCGCCGGACTGGTTCTCGCGGCCTGCGCGCTCCTGCTCCCGGACTACCTCATCGTGGTCGTATTCCCGCTGGGGCTCGTTGCTTTCGGCTTCCTCGTTGCGGCTATCGCTGGTGCTTATCCGGCAGAGAAGATCGCGTTCTGGTCGGGGCTGACCTTCGGCCTGGCGGCCGATTGCATCTGGCTAGGCCTGGTATTCGACGGGGTTCTGTGAGTCTGAAACGGCAGTTACCCACAGGCCCAGTCAAATACGTTCGATTCGAGGTCGTACTGGAGGGTGCCGGTGCCGATGTTCATCCCGGGAAGTTCGAACAGGTCGAGATAGTACGGGGTGAGTCCGTCGGGAATCCACTGGGAGGGAAAGACTGTGCCGCCGAGGTGATTGAACCACTGAAGTCTGTCGGCCCAGTCGTGGGAGTCGCCGTCGCCCCAGGTGCTGAGGTACGGAGTCTCTGTGGTGGCGTCACGTTCGACGGGGGCGATCCCGGCGTTGGGGTCGTTGCGGCGCGGCGTGAGGCGCACGAGCATCGGCGGGTCGTCGTGGTTCCACGCATGGCGGGGCAGTCCGTCGTGGGCATGTTCTCCGGGACGTCGGCGGTCTGCCGGTGGTGAGCCGATCTGAGTGAGTTCATCGGCGGTGAGCCAAATGGCTGCGAAGTAGAGATCAAGGATGTCCGTGAGGAGAATCTGCTGGGGGTGGGGGCGGTGATGGTGCAGGTCGATGATGAACGGATCGGCCGGATCGGGGGTGTCGGGTAGCGGCATGAATGCCTCGCCGGCTCCCTGGAAAAGCGCAATTCCTGGGAGGTCAGGGCCGTGTCGGCGGAAGTGGTCGGGGAGCCACAGGGTGATGATGTGCATCATCGGCATCCCCGTCGTCGGATCGCGCGGCCACTGCTGAGGTGCGATCCCCGGACCGACCGGTCCGATCCGGCCGGCGGGAACCGAATGCTGGGCCGCCCAGCTGGCCGGATCAACCCGCGAGTCTTCGGACGTGTGACCCGGGTAGGCCCACAACCCGCCGTCGCCGTCTTCGAACACCATGTCGTAGACGGTGAACCCACCGTCGGGGTCGCGCTCGAAGACGGGCTCGGTGAGAGTCGTGAACACGTGATCAGCCATCTTGCGCGTGGCCTCCTGGGATCGTCCGTGTATCGGCAGGGGGGTGACGAAGCGACCGATACGCATTGCCGGGTTGTGAGTGTAGGTGTGGGCGCGTGCAGACGATTGGCCGTCTGCACACACCCGGAGCGGGCGATACGCTGCTGGCGTGGATGCGAACGATCGAGGTTCGATGCCGTTGAGCTACCGAAATGTCCAGCCGGACGGTATGGCCGTCGAACCTCGTCCGCAAGTGATAGCCGCTCGTGCCGCCGACATTGTGGCGACCGAGCGAGGCTCGGTCGACGCCGTCGCCGAGGCTACGGCCGAGTTGCCCAGCTACGTCGCCGAAGTGACCAAATGGGACCTGGTGGCCGCCGTGGAGAAGACCGCCGACAGCATTGCGCGGAGCCGCCACCCGCTGCTCGGCGATGTTCTCGGGCCGGGTCCGGTGCCGTGGGCATGCTGGCAGGGCGAGCTCGTCGAGCCGTGGCCGATCCTTGCCGACGCTGCAGCCCATCTCGGTTCGGCGCTGCCGTCACGGCACCGGTATGTCGGGCACTGGTCGGCGACGACCGACTGAACGAGAACTGCGGGTGGACGCCGAACGTCCACCCGCAGTCATCGGTTCAGGCCACCAGGACTGGCGGTCAGGGCCAGGTGAAGTTGCCTGTGCCGCCGATGATGACGTCCTGGCCGTCGATACCGAAGTCGTAGGTCGTCAGTCCGTCGTCGCCGTGCTGCAGTTCGATCGGGGCTGCCGAGGCCAGCCCGCCGCCCATCAGCGACAGTGCACCGGCCGCCGCGACGGCCGCCACGGTGGACCCAATCGTCTTACGCACTCGCGCCTTACCTACTCGCATCTGAGTGTTCCTTTCGTCATGCCAGCTCTTTGGCTGGGCTTCGGTGTTCTGCACGTCTGCGGTCGCAGATCGTGCGAGGCGCACGGGTTGTGCGTCCATAGAATGGGTTGCTCCTGGGGTGGTGGAATGTTCCCGCCGAACAGCAGATTTGGGGCCGATTGGTTTACAGGTAGACGACGCGGCCGTAGACGGCGTTGCCGTCGTTGGCTTTCGGGGTGCTGGTCTTGAGGATGGCGTAGGAGCGGACCGCGACCGGGCCCGCGCACCCGTCGATGCTGATGTGGCCTTCGCGGGTGGTGGTCGACGCGCGTCCGGCGCCGACGGCCTTCTTGTCGAAGGTGACGGTGGTGATCTTGCCCGGTGACATCGTCACCGACAGACTCGGCTGCAGCAGGGCCTGCGGACTGATCGACAGGTTTCCACTGGGTCCGGCCGCGCTGATACCACCACCACCGCTGCCACCGATGCCCAGGCTCGCCCCGACACTGCCGGTCACCGATTCCAGCTGCACCGCGCATCCGATCATGTACCCGGCCTCGAGTTCACCGGTGATCGCTGCTCCGGCCTGCCCGGCCGGCGGCGTCAGCGTGGACACCGCCCGCATCGACATGAACGCTTCCCGCGACGTCGGCACCGAGGACAGCGGCGCGACCTTCTGCACCTTCTCGTGGGTGGAGGCGATCGAGGCCTTCCAGCCGTCGTCGGTGACCCAGCTGCGCTGATGCCCCGGCTGGGCCTCGGCGGTGCCGGCGGCGAACCCGCTCGCGACGGCGCCCATCGACACGGCGGCAACGGCAATGGTCATGGCGGTCTTGTTCATCGGAGTGTCCTCTGGTCCTGGCGCAGCGAATCGCCGCGCCCTGTGCTGGCAGTCCCGCCTCGTTCATCGGGGCGAGAAATGTGCTCTGCGTGAGCAACTGAGGATTGGTTGCCTCGGAGAACCGAGAATGTTCCCGGCAGCACGATGCAGGATCAACGCCGTTAGGCAGGCGGGTGTGTTGTCGGCGTGATCGCCGCCCGTTCGGCCCTAGGGTGGCGGCGGGGCAGCCGCTAGAAGAGCGTGCTGTGGGGGTCGACAGTAACGAGGAGTGGTTGTGGAGCTGGAGCACGTGCAGTACGAACACCGTACGGCTGATTTCATCGCTCTCACTGGCGCATTCGCATCATTCGAGCCAGAGCATTATCAGAGCTGGTACACCGGCCAGCATCGGTTGAGTATCGGCATCCAGGACACCAAGAACTACACGCTCAGCTACGAACCTGGTAAGCCGGGGTTCGACCCGCCGCGGCTTCCCGAGTTGACGTTCCTGATCCCTGATGCGCCGGCCCCGGTGGTCGTCGACCTCATCACTCACGACGCCGAGCCGACCCTGTTGGATGCTGCCGACGGCTGGGTCCATGTCGAGCAAGGTGGCGCCGAATTCGGCTACCTGCCTGTGACGATGCAGCCTCTGGTGTGGTCGTCGCCGAGCGAACACGAGCGCATCAAGCCTCTGGTGCACACGATTTTTGGTCCATGGAACATGGTTCGCGTGTCCTGCCGGGACCGGCGACCCTCCGATCCCGTCGTGCAGGTGCGTGTCGACATCTGGCCGATCCCCGGGCCGGCCGGCCTCGAGGTCATCCGCTACACGCCGACCGGCCGCAACACTCCGGCCGCGTCACACGCCCCGGCCCAGCCCGCCGAGGTGCGAGAGCGCATCGACGCCGCCGTGGCGGCCGACTCTGCGACCTCGGTGTCTGGGCCGCTCGACGCCGACCATCTGACAGGCCTGTCCCTGCTGATCCGCGGTGATTTCAGCGATCCCGAAGGGTGGACGACGGTGGCGAATGCGGCGCTGGCCCCCGATCCTGTCGACGGGTTCTCTGCCGATCTCACCCTGGTCGACGACCCCACCTACGACAACATCACCGTCGACGAGCTGGCGCACGCGATCGGGGAACCGCCGCCGTTCTACGTGTTCCTGTGCGATACCCAGACTCTGTCCCACCCCGACCACCCGATCCTGGCCATCAATCTCGACGGCGAGGACACCTCGAAACGGAGCGTGCGGGTCGTGCCCGCTGCGATGTGGTCGATCGAAAACAACCTCGCCCTGGCCAACATGGACTTCGCCGACTTCGTCGGCGCCGCCGACACCGACGGCATCTTCCGCGGATTCTGACGCCGAGGCCGTCAAGCCCACACACAGCGATGCCCGACCCCTGGGGGTCGGGCATCGCTGTGGTTGACCTCGGGCGGGGGTCAGACGAGGGCGTCGCTGTCGTGACCACCGGGGGTGGTGTCTTCGGGGGCGTCCGGGGTGTCGCTGTAGGTGCCGGTGTCGTCGCTGTAGAGGTCGAGCTCGCCGTCACCGTCGGTGTCCTGGCCGTAGACGTCAGCCTGGCCGTCGAAGTCAGTGTCAAGCGCGACGGCGTCGAACTGCCCGTCGCCGTCGGTGTCGACAGCAACGGCGTCGATGGCCCCATCGGCGTTGGTGTCGACGAGCAGGGTGTCGGGTGCGCCGTCGGCATCGGTGTCGAGGGTCTGGGTGACCAGTTGCCCGTCTTCGTAGGAATCGACCTGGGTGAGGTCGCCGTCGGCATTGAGGTGGGCGACCTCGTCGACGACGCCGTCGCTGTCGAGGTCGCTGGCGATGACGGCGCCGCCGTCGGCGGTCGGTGCCGCGGCGGTGTCGACATGGCCGTCACCATCGGTGTCGGCCTCGACCAGGACGACCTCGCCGGCTTCGTCGTAGTGGACGTCGATGGCGTTGCCGGCGTCGTCGGTGGTGTGTACCACCTGGCCGGCCGGGCCGTCGGCGGCTTCCGGGGCGGGGGCGGGCGCATCGGCGGGGGTGGCGTCGGGGTTGTAGGGCTCGTCGGGGCTGATGATGGGGGCGTCGCTTCTGGGGGTACCGGACATGGTGCGTCCTCTTTCGAACTCGGTCTGTGAGCGTGTCGGGAATCTGTTGCCACCAGGAATGAGGAATGTTCCCGCCCACGATCGCCGCGACCCCGAATCCGCGTCTATCTGGCGAGGAGGATTACATCACAGCTGTCGGGACCTGGTCGGGAACACCGAGGGTGGGCCGTAACATCTCACCTGGTGACCGGGCCGACGGCGACCTTCGTCGGCGACCACCTCACCAGAAACGGAGGTCAACACATGCAGGAGGACGAACCGTCGCCGGTTCTGGCGTCACTCGGCATCGACCCCGCCACCCTCACCACCGACCTCCCGCCGGGAGTGTGGGACAACGCGCTGCAGGCAGCCTTCGACCCGGCCGCCGTCGCCGACCCCGACACCGTCCCCGACATGGACGACACCCCGCCGGCCGACCTCGACGAGGACATCGACCTGGGTGACGACACCCCCGACAGCCCGCCCAGCGAGGCACCGGCTGATCCGCCGATCGCCCACGCCGCCCAAGACGCCGCCGAGGAAGGACAGCTCCCGCCCGCCGACGAGCCCAGTGGGAGTGTCGACCTCGCCGACGCCGGTGTCGAAGACCCGCATCCCAGTGCCCACGACACGCACGACGACATCTGAGAACCGGGTTGGGGGAGTTGATGGACGAAGCACGTCTGCTGCTGCAAGCACGTAACGGCGACCAGCACGCCTTCGCCGAGCTCGTCGGCGCTCACCGCACGCACGTGTGGGCGGTGTGCCTCAACATCTGTTCCAACCCCCACGACGCCGAGGACGCCCTGCAGAACACCCTCGTCGCGGCGTGGCAGAACCTACACAAGTTCCGCGGTGAGTCGAAGTTCAGCACCTGGCTGCACCGGGTGGCCGCGAACAACGCCCTGATGGTCGTGCGGCGCCGCAAAGCCAACACCACCATCACCGACTTCACCGACCCCGACCAGCCGATCCAACTCGTCGACGACACCCACCAGTCAGCATTTGATGATCAGATCGCGCTGCGCGACGCGGTACGCGACGCACTCGCACAGCTACCTGAGGACTTCCGAGAAGCCGTGGTCCTGCGTGAATTCGGCGATCTCACCTACGCCGACATCGCCGCCCACCAGGGCGTCGGTGTTCAGACAGTCAAATCCCGACTCAACCGAGCCCGCACCCAACTCGCCGACCTGCTACGCGACACCACCGCCGCGACAGGCCAATAGCGTCGAACGAGACATCGATCAGCGAGACTGGTCCTCGAGAAGGGCTGACGGTAGATCGGTCAGGCGTGGCGCATTCGGGTTGCGGCGGAACCGCTCCGAGTATCGGGAGTTGGTTGCGACCTGGTGCTGCTGCCGCTCGCGAACCTCGGTGGAGACCAACCCGATGCGCTGTTCGATGCCGTGGCGCTGTTTGTACTCGCGGGCGGTCAGGTCATGGGTTTCCAGATGGGTGCGGGTCAGCGCACGGAAACGCTCACCGCATTCATGGCACGCGATTGTCTCGCCGTCGTCGTCGATGTGGCCCCACCAGCCATGTCCTGACCGGCGAGGAGTCGCCGTGGTGGAAGAATCGACGCCTGAGGGGTCGGCTAGCACGCGCTCGCGTCGCCGCTGGATCGCGTGCGCGGAGCAGCGGTCTTGTTCCACCGCCCACCATTCACAGTCGGCCACAACACATTTACGCGCCTGACCGTTGCGTTCCAACAGGTAAACCAGGGCGGTGGACAGATCGTCTCCGGCCCGGCCGGCGATGGTGTCGACGGCGACCGACAGCGCAGTAGCCACGATGTGCTGTACCCGGTCGGCGGTGAAGCGCCGCTGCCACTGGCCGCCCCAGATGGTGGCCGCCAACAGGTCGTCGGAGACACCCGCGGTGCGGTAGACCCGGTCGAGGACGGCGCGCGCATCGCAGACCACCGTACGCAGGCGGGCGCCGCACGCCGCGATCGCCGCCACGATGGCGTCGCGATCGGGATGGTTAGCAGCAGCGATGGCGATGTCAGCGAAGTAACCGGCGAGGTCATCGACAAGCCGACCACGGCTGTCTTGGCCCAGGTCGCGGATCGCCGCGGCCGGGGTGAACACCGGCAGGCCGTCGACGATGTCGACGTCGTCCCACGACAACGCCGTCGAGCGGCCCAGATATCGGGCGGTCGTGGTCGTACGTCCCCCGTTCTTCGGTGCCTTGGTGATCGCGAGCTGCGGCAGTCCCTGACCGGGCTGGCCGAGGCCATGGATGGCCAAGGCGGTCGTGCCGGTGACCACACAGTCAGGACGGGGCGCCGACAGCCGCTGAGCAGGGGTCGAATCCCGTACGGCCGCTACCCAGGCCAGCTGCGCCGCAGCAAGGGCGCCCTCACCGGGACGGTCGGCTTCGCGCATCACGCCGTTGGCGACCGGAACCACCAGGCCCGCGTCGCGCAGCTTCACGTGATCGCTGCGGGTCACGCCCTGCTGCTGGAGCTGGACGCTGGTGATCAGTCCCCACTGGGCCGTCCGCAGCGCCGCGGTATCGGCCCATTTGCGAGCCAGCAGCGGGGGCAGGGGAGATGACGGTGACGGGGCGTCCAGGCGGATACCGGTGGCCGCGATCGCGGCGTCGATGGCGGCCTGATCGGGGCGGTCGGCCGCAGCCCCGGCGATAGTAGTGAAGTAGTCGGCCAGGTCGTCGCCGAATCGGGCGCCACCGTGCGCGGCGACATCGCGGATCGCCGCGGCCGGGGTGAAGACGGGCAGTCCGTCGAGAACCGCCACGTCATCCCACGACAGTTCCGCCCGGCGAGGAACGATCGCGTAGGTGGCGGTCTGCCGGTGCTGGAAGCGCCCGGTGACAGCCAGTAGCGGCAGCGTCTCGACGGGCGGAGCGGCGAGTCCATGCAGGGCCAGCGCGGTGTACGCGGTGACCACATAGTCTGGCCGCGCGGCCGAGAGCCGTTCCTCCGGAGCCGAACCCGGCGCTGCCGACACCCAGGCCAGCTGGGCTACGGCCAGCAGGTCGTCCGCCGGCGGGCGGGGTTCCCGCATCACACCTCTGGCCACCGACACCAGCAATCCTCTGCGCCGCAGCAGAAGCTGACTCGACCCGTTGACGCCGAGGCGCTGGAGTTGGGCGCTGGTAATCAGGCCCCACTGCTGGGCACGCAACGGTGCAGAATCGGCCCATCTCCGAGCCAACACCGACGACTGCGCAACCACCGGGAAAGGATAGGTCACGCCGAGCCGATGACAGATGTCAACGCCAGCCGTCGAATCAGCAGAACTCGAGGGCAACCAGCTGCCACCGATAGGCGACACGGCCCAGAGTGGATCGGCTGCCCGGCCGCGCGGCGGCACGTATCCGACATGGCTTGCGCTCGACGCGGGCGGCGAATGGCCGCACCTGGCCGTCCGTGGTGACGGAACCGAAGATCTCGGCGCCGCAGGGGTCACACAGCTGTACGTGGAGGCGATGCACCGATGGCCCGATCGAGGACCTCTGGGCCCTACTGGCTGTCGCGGCAACCGTCTTCGCGATATGAAAGGCGTCGTGACGGACCAGTACCGCGATCTGGTCCGCGATCGCCGGGGTCACCGTCTCGCCAAGACGAGACGTTCCTCGCTGGCGGCCGATCACCTCGCACACCAGCTGCATGACGGCAACCGAGAATCGGTGGGCCTCCCATACAGCCGACGACATCGCCAGTGACCGATTATCACTGTGTGCGAGCGGTTCTCGCACTCGGACGGTGCCGCTCGGAGCCGCCGCGCGCACAGAAGCGTGTGGAGACGCCGACCGCCCTCGGGTGTGCGGCGGCAGGGATCTCCCTGTCGAGGATGATCCTCGAATCAATGGCTGCATGCTGATGTGTTGCAGCAACCACCCCGCCTAGTTCCAGCCGGTGGGTTCCGTCTACTGACCCCGGCGGTATGTGACCGACCGGCGCCGCGGCGGTCCGGCGCCTTCCCCTCGCGGGTTCGCCCGGTACAGTCCCGCAGCAAGCAAGCAGATCGTGTGCCTCACGACCAGCCCAGGGGGAGACAGAATATGGCTAGCCGTCAGCGTTTCGTGGTGCCACTCCTGGTGGCATCCTGTGTCGGTCTCGTAATAGCCGGATGTTCGGAATCCGATGCCTCCCAAACCGCGGATACGCGACCGGAGTTGTCCAAGATCGACATCCCCTACGCCGAACTCAGCGCCACTGTCGATGGCCAACCACTCCCAGGCATCGACCCGTCTGAGTTCATGTGTTACCGACAGAGCAATTCCATCAGCATCACCGGACAGGACCCCACCGACGGGCAGCCTGGGCTGAGTGCCGATCTCCAGCCAGGCAATCCACCAAAACTCGTGAGGGTGTCGTTCGGACTCGATGGGGTCCTCTACACCGCCAAGCAGGGCAAGGGTTCAGTCGAAGCTGTCGACCAGGACGGTTCCCGTATCACGGTTCGCGGGACTGCGGAAAGCTGGGATCTCGCCGTACCTATCACCAAGCAATTCGAGCTCTCGGCAACTTGCAACTGACACCGCACAAGCCTTGGGTCGCCCGCTATCGCGGGCAGTGATCGACTCCGCGGGCATCACCGGCTTCCGGCGTGTCAGTGATCAGCTCTAGCACCTGGCAGCGCCGTCCCACCGACGCCGTGGGCCAGGCCTATCCGGCCGATTGGTCGGTCGGTCGGAACATCTCGGCAGCCCAGTTGCATCAGACCCTCCGAACAGCCAGCCGATCCGCGGCGGCTCCGGACGGGTAAGGACTCGCGATGCCAGGATGCGTTCCCGCGTCACCCACGCAGGTAAACATCGACCGCCGATCGACAGGCCCGATGTGACCGCGCTGTCGAAGCGAGAGCGCGTCTACCAGCGCCTCGCCGCCGACCTCGCACACGCCGATCCCTCGCCACACTCGCACGGACACCTCGGCGTAGCCGACACGCGGCGGATGTCCTCTCCCACGCGCGTTCTCGTGGACTGGTTGCGCCATATCGAGGAACGATCTGGGTTCACCGACAGCAGCGAGGTCGATCAACTCCGGATCGATCTCTGCCGGTTGCTGGCCAGCACCGGCGTCCGCGATTGCGGCGCCGCCGAGGCGCTCATCGACCAGTTTCACCTTCAGCCACCAGTGAGCGCTGAAGTCTTGACCGAAGCGGCGCAAGCGCTGCGGGAGTTGGCATCCCGCGATCATCGCGACGAACTATCGAGGCTCGCAGCAGACCGCACACTGGGCGTTTGTCGATCGGGGATCCTTGAGTTCCTGACCGAGCATGGCCAGCAAGAGGATGTGCATCTCGTTGCCGACCAAATCAGCGATCCCAGCGTGCGGGCGACAGCGATAGCCTGCCTCCGACGGTTCCGGCCGACCCCCGTCCATCTCATCGGCACGGTCGAGGCCTACCTCTACGACCCCGACAGCGCTGTCCGCGAGCAAGCATCCCGGACTGTGGCAGTCCTCTACGCCGCGGTGTTCGCGGCTAGCAGCGGCGCAATCTGATCCCGGGCATTCGCCGCGAGGCCCCTGTCGAGCGGTTCGACAGGCCGGACCGTCACGCCCTTTCAGCAGGTCGCGTGATGAACCAGTGCTGGGGCGAAGGTCTGCGGTGTCGGTGCACCGCTGCATCACCGGCGAGGGCCGTCAGGCAGGCAGACGTCACGGGTCAGTCCTGGTCGAAGTCGGTCTCTATCGCCTCGATCATCCGATCCTCGTAGGCCTCCTGGTTGATGAGACGCGCCTCGAAACCCTCTTCGGTGTAGCTGCCCTGGGCGGCCTGCTCCCCGAGGGAGATGATGCGTGCGGTGCGCTCGTCCTCGTCGAGGAGGGATTCAAGCTTCTCGCGCAGACGTCTGAGAGCGCCCTCTTCGGAATCCGCTGTCACAGACCAGTTTTCTCCGCCATACCGGCCCGTCCAGACACCGCTGTCGTCCTCGGTGAGGATGGCACGTTGGGTCACGTGCAACCGTGGTCGCGCATCCACCGATTCACCTCCCAGCCGCGGGAACGGCGGGGGTGCGTACGGTCCCGGACTTCCCTTCCGGTCACACCCCCGCCTACCCGTACAAACTACACGAGCATCGAACACCCATTCGACCCGTTGGGTTAAACTGTGAGCATGTTCGATCGCTGGCCCGACACCCGAACACTACGCGTGGTCGACCCGCCCAGGCCCGTGCTGATCGACATGGCGATCGCTGACCCGTCCTGCGGACGGTCATATGCCGCCGGCGGGGGAGTCTCGCTGCGGGTGCGAGCCTCCGGTGCCCGTATCGAACCGACCATGCCCGCGCTCCTCTTGGCGTGGTTGCAGGTCTCAAATGGATTGTGGCGCGGTATTTGTCAGATGCCGGTCGAAAGCGCCAACCACGTCTCGTCGGCCGTCATCACGATGTGGGTGCCACCCGAGGCGCTGCAACCGCGAGAGGACGCCGCCGAGCGATGACCGAGAACAACGATGCCGGGGCCGGGCCCACGAATCGCGTCGCACCCAAACGCGGCCGCGTCGCGATCGACGAGCTGACGTTGATCGTGCGGCCGCCCGGTAGGGCGGCAGACGTCCGGGTCTACACCGACGATGAGGCGACCGAGGCCCAGGCGTACGCCGACGAGGTCGGCGGACAGGTCGATCGACTCGGAGAAGCCACGAGCTGACTCCGCTGGCGCTGCGCTGCCGCCCTCCCCGGCGGGTCGGTTGCCACAGGGCCATCGTGGTTGCGTTGTGCAGGTGACCGAGTCGACGTCCGAGTAGTCAGGACTGGGTGTCGTGTTCGGGCCAGATCACCTCGTCCGGGGTTTTGTCGGTGCGCAAGCCTTTCCACGAGGGATGTCGCAGCCGGCGGGTGAGCTCGCGGTACTCGATGGTGCCGATCAATACCGGTCGCACCCACCGCACGTTTCTGATCCTGGTGGGCGAGTGCTCGGTGGTGAACGGATGCTCGGGGCGCGCTATCGCCGCCAGTCGTTCAGCGATCTCGCGGCGGTGCCGCTGGGTGAACCCGGTACCGACCTCCCCGAGGTAGACCAACTCACCCGAGGATCGGTAGCCGCCGACCAGCAGCGACCGCACCATCGCCGGGCCGCCGGTCCACCCGCACACGATCACTTCGGCGCTGAGCCGCAGAGGAACCTTGACCCACGCCGGGGACCGCTGCCCCCGCACGTATCTCGACGTTGCTCGCTTGGCGACCACCCCCTCCAGGCCAAACGTCCTCGCGAGCTCGAGCATCGGTTCGGCGGAGCTGTCAGGCCAGTACGGGGTGACCTGCGCCGCGCCGATACTGGTGAGCGAGGTGTCGAGCAGTTCGCGGCGCTCGAAGTAGGGCAGCGGTCCGACGTCGGAGCCGTCGAGCTCCAGGACGTCGAACAGATAGAACGCCGCCGGAACATCGGTGAGCAGCCGCCGGCCCGGCCGCGGGGTGTGCATGCGTCGTTGCAGAAGCGAGAACGACGGCCGCCCGTCGGCGTCGAGAGCCACGATCTCACCGTCGACCACGACGTCGCGGCCGCCACTGGCGTTCATCAGGGCGGCCGTGATCTCGGGGTAGGTCGAGGTGATCGGGCTGAGGTTGCGGCTCAACAGCAACACCTTCCCGCTAGCGACTCGGGCGATACAGCGCTGGCCACTGGAGTGCAGGCGGGTTCTGTGTCGCACTGACGAGGGCCGTGGTCAGGTTGTACCTGGTCTTGAGTGTCTCTGGCGGCGCAGAACATGTCACTTAAAATTGGCGATTACTGCTAAAGTTTGACAGTCATGGCCATATAGTGCGAGCTTATGGCAGATTTTCAAACCCGTCGAGCGGCTGCAGTTGCCGCCGAGGCGGCCGAGTCTGTCATACCCAGTGGGTTAGCGGACGTCGAAGCGATCCAAGCTGCACGCTCCGATGGGGCTGATCTTGCCGATGAGGCGGCGTTCTTTGTCGAGACGATTGCTGAGTACGGCTGGGCGCGCGACGTCTCAGGACTGGCGCCGTCGACGTTGCAGTCTCTGGTGAGGCCGGTGTTGGAGGTCTGCGACCACTACGATTGTGTGCCTTGGCATCTGACTCCTCGACAGTTTGATCAGTACTTTTCCGGGCCGGGTAAACGCCACCACTCGACGATGCGTAAGAAGGCGAGTCAGGTCGACACGTACTTCGCCTTCCTCGAGCAGCGATATGGTGGCGAGATCGCACGCAGATTCGGCGTGACGGTGCGCTCTCCGGTCGACCCGTTCAACCGCCCCCGGCACCGTGGCGACTTCGCGCTCCGCATTCCTCCCTCGCAGCGGGCGATGAAGGAGTTCTTCGCAGCGTGGCGAGCTGATCTGGTCGATTCTCGCAAGTACCCGGTTGCGGCACGCGACTACGTCATGGCCAAGATAGCGTACTTGTCGGGGGTCCGAGCGAAGGAGTTGTGCGCAGTCAAGATCGGTGATGTGCACTGGGAGCGTGGGCACTGGGGCCGGTTCGTTGTGATCGGCAAGGGTGCCCGTGGGTCGGGCCCACGGCAGCGTGAGGCATTCCTCTTCGCGGAGGGACGCGAGCTGCTCTGGTGGTACATCGAGAACATACGCGGTCAGTTCTGCGATGATCCGACCAACGCCGCGGCCCCGCTGTGGCCTTCAGAACGCCTGCCGACCGCAGTCGCAGCACTGAACGTGGCCACAGCGTCGCCGATCCGTCCTGAGACGTTCCGCAAGGCACTCAAGCGAGCATCGCGAATGCACCTACCGGGGCCGGTCGATGAGTTGTTTCCCCATCTCCTGCGCCACGCCTGTGCAACACACAACTATCAGAACGGTATGCCGCTGTGGGACGTGCAGAGGCTGCTCGGGCACCAATGGCCGAGTACCACGGTGGGCTATCTCGCATCCACCACCGCCGATCCGGAGCAGGCGGTGTTGAGTTCGACGCAGCGAGCGGTCCGACGCCTAGGAATCGAGGATTAGATGAAATGGAATCTGAGAATGGTTGCCGCGCAACGTGACATCTGGCGGCCTACGCAACTGCTGAAGGCCTTCGAGGAAGTGGGGTTTGAACCATCACTGAGTAAGGTCGTGGCACTGTGGTCGAAGTCGCCGGTCACGATCCGTCTCGACGATCTGGACAAGATCTGCGCCGCACTCGATTGCACCGTCGATGAGCTGATGCAAGCCGAACCCGTGCAGAGCCGCGTCGCCCCAGGTCATGAGCAGGACGCTGTCGGTCAGAGCAGCGCGACGAGTAGGCCTGTGCCCCGCAGGTCAGGCGGTCGATCGTTGCCGCCGAACTGACGGTCGGGCATCGGACATGGACGGCCTCCTGACGCCGCCGTCGGCTGAGTCCGGCCGCGATGAGCGAGCGGTGCACCGCTACCTACACGACGATGTTCCGCCCCAGTTTCGACACGACATCACAGTCTGGGTCCGCTCGCTACGCGGGGACGGTACCCGACCCTCGATCCCACTCCAGTGGGTCACGGCCCGAACCTACTTGTGTTTCGCGCTTCCCGCCCTTCGTAACTGGGCAACTCGCTACCAGTCTCTGCGAGAGATCACCCGACACGACGTCGTCTCCGAACTTGACGCGCACCTCGGCAGCTCGCTACACAACGTGCGTACCGCACTGCGGTCACTGTTCGGTCGGCTACAACGAGAGAACCGGATCTTCGTGGACCCGGCGAGAGGGCTCGCTGGACAGTACATAAGCCGGGTGCCGCAGCCACTGCCCAGCGATCAGCTACGTGCAGCGTTCGATGCCACCCACTCGCCGCGCGACCGCCTCATCCTGGCACTGGTTGCCGTGCACGCTTTGGGAGTGAAAGAGATGCAGCAGTTATCGATCGACGACGTCGACCTGGCTAGCGGAACGATCGTCATTGCTCGCCGCTCCGGCCGTCACACCGTACGGCTCGACGAGGCCGTGCATCGGCTCACTCAGCAATGGTTGGACCATCGTCATCGCCATTGGCCGCGAACACAAAACCGATATTTTTTCGTCAGCAGAAGTACGGCGTTGCAACCAGATTGGGCGATGAGTCCATACGGCCTTACCGCCGTTTTTCGGAGAGTCGGACTCAGCGCCAGCAAACTTCGCGCTGACCGAATCTACGACGAAGCCACTCATACCGCCGACCCGGTCGTCCTGATGAGAGTGTTCGGTATACGGGTCACATCGGCAGTGCACTACGTGCGGGCAGCGCACCCAACCCGATTTCACCTTGACCCCATATCGGAGTAGCGAACCGCCCCTCCGACACGGACGGACGACCGCCGCATCGCACCCGACATCGACCAGTTCCGCGACGTGGTCTCCGACATCAAAGCCGGGAAACCCTCTCCGGTTGCAGCAGACCCTGAGAAGCTGCGATCAACGCGCAAGCGTCTCGGCCAGCGTTGCCGCGATCGGCTGGTTCCAGCACGGTTAAGTGCGTCGACGTGGGCGACGCCCCCTGTATCGCGGTCTAAAACGCCTGTGGCGCGCCACAATTGCAGCACACGGTACTCGTCTCGAGGTCAGGTATCCAAGCGTTGCCTAGTCTCGATCTGTCGCATGCGGCCCGCGAGTAGCGCGACTGCGGCGAGCAACGTAGGCGTAATGCCGGCCACGATGAAGATGACCGGGATCGGCAAGACGAGCGACAGGGGTCCGGCGATCGCGATCGAGACTGGCATGAAGGCGATCGAGACGAAGAAGTCGAGACTTGCGACTCGCCCAATCATCTCGGGTGGCACGAGTCGTTGAAGCAGCGTGCCCCAGATAACTACCCCTGCTCCTGTGGCGGCACCGACAGCGAACAACGCGGCGAGCATCAACGGGAGGTAGCTGACGAAGCCGATCAGCACGAGCGGGAGGGCGCCGCCTCCCCAGAGGCCAATCATGAGGGTGAGGTAGCGCCGTGGCAGCTTGAGCGACGATATGACGAGGGATCCGGCTGCCCCGCCGATCCCATAGGCAGCCAGTAGCAGTCCGAACGTGGCCTCGGCGTCCTCGAATCGGTCGCGGGTAAGGAACGGTAGAAGTACCTCGATCGGTCCCTGGATGATGAGCGCGAGCGAAGATCCGAAGATTAACGTCCACAGCAACCATCGGGTGCCCGCGACGTAGCGGACCCCCGCTCGGAGATCGCCCCATATGCTGGTGTGTTCGTCGGTCGGTGTGGGTTCGGTTGCTTCTAGATGTCGGCTCAGAAATAGGGTGATGATGAACGCGATCGCGTACGAGGCAGCGACGATGACTGCGCCAATGGCGGGGAAGAATGCGCCGACGACGATTCCGCCGAGTGCGGGGCCGAGGCCCTGGCCCATAGAGGGTCGAAGGGCGCCTTCTAACCCGTTCGCGGCAAGTAATTGTTCCGGTGGCAACACCTGAGGGAGGTAGGCGCTGTAGGCGGGGTAGAAGAACGCGCTACCCGCGCCCATCGCGAACGAGGCGAGCCCAATATGCCACAGCTCGATCGCGCCCGTGAGGGACATCGCAGCCACGGCGGTCATGACCACGGCGGTGCACCCTTGCACGGTGATGATGATGCGGCGTTTGGAGAAGCGGTCGGCTATTACCCCTCCCGCGATCGAGAAGGTAAACAGGCCAAGGCTGAGCCCAGTCGCGACGGCTGAGAGAGCGAGGGGGCTGTTGTCTAGGGCGAGCACTTGAAACACCATGACGATGGTCCACATGCCGGTGCCAAAAACTTCGATGCCGACAGCGGCAAACAGTAGACGGTAGTCGCGTGTGGCCAGGGGACGCAGCGCCCTGAGTCGGTCGGACGAGTTGATGTTCATGCCCGCGCCTCGCTACCGGTCGGTGCTGCCAGCGCCATCGCGGGCCAGTCGTTGACGTCGCGGAGAAGCTGCCTGTCATGGCTGGACACGATCACCGCCGCTTCCGTGGCGCGGAGCGCGTCGGTCAGTTCGTCGACGAGCGCGATCGATAGGTGGTTGGTCGGTTCGTCGAGCAGGAGCACGTGCGGTTTGGCCGCGAGTACCAGGGCGAGGTCGAGACGACGTTGCTGGCCCATCGACAGCTCAGCGACCCGTTTGCTCGATTCGCGGGCGCGTAGGAGCCCGAGCTGCGATAACCCGATTGTCTCGCTTGGCGGGACAATCCCGGCGGATACGAGCGCGTCGACGTGAGTGGTGTAGACCTCATTGGCCCGCCGATTCAGAGGAAGTGTCGACTCTTGACGGAGGAACCCAAGGCGCACATTCGTCGGGCGACGAACGCTGCCTGTATCCGGGTGGACGTCGCCCGCGACGACGCTAAGCAGTGTGGACTTGCCGGCTCCGTTGGGACCGGTCACTACCAGGCGCCCACGGTGTGACAGCGAGAACGTCACGGAGCGGGTGAGTCTTCCGGCCACGGTTACCTCGTCGACACTCAGCAGCGTTGCTCCCGTCCGTGTTTCGAGATCGGGGAAACGGAGCTGTTGCGGCGGCTCGGGAACGGTCACCGCGTGCGCTTCGAGCTGTTCCTGTCGGCGACGCACGCTCTGTACGAGCCCGCCCGCGCGGGTGGCCCGCCCGTGTTTGTTGGTGCCCTTCTCCGGCCGCCAGCCCGATACGAGTCGGTTCTGCGCCGAGCTGAGACTGTCTTGCAGTCGCGCGAACTCGGTCTGCTGCCGGTCGAACTCTTGCTGCCACCGCTCTTGCTCCGCCTGGCGGCCGTCGCGGTAGCCGGCATAGCCGTTGCCGTACACGCGCACCCGGCCGTCAGGGGTCGGGTCAAGGTCGACGATGGTCTCCGCCACGTCGGAAAGTAGAGCTCGATCATGGGTGACGACGACCACGCCTCCGTTTCGGGCGCGTAGCTGCGCAGTCAAGAACTCGAGGCCGTTTTGGTCTAGGTGGTTCGTGGGTTCATCGAGGAGTAGGAAATCGTCGTCGGCGCCGAGTAGGCAAGCCAACCGGACCCGGTAGCGCTGACCCACGGAGAGGTCCTGCAGGCGCCGGGACAAGTCTGTTTCAGCGTCGAGTGCTTCCAACGCGATTTGCACGCGCCGCTCGGCGTCCCACGCGTCAAGGGCTTCTGCATGTTCCAGTGCGTCGGCGTATCGCTCCTCAGCCCCGGCATCGCGGGCCGAGAGTGCCAGGGCGGCCGTGTCCAGATCGGCAAGTGCGGCCAGAGGTGCCGCGATCGCTTCGGACACCGCCTGACCAACGGTCCTGTCGTCCCCGGCCGGCATCTCCTGTTCCGCGATGCCGAGCGTCCCAATCTGCTGCACTGTGCCGCTATCGGGAACGAGAGCACCGGTCAGAACGTGCACGAGTGTCGATTTGCCGCGGCCGTTCTCGCCAACGACCGCCACGCGTGATGTGGCTGTCACTGTGAGGTCGAGGTGTTTGAGGACAGGAGTGCCTCCGCGGATCACGGAGACGTTAGAAGCGATGAGTTGCGCGCCGTGACGCGCGGGTAAAGGGGCTTTCTGGGGGAGCATTCGTATCCTTCGAACGACGCACCAAGCGCCTCAGAAGGCTGCAATAGTGCGCACTATGACGGCGACCCGAGTGGGTCGAGAGCAAGCGGCCGCCGCGGTCTCGGATAGATCTACGAGCGCGGGGGGCCTTACTCAGCCGTCACAGGAAGTACAAATGCACGCTTGAATGTTAGGCGTGGCTCCCGTCAGTTGCAACAGCATTCGACCTTGTGGGTTCAGGCCCGCTGAGGGACCGGGGGACTGCGACCTGATCGCCGCAATCTTCAGCGGCCACCTCTACATGGGCAGCAGGACAATGAGCGACTACGAACCTGCCCCCACATCTGCTCTGCAGAGACACTGGCAGTCATGTTTGTCGCCCAGGCCCAGCCGGAATCGTCGAACCCGCGGGCTTCCATCGAACTTCATCTCCCAGGACCAGCCTGAACCCGACGGGGGAGGACCAGGAGTCGCGAGCATTGGCGCCATTCCCGCCATCTGCCCTCCTGATCGTCTGTTTGCCGTGTCACGACTGAGGCCGTCGACCCGATACGGGTCGACGGCCTCAGTGTGTAGGTGGACGGTGCCGGTCAGTGCGCCTCTCGGCGAGTGGCCGCACGCAGCGGCGGAAAGGGGTGAGGCCCGGGGCAATGAGCCCGCCACCGTCACACCAGTCAACGGTGACCCCGCCCGCGGTATTCCGCGCGGGCTGGCCGGTCTACTCGGCGAGCTTGGCAACCGCCTGGGCCCAGAGGAAGAACTTGTTGGTGCCCAGGTCCCGCACGGTCTTGATATTGAACGCCGCCTGAAGTTTTTCGGCGTCGCCGTCGCTGACGCCTTGCAGCGCCGCGACAGGTGCGTCGGCCAGCTCGGCCAACGACTTGTCTTCGTATGCCTTGTCGAACTTGTCCGCAATTCCAGCCATGACCACTCCTTGAGAGTTCTCGACGACAGGGTTCGCAGCACCCGGGAAGGGAGCCGCGACCGCAGCCTAAACCGCCGTCACCACGATTCGAAAGGACCGCCGTGACGGCGTGTGGGCTACCGGCCAGGGTCAGGTTCCTTGCGTAGCGAGGGTCCGTCGTGCTGGGCCACCATTGCTTGTGCCTCGTGACGGCGCCGCTTGAGCAGGCCGATCAGCAGGCCGATGAGCGCTCCGATTGCAGCGACTCCGAGGGCAATCAGGAACGAGCCGATGGCCAGGCCAACGGTGAAGCTGCTCTGCTCAACCGTGGTATCTCCAGCCTCGTCGTATACCTGCCCCGCATCCGCCAGGAGCGAGACGATGGCGAGAGTGCCGCCGAGCACGAAACCCACGAGGGCGCCCCACCAGACGTAGCGGGACCTGGTTTTCGGGGCGCTACTCATTGCGCTCTTCTCCTCGTAGGTGTGTCGATGCCGCTGGCGGTCAGCGCTATTCGCAGGCGACGCCGTCGCCGTCGCGGTCGAGCTTGCGGCTGTATCCGGGCTGGCCGGCGTAGATCGGGGCCGCGCCCGCGGCGCGGACTGCCGAGCAGTTGGCGTAGTAGACCGACGAGGGTGCCTCAGCCGCAGGTGGCGGAGTGTAGGTCGTCGTCGGCGGCGTGTAGGCCGGTTCCGGGAGCGGAGTCGCCGTCGAGGTGCGGGTGTTGGGGACCTGGCGGGTCGTCGGTGCCGGAACCGCGGCGCCGCAGCTACCGAGGACGCGGGTGATGGCGTCCTTCTCGGCCTGGGTCACCCACAGCTGGTAGGCGGCTTTGACCTCGACCTGACGGGCGACGTAGGTGCAGCGGTAGGAGCGGTTCGGCGGCAGCCAGGTCGCGGCGTCACCGTCGCCCTTCTGCTGGTTGGTGGGGCCGTCGGTGGCTTGCAGGTTGCGCGGATCGTTGGCGAAGTCCGCTCGCTGAGCCGCAGAGAGCTGCTGGGCGCCCTTCTGCCACGCATCCGACAGCGCGACAACGTGGTCGATCTGCACCGCCGACGAGGTCTGGGGGCCACGCACGAACGGGATGGTGGTGCCGGTGTAGGGGTCGGCGAGTGTTCCGGACTGCACCGCGCAGCCGTTCGAGCCGGGCTTGAGCACGACGTTGGTGAGGTCGCGGCGCAGGATGTCGTTGCGGGTGTCGCAGCCGTTGTGGCCACTGTCGACGTTCACATCATCGGTCCAGGCCTGCCCGAACAGAGCTCGGTCATACCCGGTCTTGGGTGCGCGACCCTTCACCTCGAGGGTGTCCAGCGTGGCCAGTGCTTTGTTCGCGGCCGGTGCCGCCGACACCGTGAGGACCGGCGTTGCGGTGGGCAGCGACACCACCTCCGACGCCGTCGCGGCCGACGTCGTCACAGGCAGGGTCGAGGTGTCAGCGACACGCTCGGTGGTCGTGTCGGTCGTCCCGCACGCACCCAGCACCAGGGCCAGCACAGCGGCGCAGCTGCCGACGACCAAGACCCGCGTGCGAGTCCTGCGAGATGAAGGGGTGGCCGGCGGCTCTGACGAGGAGACGGCAGGGGGGAGCGGGGGCATAGCCATTGAGCGGGAAAGCCTTTCACACAAGCGGCGACCGGCGCGCACTGGCCGATCGAATGTCAACTACCTATAGCAACCCACTCGGACAGCGTTACGCCCTCCCGGCATTTCGTCACGCTTTTGGTTGGCCCGGTCAGGCTCCCGAAGTCCGCTGCGGTGTCACCTATTTGGGGGACACCTCGATCACTTTGCTAGAAGTTGGTCCATGGGAATCATGAACGGGATGATGGGCAACGCTGGTCGTATCGACCCGCGTCAAGGGCAAGCGGAGTTCGCGAAGCTCTTGGGTGAGGGCGAGACGGTCGACGCCGGTTACCGCCTGGTTCGCGACGTGTTCCTCTTCACGAACCGACGGCTACTTCTCATCGATAAGCAGGGGATCACGGGCAAGAAGGTCGAGTATCACTCGGTCCCGTACCGATCGGTGACGCACTTCTCGGTGGAGACAGCCGGCACGTTCGACCTGGACGCCGAACTGAAGATCTGGCTATCAGGTGCCTCGCATCCGATCGCTCGACAATTCAATCGGCAGGTCGACATCTACGAGCTCCAGGCGATCTTGGCCCGCTACGTCGTTGGGTGAGGCCCCCTTACGACGCACGCAACCGGGCCTGCCGCACCGAAATTGACAGAGGCGTGGGTTAGCCCTGCTCCATCAAGCGGGCAAACTGCTCCCAGGTCAGATCCCGCGTCGGGTTCTTCGCGTCCCGCGCCCACCAGGTCACACCCCCGCGAGACAGCCCGATCTCGCCAAGCTTGACGTTATCGGCATAGACCGACAGCGATGTGTCGCCGTTGCCCACATCGACCGGTCGAGACGGCAATCGCATGTCCACCCTGTGTTGCGGCACTCGTGACCTCCTGACTAGACGACCAGACCCCTCCAACATTCAGGTCTTCGCCCTCGGCGTCAATAGCTGACCGCCGGTCCCGGTATTGGCCAAAAGCTCTGCGACCGTCCACATCGCGAGCCCACGTGAAGGCGAGTCATGGCCTGGTCGACCTGGGGTGCGCGGGATCTGTGCTGTCGATCGCGCTCCAACTGACACTGGACGGGTTTTGAATCCGTTGCCTCGGCTCCGTGGTTCTTCGGTCGAATTAGGAGCGGCCTCGCACAGTCCACCGCCAGTTCGGGAACTCGGTCTCGAGGCGGCGGACCCGGTCGGCCGACAGCCGGCCCCGACGGTAGTCGGCGCGACGGTTGGCGACCCACTGGCCGATCGCGAAGCCGTCGATCACGTCCCGCTGGCGGGGGCTGCTGGTGCCGTGCACTGCCTCATACCGATGCAGATGAGCGACGCCGGCCTCGAACGCGGCGGCCGATGCTGCGTCCTGGGGATTCCACTGCCAGTCCTGGAATTCGTTGTCGATCAGCGAGACTCGGCCAGCGGGTAGTCGGCCTGTGCGGTAGTCGGCGCGGCGGTTCGCCGCCCACTGGCCGATCGGGAAGTCGTCGATGACGTCGTGCTGGCGGGGGTTGCTGGTGCCATGGGTGGCGGCGTAGCGGCGCAGGTAGTCGATCCCGTCCGCGAAGGCGGCATCGAGCACGTTCCACCGCCAGTCGGGGAACTCGGTTTCGATGCGGCGGATCCGCTCCGGCGTTAACCGGCCGAGCCGGTAGTCGGTGCGGCGGCTGTCGACCCAGGCGCCGATCCGAAATCCGTCGATCGTTGCATCGCGAGGTGGCAAGCTCGATCCATGCGCGGCGACGTAGCGGTGCAGGTGTGCGATCCCGGCGTCGAACCGCCGATCGTCCGCACGACGGCGGCCAGCGGTCGGGGAGTCGTGCTCGCTGGGCACGACGTCACCGCCTGCTTTTCGTGGCGGCGGGTCGTACCGTCCACCGCCAGTCCGGGAACTCGGTTTCGATGCGGCGGATCCGCTCGGCCGACAGTCGGCCTTTGCGGTAGTCGGCGCGACGGGTGGCGACCCAGGTACCGATAGGGAACCCGTCGATCACATCCCGCTGAGGGACCTGGCTGGTCCCGTGGGCGGCGACGTAGCGGCGCAGGTGGGACAGTCCGGTCTCGAACGCGGCCGCGAAGGCTTCGTCCTGAGGCAGCCACTGCCAGTCCGGGAACTCGGATTCCAGACGCGCGATCCGCTCGGCCGACAGTCGGCCTCTGCGGTAGTCGGCGCGACGGGACGCGACCCAGGTGCCGATCTCGAAACCGTCGACCACATCGCCTTCTCCGGCGTTGCTCGTGCCGTGGACGGCGACGAAACGGCGCAGATGGGTCACGCCGACGTCGAACATCGCGTCCCGCACATTCCACACCCAGTCGGGGAACTCGGTTTCGAGGCGGCGGATCCGCTCGGCCGACAGATGGCCCCGCCGGTACTCGGCACGGCGGTTGACGACCCACTGACCTATCGCGAAGCCGTCGATCGTCGCGCCGCGCGGCGGCGAGTTCGAACCATGCATGGCGGCGTAGCGGTGCAGGTGGGCGATCCCGGTGTCGAAGAGACGGTCGTAGGCATTACCACGGCTGGTCGAGCCAGCTTCATGCTCGTTCGACGATGCGGGACAGCCTGTTTCAGGTCGGTCTAGGCGGGGGTCCACTCGAGTCCGAGGAGGGTCAGGGCGCGGGCCAGTTGTGGATCCGCGGCGTCGATGGGGCAGTGGTCGACAACGTCGATGCGGGGGCTGATGTCGGGGTCGGCGGCGCGTTCGTAGAGCGCCCACATGCGTAGCTGGTCGCCGTGGCGGGAGTCGAACTCGATCCCGTCGACTGCTGCGTGTCCGTGGTCGGTGAGGGCGTAGAGCCAGCGGGAGATGGCCTGGGTGAGACCGCGGGGGCGCCCGTCACGCAGAGCGGCGGTGTCGAGGTCATCGAGTCCGTAGCGGATCGCGAGCGGCCGAAACACCGTTCGCAGGGTGGCGAGGCTGTCCGGGTCGGCGGGCACTGCGAACCGTCCGGTCAGGGTGGCGTGGCCGAGCATTCGTGCCTCGCACCATGATCGCGGGACGCGGCCGGACGGCAGCGTGGGGTAGTCCTGCTCGTCTTCGTCGTCGACGATGATGTCGTCGAGCTCGGCGATCAGTTGCGGGCTGGGTCGGGCGAACGCGAGGACTTCGAGGTAGCAGGCCAGGGGAGTGTCGGCGCAGTACAGGGTGCGCCACACCCCGTCGGGGTCGTCCCAGCGGCCTGCGAAGCGGCCGTCGGTGGCGTACTCCCACGGCGTCCACTCCCACGGACTCGGCGCATACCCGACCCGATAAATGGGCGTGTCGGTTCGGATGCTGCTGGTGATCGGGCCGTGTGGGGTGCCGATCGTTGACGTGCGGGGTTGGTTCATCCCACCGCGGCGAACTGGCGGGCAGCGTTGAGTACCTGGGGGCCGACGTCGGCGAGCTCGCCGTCGCGCAGCAGCAGCGCCGGCGCCCGGTCGTCGAGGACCGGGTTGAGGCCCTGGAACCAGGCTTGGGCGACGGCGGGGGTGTCGCGTTCGGTGATCAGGCGGGCGGCGCGGTAGGCGATGCGGAGCCGTTCGACGTCGTCGGGGTTGGCGATGGTGCGGGTGCCCTCGGCCCACTGCCGCACCGCCCGGGTTTCGCTCACCCGACCCAGGTAGGCCACGAGTTTCGCGCCGAGCAGATCGCGCAACGCGGCCACGAGTTCGGGCTGCGACATACGTGCCGCTTCGGCGTAGGCGGCCAGGTCCGGCCGGGGATGCGCTGCTGTCATAGTGATCACCTCTCGGTCCCAGTATAGATCCCACGGTGTGTGACAGCTAGACACCAGAAGTAATACTCGCCTCGACCCGTTGGTGGTCGTGGTGAGACTTCGGGTGGGTGGTCGACCGTCCGCCGGCGACAGGCACACTGGGTGACCGTGACCAGCCGATTCGATGAGGGTATCGCCCATCTACATCGGTACGTCGCCATGCACGGCACCAGCAACCCGCGCCAGCGGGACGTCATCGACGGCTTCCCGATAGGCCGGTGGGTCAACACCCGCCGCACCGACTATCGCCGCGGCGTCTTGGCCGCAGAGCGAATCGCGCAACTCGAGTCCGAATTCCCCGACTGGCAGTGGAAGACCAACGCCCGGACGTCCTTCACCGCCGGCCTGAACCATCTGCGCCGCTACGTCGCCCTCCACGGCACCAGCAACGCCCGCCGCCATGACGTCATCGACGGATTCCCGATCGGTACCTGGGTCGCCAGCCGCCGCGCCGAATTCCGGTCCGGACAAATGCCACCAGGACACGTCCGCCAGATCGAAGCCGAGTTCCCCGACTGGCAGTGGACCCTGCGGGCCCGACCACCGTTCCACGTCGGCCTGGACCACCTGCACCGCTACGCCGCAGCACACGGCACTAGCTCGCCACCCCGCGATGCAACGATCGACGGATTCCCGATCGGCGCCTGGGTGGCCAAACGCCGCACCGAGTACAGACGACACCGACTCTCGCCCGACCGGATCACCCAGATCGAAGCCGAGTTCCCCGACTGGCAGTGGAACCGCCGATCCTCGCGCCGGCCGCCCGTGCCTCACGATCACGGCGCAGAGAGTTCTGCGACTTAGTACTAGCCGTGCGGCGGTTGGTCTAAGGCTCGAAGTACGTCAAGCAGTATCCAGCCGGTGTCGGCTTCGCGGCGAAGTACTCGACCTGTCCCTCTGTGCATTCCGGAGCCGCGGCCACCTTGGTCTCGACCTTGAAGTAGTTCGTACCGCCCGGAACCAGCGTCACCCGCGAACAGTCGACCTCGTTCACCTTGGCTAACGGGTTTGGCACATCCGTTGGCGGTTCGGAGTAGCAGAGCCCCTGCTGGTACACCTGGGCGAGGCACAGTACTTCCTCGATGCGTGGGCGGGCGCCGGCGTACGGGCGTTCCTCGTACCAGAACGCGGCGTAGTCGATGCCACAACCGTTTCGGGTCTGCACCCGTTCCGCGACTGCATAATGAAACCCTCGGTAGCTGCAGTCGACCGTCTCGACCTCGAGCTCCCCGGCGAGTTCGCCTACCGTCAGACAGTCACCCACCCTCACCTCGGTGGTGTCGGCGACGTTGTTTTCGAAGTCGCTGGGGTCCTCGAGGGCCACGCTCACCGCGATCATCAAGGCGAGCACCGTCGCGAACCCGAGGAGCCCGGCTAACAGCCATAATCCCTTGCGGCTCTTCTTCGGTGGCCGACCACCGGGATGCGGCGGGTACACACCGCCCGGATAGGGTGCAGGCGCTCCGTACGGGACTCCCCGTCCCGGAAAGCCGGCGTTTGGCGGATCCTGCCCGGGCTGTCCGGGCGGGCCCTGGAACCCGTAACCGGGATGGCCAGGACCAGGTGGTGGCATGGTCACGCGCGTAGCCTAACCCGCCGCACGACACCGCTCGCCAGGGAATCCACAGGGCGAAAACGGACGTCTTCCCTGACTCTTCGACTCGCCGGTCGACGGATAGTCGGCGGTCGCAGACCTTGAGGTGGACAGTTACGGGTACTGTCTGCGATAGGTTCTCTGCTGCAGATCCCTGCTGGTTGCCGTCGGCGCGGGTCTGCTGAGAATCGCACGTTCACAATCGAATCGAAAGGTTGACTGATGCCGTCCAGTCACTCTCGCTCCACGCTGCCCATTCGCAGCCTCCGCACCCATCTCCTGGTCGCCGGTTCGGCGCTTGTCGTTGGGTGCGGATCCATTCTCGGCGCCGGCGATGCCGCTGCCGGGACCTCCCAAAATGGGTACCCGCTCATCACTCAGGCCCAAACCACCCAATGGGCCGTTAACGGGGTCAATTTCTGGACCGCCCCCGGTAAGCCCACCGAACTGCTCCGCGAGTTCGTCACCTGGTTCGACGCCAACGTCGAGCCGATCACTCTCGGCAACGGTGACGACTGGTCATGGGCCGAACCGACACTCGTCCCGCCGACCAATACGGCCTACTCCAACCACGGCAGCGGCACCGCCGTGGACCTCAACCTCGAAATCCACGGCGGTCAGGGCTTCTCGGGCACCTTCACCCCCGAGCAAACCGGAAAGATCCGCGCCAAGCTAGCCAGCATGGGCGGCCAAATCGTCTGGGGCGGAGAATGGTCCAGCCTCCCTGACGATCCGCACTTCGAGGTCAGTTAGCTACTCCAACCCGGACTCTGCTGTGCGGGCGTCGACTCTCGCGTCAGACAGGGGCTCGGCGCCCGCACGAACGTTGCGGTTTCCGGTGACAGGCAACGGCGGTGCTTCGTCCTCGACCAGCCTGCGTCCTGTTCCAAAGGCTGGCTCACTGAGCCCTGCAATCAGTCAATCACGTTGTGTAGCAATCAAAGATCGTCAGAAGGAGATCAGTATGACCATCACCAACAAGGTGCGCGCCGTCGTTCTTGCCGGGGTCGTCACCGCCGGAATCAGCGCATCCGCACTCGTCGGCGGTCTCACCGCGGCACCCGCGCAGGCGACCACCCACACCTACAGCGGTGTCGTGGAATGCACCGCGTGGCGCAACACAATCCTCACGCAGAACCCCAACCTGGGCGCAACAGCCTGCGCCCAGGGCTTCAAAGGCTGGCAGTTCGACACTTACCAGGCTCCGGCGAAACAGCCGCAGCTCACCTGGTGATCCACACCCGAACGTGTACTGCCCCCCGCGAACTGCATCGGTTGGCGGGGCGCAGTCGTACGGCGTTGCAGTTCCAACCAGTGCTTGAGCCCTACTGAGATGCGTTGAAGTCAATGCGTCGGCCGACGCAATGTTCATAGTCGGCCATCGCCGCTTTCAGCTCGTGAAACAGGGGATACAACCGCTCGAACTCGTCTTCATCGTTCAGGGCTTCGCGCACCTGCCGGTCCAGCTCTTTCACCCGGAGGTACGCCTGATCTCGGCGGGTCCGCGTGAAGTGGTCCATGTACTGGCGCTCAACCGCCTCACAGAGGGAAGTCTGGCCACTCTGCTGAACTGCCGGTTTTCAGATTCAAGCTTCTCGGCGTGCTCTAGAGCGCCTAGAGGAGGGGCATCTCACCCCGCGCGATCTAGCGGCCCTCGGTTTGAGGACGCGCCGTCTCAATAGGCTGGGCCTCACCACCGGCGCGGTCGCTTTCTATCAGGAGAACGCGAATCCTAACTGCCCCTCGTCCCCTTCGTCGACGCCTGGGCGTGCTCTTGAGTAGTCCGGCTTGCGTTGGGGGTCCTTGTCTCCGACGGGCCATGCCGCTCCAGCCGACGCGAGCATGTCGCGAGACACCAACGGGGCGGCCATGATCTCGTCCAGCAACTCCAACTGCGCTTCCTCTAGATCAACCAGGCGGGTGAGAACCGACAGTAGGTCGAGAAGCTCGCTGGTCCACTCTGGTGGCCATGACGACACGTGCAGATCGTCCAGCGGGCTCGTCTTTTTCCCGCCCGGCTCGGCCTTGCGGTAGCCGAACCACGACCGGAGGACGTTCTTTCCGCCTACGGTGTACTCCCACACTTCGGGAACGACCGGTCCGAAGGCGCCGCCTCCGAGCCGCACCTCGCCCGTCATCTCGTCGAACGTCATCTCAGTCGGCATCTCGGCGACAGCGACCAGGTTTGTCACTCGACGAGCATCCTCGATCGAAAGGCGCACGTCGTTGGCCGGCCGCCCGAAAGACGGCTCTGCGAACACTGCGCCATAGGTGTGCAACCACACCACCGTCATTCCGAGCGTGACAGCCCGCTCGAACAGATCCGGCCTGCTTGTCACAGGGACACGGATGCCGGGCGTGGTCAGCTCGTCTTCGAACCGCTCGGTGAACCCAGAATGGGAGACTGTGGCCGCAACATAGGCGACCATGTCTTCGGACGTGACTGGCCGCCCGACCAGAGTGGACATTGCGCCTAAAAGCCCGACGGCGACGTTCGGCCGCCCGCCAGGATGAAGTAACGGCAGTGCTCGGCCACCTCGATTGTTGAAGTGGTGCTTATCCGGGATCAGGCTGGTGAAAACTACCCCTGGACCGTCACTAATTCCTTCCGCATGCTGCTCCACCGTAAATACCTGGCCGGGGATTCTGGCACTCCATAACGGTGTCCGCGCGCGATCAATTAAGCGAGCATCCGCAAGAATCTCCTGGCGATCGAACGAGCGGAAACCGACTTTTACCAGCTTGGCGACCCGTGAATGGGTGGGCTTCTCGTTTGAGATCGCGTGCTCAGTGCGTTTTTCGGTGTCTAATCCGGGCAGTGGCGATCGCCCGGTATCAACGTGGGACGTCGATGTCGTCTTAAACAGCGACTCTTGAGCAACCGCATCAGCGGATAGGAGCACAGAGAGTCGCTCGCGGAGGAGGGCGGAGGAGGGTCCATAGATCCAACTTCGGCCAGGGGTTACTCCGGGTGATGACCAAGGGAACAGATCGTTGAGCGCAGGAAACTCGTCCCAGTCGGTATCCGCAGCAGGTGTAAATGGGGCTTGCCAAGTTGTGCGTGTCTGACGCCAAGCATCTCCTTCCAGGCCTAGTGCCGAAAGGCTGAGGTACTTTTCCTTTTTGCGGCCGTGTAGTGCGGTGTAGTGGACCGTGGCGGGAACGCCGAAGTCGCAGTCTGCACGACGGGTGAAGATCGCGATCGCGAGTGGTTGCTGCACGCCAGGAAAGACGCGTGTCGGAACCTCTGGCTGCATGCCCTCGGGGGATACGTCAATGATCCAGCCCTCGCTGGTGGTGCGGCGCAGATACTCGCGCATGCCTCTAAAGCCCGGTCCGCGGAGATAGGCAGAAGTGGTGATGTAGCAGACCACCCCGACATCGCCGTTAGGCTGATCAGCGTTTGCGTCAAAGACCTTCCAGGTCGCCCATCGCCAAAAGTAGATGGCGAGGTTCTTTAGTACGTACTCGGTCCGCCCATTGCCCTCGGCCCGGAAGTCGTCCAAGGGGCGATAAGTTCCGCCCTTTTTAGACTTCTCACTCTCGCTGCCATTCTCAATCCAGCCGCCGCGTCCCTGCGCCCGATCGTCGTACGGCGGGTTGCCGATTATGACGGTGACCTTGGACTTGGCCTTGATCTTCGCTGCTCGAGACCGGGAGCGGCTGATCAGCTCAAGCCCGGAACCGAGCTGGGTCTGCTCGGCGTTGGGATCATCGAGAGTGTCGGTGACGTACAGCCCCAACCCGGAGGGAGGAAGGCTGGCTCCGAGGTCTGTCAATAGGTCGGTGGCTCGAAGTTCGGCAACGGCAAACGGTCCGGTCTGGAGTTCAAAACCCACTAGTCGCTCGGCGAGTTGACTCACAGCCCCTGCCACCGCCCCGCTCCCGTCTCGGGCGGTGACTCGTTCTGCCACGTGCTCGATAATTGTGTGCAGGAACGTGCCCGTACCCATCGCAGGGTCAGCTATGACCACGTCAGGATCGGCGAAACCCGCAGACCTGCCGAGGCGCGTCTCCAAGACTTCTTCAGTGAGGCGGACCATTTGCTCGACCACCTCCCGGGGGGTGTAGTACGAACCGGATTTCTGCCGAAGTTGCGGGTCGTAGACGTCGAGGAAAGTTTCGTATAGGTGGAGGTAGGTGTCGCGGCGGCCGGCGCGGACCTTCGGCCATTGCACAGCGTCGATCACCCTCACCAGCAGGTCGATGGTGACCTTGAAGTCCTCTGCGACGTAGTCGGTCAATAACTGAAGCGCACGGGCCATGAGGGAGTGCTGCCCGGAGAGCTTCGTGCCCACTGCGTGCAAGCCGCCGGCATCGGCGAGCGTGATGCCTTCGGTACGGGCGAGGAGAAGGGCGAACGTGACGGTTTGTGCGTAACCGTCGGCAAACGTTTCATCGCTCGCCGTGGGAAACAGTAAGTGGCGCCAGTCTCGGGCGAGTCCGTGAAAGGGCTGGTCCTCGCGTCTAGCTCCAGCTTTAATTTTGCGATTCTCGGCTTCGAGCTGATCCAGTACCTCACCGCGCAGTAGTCGGGTCAGTGGCGCGATCGCTCGAACGAGCGCAATGACACTAGTAATGGGCGCCGGCTTCCACCGCAAGAAGTTGGTCAGGACATGCTCGAATTCGGCCGGCGCGGTGAGTTTGCCCCCGGCTGATCGAAGTGGGCCGCCGGAGAGGTGGACTGGATTCCCGACAGGTTCGCTGTCGCGGTACAACCGCCACTCTGTGCCGTTCGTGTAGATCAGATTTGGCAGATCCTTCTGCCGAGTCCACTGCCGGAGGTTGTGTCCTCGCATGGACTCCGGGTCCAGGTTGGCGCCCGGTTTCTTGACTTCGACGTATCCGGTAATCGCACCCCCAACACTGATGGCGTAGTCGGGACGCACTCCACGGTCGTCGTCGCGGACCTCGTCATGGGGGACGACGTCTAGCTTCAGTTGAGTGCCTGCTGCGGCCAGGAGCTGCTCAATCGGTGCTCGAATGGCAGCTTCCGCCTCACCAGGGCCTGCGAGCTTCGCCTTGCAACGATCGCCAAACGTCGCCACGGCGTCGGCGAGCCATGAAGCTGGCACTGTTTTCTCTTTCGTAGGCGTTGAGGGCACTGCTGATTGTCCGTCACTTCTCGGGAGCCATCTCCTGGACGCACCGATCAGTTGCTTTTCAAGTGGCGAGTTGATGTGAAGACGGACTGCTACGGGCGGGCGCTGCGCACGCTGGCAACTCGAGATACGGAACTGATCCAATCGGCGGCGTCTGGGTCGATCCACCGAGCGAGAATGTCTAGGTCAGAGTCGTAGCGGTCGAGTCGCTGGGCCTCGATTGCGGCGCTGGTGTCGACAAGAGGTTCCAGGTGGGCAATGCGATTACGGAGCTTGTGGATTCGCTCGACGGGCTTCGCGAAAGCTGCTCGATTGGTGCCATGCGGAAAGTGAGGCAGCCCGGCCGCGCACAGGTCGACCCACACGTTGGGCGCATGCCGACGAGAGAGAAGAAAGCGCCAGAAGCCGAAGCTCAGCTCGGCTACGACACCGCCAGCCGTCTCTGGGCGTCGCTTGCTTGCCAGGAGGTCTCGCGCATCCATTATCTGCTTGGTGGTCTTCGCGCTGAAGTTGTACCTGGGGTTGAGGTACCAGGGCTGGCCGCTGGATGAAGATCGGAGCGAGGCCGCGATACGGTTCCGCAGCAAGACCTCGGTGTGGCCGATGACCTCGAAGTATGCTGCGGACAGCCGAGAGTTCCAGGAGTAGAACGCCACAGGGTCAGGGTGGCCTGAATAGGTGGTCAGGCGGGCAGCCGAGAACCACCCTTCCAGGTGCTGAGGAGTGGTCACCACGCGATGACTCCCATTCTGTAAGTGGGTTTGCTAGCATCTAGACCGAAGACCCCGGATCGGTCCCTGCCACGGCACACCACCGGGGTTACTGCATTTTCGGAACCTTACTGGTGTGGGTGGGGGGGCGAGATTTTAGCCGTACTTCGTTCGGTACTCGCTGTCTTCCAGAAGCAACTGTCCGAGCTGAACGGCCTGTGGCCTAGTGCGAGACTGACTTCATGACCGATGACTCTTCGAAGAGCGTATTTTCGCGCGAGCTAGCAGAAGCTGTCGGATACGTCGTCTTGGAGGCCGCTGACGCCGAGGACTCGATCGCCGAGCTGGTGGTTCTACGTACCGGAATAGAAGCTTCCGACAAACGCTGGTGGCGCAGTGGCACCTCATTGGCAGAGGCGCTAGAGGCGATCGGCGACGACGAGTTGTGTCCAATCTCCGACGGACTGCGCGAACTGCTCCCTCATCGCAACCGTGTGGTGCACGGACTGTTCCTCGAAGGAAACGGGATGCGGCTGGCGATGCTTCGCAGCAAAGTTACGGAGCCCTCGTTCGAGGTGACCGCCAGTTGGTCTGACGATGCTCTAGCCGACCTTGCACATCGATTCCGGGTCCTTGACCGCATGGCGGACGACGCAATTAGCGACGCGATGGGATTGGAACGCAGCCCCGGTTCACCGTTGCCACCCCGAAAGGCCCCAGTCGTCTTGCCTGACCGTGTGTAGCGGATGCACGACACGACTCGGAGTACTCGTCTCACGGCGAATGCGCGCTATCGGCGCTTTCGCCCCTTAATCTCTTAGGATGGCTGAAGCCGCCTCCCTCCCGCTCACAGATCAGATCGGTCGGTTCGGCGTCTTCTACGTTCGCTCGCTCCTAGCTCAGGCCGGCGTAGCTCACAGCGAGACCTCCGGAGGCGAGGATCACCTCGCTGTGGACGTCTTCGTAAACTTTCCGTCCGGCGCCTGCGTCGTTCAGGTCAAGGCCGGCACTAAGGCCCGCAACAAAGATGGGAGCATCACCGTTCCGGTCAACGAGGACTGGAAGACGAAGTGGGCCGCCAATGCGCTTCCCGTATATCTGGTGTACGTCCACCTGGAGAAAGCGCCGCCGCCCGACTGGATCGGCCACGAAAACCTCCAGACAGTGGTTCACGCCAAGGCGTTGTGGGCGCAGGTCAACCATGTGAGTGGGAAGAGTGTCGGACTCCCACGGCACAATCAGCTCACCGCGGACACGTTTGCCCTGTGGGCTGAGGCGTTCGATGACCCGGTGGCATGGGGAAGGGCGGCGATCGCATGACTACGACGCTCCACGATCTCACCGCCTCCTACCTGTCCTCGACGGGGTGGCTGCCCCCTGAACAGGTCGGCGACAGAGGCGGACTGTGGCTCGACCCTTCCTCGCAGTTCCTGCTGCCCGTCCCTAATGACCTGTCCCGAGAAAGCGTCGACTGGAACATGGTCGTCGAACGCATTGCCCAGGTCCGAGTCGTCCCCGTTGAGGAGGTTGTCCGCGAGATCGAGCGCCAGTCGACCGACGTGGTCGAGCTGAGAGCGGCCAACGACATCGCCATTCGCGGGAGCATCTCGTACCTGGCCGGATCTGTACTTGTGCAGTCGGGCTGGACGATGCTGCGCTCGACCGCAACTACCTCACTTGGGCAGCGTGCACGGATCCGCAACTACAGCAAGGTCGGCGACGAGCTCGTCGCGTCGGCGCGGATGGGACATACCCGTGAGGGCTCGTACATCATCCCCATACTCCTGCCGATTGCCGCGCCGGTCACTGAGCAGACCGCTGAAGAAGCGTTCCAAGGAATGGAGATCAGCGAACCGCCGGAACCGGCCCAGCGCCGCGTGATGCGCACGTTTGCAGAGGCCTTAGTCACCATTGATGCAGTCGTGATCCAGCCGGAACGGGAGCCGCGCGGGAGCATCGACGCCGAGCTAGTTCGCTCTGGGGTGAGCAGTCAGTTCGCCAGCGCGCTGCACCGAATCCTGGTTCAGGAATCTGTCGCAGAGTTCAGCGCCGAGTTCGATTGGGCGCCGGGCGGTGGGCCTGCGCCCAAGGTGGCCAACAGCATCAGCATCCCGGCCGCGGCCAGCGAGCGGGTTGGCAAAGTCGCCCAGCGGCTCAAGGCGCACGCCGTCCCGCGAGTAGAGCAGCAGTTCGTCGGACCGATTCTCGGCGTGCAGCGCGACCACGATGCCGACACCGGATCGGTGACTGTCGAAGTTATCCGCAACCACAAGCCCGCAACCGTCACTGTCAACGTATCCGCAGGCACCCTCGACGATGCCTGGGGGTGGGCTCGCGACCGCAGAACCGTCGTGGTCAACAGTAAGGTCCGCCTCACCCACAGCGGGCTGCAAGCCGTAACCAATGACGCCGTCACCCCGCTGATGGTTGACGTCGATCGCTCGTAGGATCAATACCGTCTCCCCCGGAGCGGTCCGCACCTTCGTCTATCAGGACCCCAACGGACCCGTCGCTCAACGTGCCGCCGCCACAAAGACGGGTCTCTCCGATATCGCCGCAGAGGTAGCCGCGCAGCAGAACATCGCGACCGGCCGAATGGCTGAGCCGCGCGAGATAGCCGCCGTGATCGTATTCCTCCTATCGGAAGTGGCCGGCAACATCACCGGCTCCGACTACGTCATCGACGGCGGCACAATCAAGACCACCTGAGCCGAACCGAACGCGAGCCTGCTTGCTGGCCAGCACGAGACCACCTCGAACATGCTCGGCCTGGGAACGTCGGCCCGCTCCGCCGCCCCAACCAGCTCCCGCTGATCCGCCGACTCAGTCCGCCTGAATGACAGTCGATGGTGGGAGTCACGACGCCGTTCTAAGGGCAGCCGGGTTGCTGCGCGTGAGTGTGAGCGCGCCCGACCATTCGACAAGGGCGGACCAGACCAGACGCCGAAATCACCGCCAGGAGAGCCATTTTCGTCGGTAACCTGACATAATATCTGTTACCGGCGCTCGAAACCGATTGCGGTAGAGTGCAAGTCGTCCTTTGGATGACATAACTGCGTCGAAGGCCCGAGTTCAGATTAGGCGGCAAGACGTGTCCGCAGGCGATCGATGTCCTCCTGCGGTAAAGCTGCCCAGGTGAGTCGTATCGCGACCGTCAGAAACCCCTCGACTGCATGGTGGTACTGCGCAACGAGGACCTTCTCGGTGTCGTCGCCAGTGTCGGCGTGCTTGAGCTTCTGAAGTCCGCGGCGGGCTGTGACGATAGCGATAGCGACGGCCTCATGAAGTGCGGTGTGGCCGTCAGGCTTGAGGTCGGCCCCGCCGTGAACGAAACACAGAGCCTGCCCCTTCTTGGTGGGTCTTTGCTTCCCCGACTGAGGATCGGTGTACCACTCGTTCTCGAGGCCGGTCTGATCGAGCCACCGCAGCACCTCGTCGTCCTCGAACGCCGATCGCAGCAGCCAGTCAATCAGCTCGACCAGGGAATTGGCGGCCTGCGACACGCCATCGTCGGACACTTCCAAAGCAGTTCGGGCTCCGCGAAGCTTGCGTACGAGCCGTGTGTTGAGTTCGGCCAGCTGGGCCTGCAAGGTCCCTGATATCAGAGGGCGAACCTGCTCGAGGATCTCGTCGAGATCGGCCGGTTCGTCACCGCCGGCTGATCCGAACGCGCTAAGGAGTGACCAGTCGAAGTCGGATGCAACAAGATCCTCCAAGAAACTGTCCAGTTGCACCACGAAGCGAAGTGCCGAGGCGACTAGGCCGCCGGGAAGATCCCGAAGCGCAGCCATCTGGTCAGGACCGAGAACCTGGACGAGGTCGTCAAAAGCCGCCGCGTACGGGCGGATCATCCTGACGAGGCCGCGTAAACCGTGGGCGACGACAGTGCTGTCCTCCCGGAGCGCCACACCGAGCCGGGCATAGCTCTTCGGTCCAACTAGCCGTTCGGCGAACCGTTTCCAGTGGCCGTCTCGAGTGAGTCTTTTTGCCCAGCGCGGTAGACCTTCCGCGGAGAGCTGTTCCAGCTTCGCAGGCATGTCATCAATCTGGTCCGCGAGGACTGACGGCATAGCCCCATCAAGAGGGGCAAAGAACGCGCGCACAGTATCGAGACGTTCGTCCAGAGGCCGCGAGTCCTCGGCAGTAAGTACGAAGGTTGTGCGTACTACTGCATCAACGAGATCAAGCACCCAATTGTCAATGCCAAGCAGGGCGCGTTTGCGCGGCGGAAGTTCCCTTAGCTCCGAGGCGATCCGGGATTGGGGCACGAACTGCGAGGTCTGTTCGCCGACGCCTGCGTCTCCACTCGTCATGCTCACCATGCCTCGTCCTGTTGCCGCCGTGCCTGTGCGTGCGAGCGCTGACTAGCCGCGCGACGACCGAGGATCGTTACCGGGCGCTACGGTGTCCTGCGCCCGGATCTGACCGTTGACGCCTCGCACTTGTAGCTCACCTCCACCGTCGTTCTTCAGGATCTGTCGAGCCCTATCGATGCCAGCATCCTGCGTCGGTGTCACCGCACTGGCGCGGTCAGAACCCGGTCGTTTGACTTCCCAGTTGCCGTCATCACGCTGCTGAACGATCCGCTTGTTGGTCATGGCCATTCCTTCCTGTAAGTACTGCCAGTATCTCGAATCTGCTGTTCATTTCCTTCAAGACACGCTGATCTTGGGGTCACAATCGGTGTCAGCTACTACATGTGGGGCCTGACCTCAGGGATGGTGGATCGAAGGGCCGTGACGAAGCTGAGCTACGACGAGGCGCGAGGTGGCCGGTCTGTGATGTGTGGGCTAAGAAGCAGACGTCCGTTCGTGGCAGCGCGCATGGGTCCCGGTGTCCAGTTCCCGTTCTGGGTGTCGGTGGTGATGGTCAGTTCGGCGTCGGTCTTCGGGAGTATCGGGGTCAGGCTCTGGAGCATGCCCCAGTCCTTGGCCCAGTCGTTGCGCAGGTACGACGGGTAGACGCGGGGGCGGAGTTCGTTCTCGATGATGCCGAGCGGGCCACCGAAGTCGCCGTCCATCCAGCGTTGGGAGTTGACCCGTTCGCCTTCGTGGTTCGGCGTGATCCGCCACTCGGGCGTCTCGAGCACTCCGCATTTCACCTGGGCGGGACGCTGACATAAGGTCTGGCCGACCACCGGGAAGCGGCGGGTACACACCTCGCGGATATGGCGCAGGCACCCCGTCGATCGTAGGCACTGCCACGGGCGGTGGAATAGCCAAGTGCTCGCGTAACGGTGCGTCATGGCCTGTTTCGGGGCGGTTTAGGCGGGACGACTCGACATGTTCAGCCGTTTCAGCGTGGTCGCGGTGTGGAGGGGGGCGGCGGGTTCTGGTCGCCTGGTTGTGGGATGGGGAACGTCAGCGACGGACTGGGCGGGTCGGGCGGGGCGAGCGTGTTCTGCGGATTGGCGCGCAGGGCGGAATCCGCGGCCGCTAATGGCGCGGATGTCCTATCGCGTGCCTGCTGCTCGGTGATGGGCTTGTGGCCATATACGGGCACGACGGTGTACCACTGTTCGGACTTGAGGAAGCGGGTCGCGAACAAGTACCACTGCCCGACCTTGAGTGGACTGTCTCCGTCGACGGAAATGTAGACGCCGTCTTTGGTGCCGCCCTGCTGGTTGACGGTCACGCTCTGGGGGACCTCACCTTTGAGCGAGGTGGCGGTGAGCACGCTGTACTGGGTCTCGGGAATCGGGCTCAGAGCTTTGGTGCCGGCGCCAGACTCCACACGCCCGGTGAAGACGTGGGTGGAGTTTGCCATGAGATTGCGCAGGTCGGTGGTGTCGGTCACTGAGTCAGCCTCAACGGTGGAAGTTGCGGTCGCGGGCTCGGTGGGCGGGATGCCTTGGTTGACCTCCGTCTGGCCGCACCCGGCGAGGCCGAGGACGGCCACCGCGGCAGCGAAAGAGATGGCTGCTCGACATGAGTGGTTGGCTGACATCAGAAGCCCCATTTGTTGTGGTAAAGGTCGCGAGTGAGACCTGTGGGTGTGTAACTGGTGCCTCGATCAACATCGTTGCGGGCCACTTGTCAGTGAGTCTTCAACAATCTCGACCGAGACACTCACGTGCGGTCTTTCCAGCGCCCGTTGGCTGATTGTCGGGTCATGCCGGTGGCCGCGCCGATGTCGGCCCACGAGCGACCCAGCCGGCGGGCCTTGGCCACCGCGGCGTCGAGTTGCGCGTCGGCGTCCCTGCGGGCATCCACGGCCGCCCGGATCTCGTCGTCGATGTCGATCGGTTCGAGATGCTCACGCCGCCACACTGCTTGGGCGGCCGCCGCGACCTCGGGCCGCACGTTGACGTCGAGGTCGGTGTCTGGGGCGAACACGTGGTGGCGGGCAAGGTCCTCGAGGGACGCTGAGGGCACCCGTGTCCACTGGACCGGATCGGTCCAGGTCGACACCTCGGAACTGGATCGGCTGGCGCAATCGCAGCTCAACACCCAGCCGACGATCTCGGCCGACGGCCTCCGGCGATCCTCGTCCGGGTGTCGGCCGGTCTCGACGATCTCGTAGTCCACGCCGTCAATCATGGTCGACCCGTGGCTCTCGGCCCCGTCCTCGAAGAACGCCACCAAACCCGCCTCGTGGAAGTGTGTGTCGCTCTCGTGCATCCAGCCCATGCAGATAGGGTAGACCCGTCATGTCAGGACAGCCAGACGCCTGAGTTACCCGACGTCAGGTTTACCTGACATAAGATAAATTATCGGCTAACAGTATGGCTAGTTTCTGGCCAGTTTATCGGCTAGGCTGGAGGCATGACGACGGTGCCTCTCGGCGAAGCCAAGGACAAGCTCTCCGCGCTCATCGACAGCGCCGAGAGCACGCACGACATCATCACGATCACCAAACACGGCAAACCCGCCGCGGTGCTCATGTCGGCTGACGACCTCGAATCGCTGCACGAAACGATCTACTGGCTCTCACGTGCCGGCATCCGCGAAGCTGTCGCGGCCGCCGACGTCGAGTACGCCGCCGGTCAAACCGTCTCCCTCGAGGACCTGCGCGCCGAACACGGCATGCCGCCCCAGTGAGCGACAACCCCACGGACTCGGCCGATGAGTACCGCGTCGAGGTCGCATCCCCCGCACGCCGCGATCTGCAACGCCTTCCATCCCGGATCGTCCACGCTGTCATCGAGTTCATCTCCGGGCCCCTCGCCGGCAACCCGCACCGCCTCAGCAAACCGCTACGCGACGACCTCGAAGGCCTTCACAGCGCACGCCGCGGCGACTACCGCATCCTGCTGCGCATCGACGATCCCAACCACACCATCGTCATCGTCAAGATCGACCACCGAGCCCACGCCTACCGCACCTAACCCACAGCGCCACAACACGTCCCTGACACCATGAGGAGCATCGTGAACGACTCCGGCCGGACACTCGACCACGCCATCGACGCGCTCTACGACCCCATCAACGCCCTGCAACGCCAGGTCCTCGACATCGAGCGCAGCTACCGCGACCTCGCCCAACGCGACGACCTCGCCACCGACACCCTTGGGGCTCCCACCACTCCCGCCGAAGCCATCGCCGGCATCACCGAAGCACTGGCATCTCTCCGCGATGCGCTCCGCGCCGCTGAAGGACGCCGCGACACTGCCAAGCAGCATGCAGCACGCCTCTACATCGACCACTGACACCTGTCAGAGGCCACCGGCACAATTAGTGCGAAGCCCTCCATCCGCAAGCCATCGACCGCGAGGTGTTGGGCATGCAGGTGGCCACCAGTGAGAGGGGCCTGACCCCGGTTCTTGGACACGCTGAATCCAGCACTTGGTGCTGGGGAAGCGAGATGATCGGAGAACCATGGCCAGGAAGAACTACTCCGAAGAGTTCCGTCGTCAGGCCGTCGACTTGTACGAGTCCACCCCGGGCGCGACGCTGAAGGGCATCGCCACCGATTTGGGGGTCGCGCGGGGCACCCTGAAGCACTGGGTGGGCCAGTACGGCACGGGCAAGAAGACCGCACCCGACGGCACCACGATCCCGCGTCTCGCGAGTCCGGGCGGGCCACCGCCGCCGGACGGACCGGAGACGCCCGAGCAGGAGCTGGCCCGGCTCCGGGCGCGGGTGCGTGAGCTCGAGGTCGAGACCACCAAGCTCTCCACCGAGCGCGAGATCCTCCAGCGGGCGGCCAAGTATTTCGCCGGGGAGACGAACTGGTGAGTCGCTTCCAGTTCGTTGCCGACAACTCCACCACCTTCGAGGTGAAGCGACTGTGTGAGCTCGTCGAGATCGAGCGCTCTTCCTACTACGCGTGGGTCAAGGCCGCTCCCGGGCGTGAGGCCAGGGCGGTCGCGGACGCGGCGCTGGCTGAACGGATCAGGTCCGCACACCAGCAGGACAAGACCTGCGGCGCGCCCCGGATCACTGCCGAGCTCAACGACGGCGCCCCTGCCGGCGAGCGCGTGAACCACAAGCGCGTCGCGCGGGTAATGCGGGCCGAGGGAATCCGTGGCTACGTGAAGAAGCGGAGGGTGCGGACCACGATCCCCGAGCCGTCGGGGCAGAAGGTCCCCGACCTGCTCAAGCGGGACTTCACCGCGAAGGCGGTCAACGAACGCTATGTCGGGGACATCACCTACCTGCCGATCGGGGACGGGACGAACCTGTATCTGGCCACCGTGATCGACTGCTACTCACGCCGGCTGGCCGGGTGGGCGGTCGCCGACCACATGCGTACCGAGCTCGTCGAGGACGCCCTCAAGGCAGCCGCCGCCACCCGGGGCAGCCTCAAGGGCGCGATCTTCCACTCCGACCACGGGTCGGTCTACACCAGCAAGGACTACGCCAAGCTCTGCAAGCAGCTCGGCGTGACCCAGTCCATGGGAGCCGTCGGCTCCTCGGCCGACAACGCTCTGGCCGAGTCGTTCAACGCCACCATCAAGCGCGAGGTCCTCCAAGACGCCGCCTGCCGGCCCGACGAGGCCACCTGCCGCCGCGAGGTCTTCCGCTGGCTCGTCCGCTACAACACCCGCCGCCGTCACTCCTGGTGCGGCTACCTGTCCCCGTCCACCTACGAGGCCCGCCGGGCCGCTACGCTGCCAACCGCTGCGTAATCACCCACCGTGTCCAAGATCCGGGGGTAGGGCCCAGACCAGGGCATCGTGGAACACCTTCTTCGCCGACCTGGTGGCCCGCGACCTGGGCGGGGTGCGCTTGGTGACCTCCGATGCTCATGCCGGGCTCATCGAGGCGATCGCAGCGAACCTGCCCGGCGCGGTATGGCAGCGCTGCCGCACCCACTACGCCGCCAACCTCATGGCAGTGTGCCCCAAGTCCATGTGGCCGGCGGTAAAAGCGATGCTGCACAGCGTGTATGACCAGCCCACCGCCACCGCGGTGCACGAGCAGTTCGACCGGCTCCTCGAATACACCGACAGCCGATTGCCCGAGGTCGCCGACCATGCCCCGGACAGCACAGTGCAAGAGTTTCCGACATCCCCAACCACATCTGATTTGACGAATCGACGATCCACCAGCTCGAATGCGAATCGCGCAATCGAATGCGCAATCTCGAACGCGGTGTCGTGTGACCGTCAGGGGAGGTCTTCCAGCACAGACCCGATGAAGGGCCGCGGCGCCTGACGTCCTCGCCCGACCGCATCGATGTCGGGCAGGCGACCATGACAAGATGGGTAGGCCGGTGCAGCAGGCAGCCGTCGTCATGTCGTCGGTCGGGACCGTGGCCACTCACCAACTGTGTGGCCCCCTTCGATGGAAGCGAGAGTCACCAGTGCAGCCAAACAACCCTGACGCCGTGGTCAACCCTGACGCCGTGGTCAACCCTGACGCGGTGGTCGTCGACGACAGCGGAGACAACGCCGGCCGTGCGTTGCTGACCATCGTCTCCGCCCAGCACGAAGAACTGGTGATCCTGACCGTCCAAGGCAGCATCGACGTGCTCACCGCACCACAACTGTCCGAAGCAGTGACGAACGCGTTGACCGGTCAACCGCGCGGCCTGATCATCGACCTGACCACCACCGACTTCCTGGCCTCGGCCGGCATGGCCGCACTCGTCGCCGCGCACGAGGCCATCGCACCGACCGGACTGTTCGGAGTCGTCGCCGCCACACCCGCGACGTCGCGGCCCCTGACACTCATGGGCCTGGACCAGACGATCGTCCTCTACCCCTCCCTCGCCCACGCCGTCACCGCCATGACCGACCCCACCGGAATGACCGGCACCCCGACTGGGTAGACACGGCGGCGTGGACTCATCACAGCACCTCGATGGCGACTCCACCGGTGACTTCAAACGCTCGGTCGCGGCCACCGCCGAAGCCGCCCACACACTGCGCGAACTGTTCACCCTCTGGGTGACTGCCACTGTCGACGCCGACACCGAACGCCGCGGCGACATCATCCTGGCCGTCTACGAAGCAGTCGCCAACGCCACCGAACACGCCTACAAGAACTCCGCCGAACCCGGAACGGTCACCGTGCACAGCCGACACCGACCCAACGGCGCCCTCGAAATCACCGTCACCGACACCGGCACCTGGGACCCCAGCCCCTCAGAGCGCTTCCGCGGCCGCGGACTAGCACTCATCACCGCGCTGAGCGACACCCACGCACTCACCACCGGACCCGACGGCACCACCGTCACCATGTGCTGGCAACCGATGCCTGTCGTGACGTCATAACGTCTGGTTACCGGTGCTCGATGTGGGTGGCAAGGCGACACGAGTTTTCGGACACTGCTGCCCTGCGGAAACGACTGGTTCTGTGAGTGTCGCGAAATCGATCGCTAGCTAGCGGACGCGCTCGGACCCTGCGTGTCAGGGTGAGTTGAGTCCAACGGTTCACAGCAACCCCGCCTGCAGGGCGAGATACGGATCAACTCTTCGATGACGATTTCCAGCCTGGCCGTGTCCGGGGACAATGCCCGCATGGACTCCTTGCAGCCACGCTCCGACGGCCCGCGCCGACGCCGCGCCTTCACCCCGGCGGACAAGCTCGCACACCTGGCCGCATACGAGCAGGCCTGCGCGAGCAACGAGGGCGGCGCCTACCTGCGCCGCGAGGGCCTGTACTCGTCGCTGATCAGCGAATGGCGCAAGCAACGCGACGCCGGCGTCCTCGACGGCGCACCAGCCGGCGCGAAGATCGGCAAGCTCACCGCCGAGCAGGCCGAGATCGCCCGCCTGCGCCGAGAGCTCGACCGCACCACCAAGCGCCTCGCGACCACCGAAGCGGCCCTAGACATCATGGGAAAAGCACACGCGCTCTTGGAATCTCTCTCCGAGAGCGCGGACACCGACGAGCCGCACAACAAGCGCTGATGACCGCCCACCACGCCCTCACCGATGCCGGCGTCACCACAAGGACGGCGACGACCTTGACGTCGGTGACCCGGTCAACCGCCGCCAGGATCAAGGCACGGTCGCTGGCACCGGCGCGGCCGGCGCCAGCGGCGGCGCAGGTGCCCGCGAACAAGCTCACACCGGACGAACGTCAGGCGGTGCTCACGCTGCTCGACTGCGACCGGTTCGTCGACCAGGCTCCGCTCGAGGTCTACGCCCAGCTCCTCGACGAAGGCACCTACCTGTGTTCGGTGTCGACGATGTACCGGATCCTGCGGGAGAACACGCAGGTCACCGACCGCCGCAGGCAGGCGAGACATCCCGCACGGGTGTGCCCGGAACTGGTGGCCGACGCGCCTCGGCAGGTCTACACCTGGGACATCACGAAGCTCCCCGGCCCGGTCAAGGGCGTCTACTTCGACGCCTACGTGATGGTCGACATCTACTCTCGCTACATCGTCGGTGCGCACGTCCAAACCCGTGAATCCGGTGCGCTTGCCGTGGAGTTCATGTCGGAAATCTTTGCCGTGCATGGCATTCCGAGTGTGGTGCATGCCGACCGTGGGACGTCGATGACCAGCAAACCCGTCGCCGCTCTGCTCGCCGACTTGGAGGTGACCCGGTCGCATTCGCGGCCGAAGGTCTCCAACGACAACCCGTACTCCGAATCGCTGTTCAAGACCCTCAAGTACGGTCCGGCGTTCCCGGACCGCTTCGGGTCGATCCACCATGCCCGACAATTCATGGAAACGTTCGTGACCTGGTACAACCACGACCACCGGCACAGTGGAATCGGTCTGCACACCCCCGCAGACGTCCACTTCGGGCTCGCTGCCCAGAAGGCGGCCGAGCGCTCCGACGTCCTCGCGGAGGCTCGTCGCGCCCACCCCGAACGATTCGGAACCACAGACCGAGGGCCGAAGATCCTGGACCTGCCCACCGAGGCCTGGATCAACCAGCCTGCCGCAATCGACGGCACCGAACCTGCGGCGGGTCAGGCCGCCGCGTAACACCCGTTGGACTCAATCACCTTGACAAGTTCCGGGACGGGGGTTTGACTACCTTGAGCCACCGTCGTGAGGTGGGGTCGTCACGTCCCACGCTGACTTGCGGATACGAGATGAAGGTCGCTTCGTCGATGTAGGGCGGGACCGTGGCTCTTTCTGGTGACGTCCTGCCGTGTGTCAGTTGAAGCCTCCGGACGGTGTCGTGGCCTGCTCTCTTTGCCACATGACGATGGTCAGTTCGGCGTAGAGGACGGTGTGGTCGTCCTGATCGGTCAGCCGCATTTCTATCTTCACTCGCCCGCGTGTTCCGTCGAGAGTGATCTCGGCAATTTGGGCGGTTCCGGTGAGAACGTTGCCGGGTCGGACGGGCACCGGGAACCGTACCCGGTCGAATCCGAGCCCGGCGATCACTGCCCATTGGTTGAGCATTGTTTGTGTGAGCAGCCGTTGAGCGATGGCGATGGTGTGTACCCCGCTGGCGATGAGTCCGCGGAAGTGTCCCTGATCAGCGGCTTCCTCATCGATGTGAAACCACTGGGCGTCCCAGCGGGTGGCGAAGTCGACCAGTTCGGACTTGGAGACGGTGTGATCGCCCAGTTCGAGGATCTGGCCCGGGGTGAAGTCTTCGGCGTAGACGGACGGACTCGGGGGCGCGGCGTTCACAGTGACCTGGCTACGAGCAGCTTCATGATCTCGTTGGTGCCGCCGTAGATCCGCTGCACGCGGGAGGCGGCGTACATCTGGGCGATGGGGTATTCCATCATGTAGCCGTAGCCACCGAACAGCTGTAGGCACTTGTCCACCACGCGGCACTGCATGTCGGTGGCCCACATTTTGATCATGGAGGCGCCGGCGGCGTCCAGGGTGCCCTCGATCTGGCGGCGGATGCCGTCGTCGATCAGCGCCTTGCCGGCGTAGACTTCGGCCTTGCACTCGGCTAGTACGAACTGGGTGTTCTGGAAGTCCAGGAGTTTCTTGCCGAACGCATCGCGCTCTTTGACGTACCGGATGGTCTCGATCACCGCGGCCTCGGCCACCGCCACGCCGGCGACTCCGATGATGAGTCGCTCCCGCGGCAACTGGGTCATGAGTTCGGCGAAGCCGGAGCCCTCCTCGCCAAGGATGTTCTCCACCGGTACCCGCATGTCGTCAAAGAAGAGTTCGCGGGTGTCCCATCCGTGCATGCCGATCTTCTCGAGGACGGCGCCGCGGGAGAAGCCCGCGACGTTATTGTCGACCTCGGCGACTAGTAGGGAGATGCCCTTGCCGCCGGCCGCTGGATCGGTCTTGGCCACGATGACAACCAAGTCGCAGTGGGTGCCGTTGGAGATGAAGGTCTTGGCGCCGTTGACCACGTAGTGGTCGCCGTCGCGGATGGCTGTGGTCTTGACGTTCTGCAGGTCTGAGCCGGTACCAGGCTCGGTCATGGCGACGGCCACCACTTTCTCGCCGGAGGCGAGCCCGGGTAGCCAGCGGCGCTTTTGCTCCTCGGTCCCGTAGGCGTTGATGTAGTGGCTGGCGATCGTGGAGTGCACGGTGAAGCCGAACGCGCTGTCGTGCGCGTACGCCAGTTCCTGGGCCACTACAGCCTCGTGGCCGAAGTCGCCTCCCCCGCCGCCGTCCTTTTCGGCGATGTCGGTGAGCAGTAGGCCTGCCGCTCCGGCTCTGTTCCAGAGTTCGCGGTCGACGTGGCCCTGCCGGGCCCAGTCCGCCTGGCGGGGGGTGACTTCTCTGGCGAAGAAGGCGCGGGCGTGGTCCCGTAGCAACTCGTGGGACTCGGTTTGCCAGGTGGGGCGGTGGTCGGGGAACAGGGTGGTGGTCATGATCTTGTCCTTGTCGGGCCGGGTCAGCGGCCGGTGAAGTTCGGCGAACGCTTGGCCACGAAGGCGGCCTGGCCCTCGTGGCTGTCGTCTGAGGCGAGTGAATAGACGAAGTTGCGCTTTTCGTGCTCGAGCCCTGCGGCTATCGACCCGGTCTGCGCGGCCAGGGCGGCGTCTTTGGCCAGGGCCACGGCCAGCGGGGAATTAGCCGAGATCCGCTGCGCCAGGGCGATCGCCTGTTCGACGACCTCGTCGTCGTCGACCACCTTTCCCACCAGGCCGAGGGTGGCGGCCTCGGTCCCGGTGACCAGGTCGCCGCTGAGCAGCAGTGCCATGGCGCGAGGTTTGCCGAGCGCCCGGATGAGTCGTTGGGTGCCGCCGCCGCCGGGGATGACGCCGAGCTTGACCTCGGGTAATCCAAGGCGGGCACCCTGGCCGACGATGCTGGTGTCGCAGGCCAGGACGAGTTCGAGCCCGCCCCCCAGGGCCAGGCCCTCGACGGCTGCGATCACCGGTTTGGGGAAGTTCTCCAGGTCGGCCCATAGAGTCCCCCCGGAGGCCCGCCGCTGCCCGATCAACGGATCGGCCCGCAGGGCGTCGAACGCGGTGATGTCTGCTCCAGCGCAGAACACGCCGCTCGCGCCGGCCAAAACTATGGCGCGCACGGAGTCATCGGTCCGCAGCTCGGCTAGGTGCCCGTTCAAGGCTGCGAACACCGCGGCGTTCAGTGCATTCCGGGCCTCGGGTCGGTTGATGCGCAGGATCGCGACGGCTCCGCGTCGTTCGCTGCGCACCACATCATCGTGTCCGCTCCGGTTGTTCATTCCTCGGCTCCCCGGTAGAGATCGGCGTGGTCGGTGCGTAGCGTCTTTTTGTCCAACTTGCCGACGCTGGTGCGCGGCAGCGCGTCGGCGAAGATGACGATGTCGGGCAGTTGCCACTTGGCGAACTTGTCTTCCAACACGGCGTGGATGTCGTCGACGTCAAGATCGGCACCGTCTTCTTGGACGACGATCGCAACCGGGCGCTCTTGCCACTTGGGATGCTCGATCCCCACCACGGCGGCTTCGCGGACCTGTGGGTGGGCGACGATCGCGTTTTCCATGTCGATCGAGGAGATCCATTCGCCGCCGCTTTTGACCACGTCCTTGATGCGGTCGGTCAGCTTGAGGTAGCCGTCGGGGCGGATCGTGCCGGCATCGCCGCTGCGCCACCACCCATCGGCGAACGCGCCGCCTTTGTCTTCCATCTTGTGGTAGCGCTCGATGATCCACGGGCCGCGCATGAGCACCTCGCCCTGGGAGACACCGTCGTGGGGTAGTTCGCTTCCGTCCGGTCCGACGACCTTGATGTCGATCCCGTTGACCAGCAGACCCTGGGCCCGCTTGAGATCCCACTTCTCCTTCTCACTGAGCACGTCCCGCAGCGTGTGCTTCAGGCCTGCGTTGACGGTGACCAGCGGAGTGGTCTCCGTGGCGCCGTAGGCGTGGATGATGTCGGCGCCGGTGAGGTCATGGAAGCCGCGCATGAGCGTGAGCGACGGTTCGGTCGCCCCGGACAGCAGACGGGCGCGGCTGAAGTCCGGGCGCGTCTTGAGTGTGCGGATGTAGTCGAGCATCGGCTCGAAGATCGCGGGGGCACCGTTGGCTACGGTGACGGACTCGGAGATCATCGCGTCAACCAGCACAGAGGTGTCCTCGGCCGTATACCGTCCGGGCAGCACGACCTTGGCGGCCGAGTAGATGGCCGACTGCGGCAGTCCCCAGCCCTGGCCGTGGAACATCGGGGTGATGACCATGACGGTGTCGTCGTCGCCCATCTTCAACTGCGCTGCCTCGGCAAGAGTGTGGAGGTAGATCCCGCGATGGGAGTAGTACACGCCCTTGGGGCGGCCGGTGGTGCCGGTGGTGTAGCACGCGCTGTACGCCGAAGTTTCGTCGATCATCGGCCAGTCGAAGGTCGATTCCGCGGCCGTCAGCGCGTCTTCCCAGTGGACGACCCCGGGCAGGGTGGTGGAGATCTCCGAGAGTGGCTTGTCCGTCATGACCACCCAGGTCTTCACCCCGACGCCCTGCTCGACCAGCGCCTCGGCCACGGGCAGCAGGGACTCGTCGACCAGCACGATCGAGGCTTCGGCGTGGTCGGTGACATAGGCCAGGTCCACCGGGGCGAGCCGCAGGTTCATCTGCAGCATCACCGATGCGATACCGGGAATCGCCCAGTACAGCTCCATATGGCGTTTGGAGTTCCAATCCAGGATTCCCACCACCGTTCCGGGGCCGGCCCCCAGCCCGGTGAGCGCGTGGGCTGACTTCCCGACCCGCTCGAACATGTCTGCGTAGGTGTAGCGGTCCCAGCCCCCGTCGATGGTGCGGAATACGATCTCCTGCTCGGGGTAGGTCCGGGCGGAGTGCCGCAGCAGGGTGGTGGTGTTGAGCTGGTAACTGTCACCGTGTGTCGACGGCAGACCGGTGACGATGGGGTGGGACGTCATGTTGGTGCTCCTGAAGTGGGGTTGGGACGGTGGCTGGGACGGAGGGGGCTCGTCAGAGGCGTTCGATGATGGTGGTGTTAGCGGTGCCGTGGGCTTCGCAGATGGTCTGTAGCCCGTATCGGCTGCCGGTGCGTTCGAGCTCGGTCAGCAGGTCCGTCATCATGCGGGCGCCGGTGGATCCGAGGGGGTGGCCGACAGCCACCGAGCCGCCGTTGACGTTGAGTTTGTCGTCGGGGACGCCGAACTCTTTTTGGAACATCAGCGGTACTCCCGCGAACGCTTCGTTGACCTCGAACAGGTCGATATCGTCCACCGTGAGCCCCGACCGGTCCAGGGCCTTGCGGGTGGACTCGAGGATTGCGGTGAACTGGATGATCGGATCGGCCGCGGCGACCGCGTGGACCACGAAGCGGGCGCGGGGGGTGAGCCCGTGGGCCTCGGCGAACTCGCGGTCGGCGATGAGTAGTGCGGCGGCGCCGTCGCTGAGCTGGGAGGAGTTGGCTGCGGTGGTCTTGCCGTCTTCGGCGAACACCGCCCGCAGGGACGCCATCTTCTCTGGGTCGAGCTCGGCCCGGATCCCCTCATCCGCGGTCACGGGCTCGCTGGAGTCATCGAGCGGGTCGCGGCGCAGCGGAACCAGCTGGGTCTCGAAGCGGCCGTCGCGGGTGGCAGCCAGCGCCCGCTCGTGGCTCCGGCGGCTGAAGGCGTCGAGTTCCTCCCGGCTGAGGTCGAAGCGGGTGTTCATCAGCTCACTGGACGGGCCTTGAGCCAGCAGTCCGCCGTCGTAGCGGGCCAGTTCGCGGGGGGAGTATTGCGGGCCTAGCGGGGCGCCGGGTTGTAATGAGGATGGCAGCGCCACCTGTGACATCGACTCCACGCCGCATGCGATGGCGAGGTCGTAGGACCCCGCCTCCACACCGTGGGCGGCAAATGCGACAGCTTGCTGCCCCGAGCCGCACTGTCGGTCCACGGTCACGGCCGGCACCGAATCGGGCAGGCCGGAGGAGAGCACCGCATGGCGAGCGATGTTGGAGCTCTGCTGGTCGTGCGTCATCACACAGCCAGCGATCACGTCGTCGATTTTCTCCGGCGCCACATCACTGCGGCGAACCAGTTCACTGAGGGTGGCCCCCAGCAGATCGGCGGGATGCCAGGCGGCCAGCGCCCCGCCGCGCTTGCCGACCGGGGTCCGGACGGCATCGACGATCACGGCCTCGCGGGTGGCTCGGGAACTACGGGGCTGGGGGGAGTCGGTCATGACTGGGTCCTTCCTCAAGGTGGTCAGGTGGTGGGCGCCGTGGGCGCGTGAGTGGTCTGCGCTGTGGCCGGGTGGGCATCGCGAACGGCGGTGAGCGGGATGTCGTGGCGCGCGGCCAGATCCTCCCAGTGGGCCGTGGTGTGCGCGGCGAAGGCGCGGGTGTAGGCGGCGGATGTGCCGTCGCAATCGAGTACTTCTCTGGTGCGGGCCTCGAAGTGCGGTTCGAGTGCCCCCAGGGCGATGTGGCCGTCGGCGGTGGCATAGATGTTGTAGGAGGGCAGAGCCCCGCCCAGTGGTGCTCCATTGCCAAACAGGCCGTGCCGGAGGGCAGCCGCGGAGTCGTACGCGGCCGCGTCGAGAGTGATGCGTTGATGTCCGCCGGAGTCGTGCTGTCCCCGGGCCAGCAGCAGGGCCAGGGCGGCCGAGATGGCCCGCTCCCCACCGACGGTGTCGGCGACCGGGACCAGCGGCAGGTGCGGCGGCCGGATGGTGCCGTATCTCGCCTGATAGGTCAGGTCGTGGCCCGCGACCTCCTCGTCGGCGCCGTCGTAGCCCACGATCTCCACATGGCACAACCGCGGGTAGCGGTCGCTGAGATCGCCGAGGCCGAGTCGGCAGAACGCTGACGGGCGCATGGCGGTCACCAACACGTCCGCCGTATCGAGCAGCGTGGTCAGCTCCTCCAGTCCGCTACGACTCTTGAGGTCGGCCCGACGAACCTCCACCCCCTGTGTCAGTTCTGAGTACCAGGAGGGCGCGGCCACGGCCAAGGCGTCACCCACCGGCGGCTCCACTTTGATCACCGCGGCGCCGAGGTCGCGTAGGCCTGCCACGGCTAGCGGACCGGGCAGGTTGGTAGCCAATGAGACGACCTGTATGCCGGCTAGGGGTCGGAGCGATCGAAGACTCATTTCAGCGACTATACAAGTAGTCAGTAAACATATCCACTGTATAGCGTTAACGGCTGGCACATCCCAGTAGACTCGTTCGTCAACCGAAGGGAGACCGCGTGGACCGCCCCGCCCAGCACTCCGGCGACCAGGACCTCACCGCCAAAGCGCGAATCCGTAACGCTGCTCTCGAGCTCTATGCGGCCAACGGCGAGGACCGCACACCGATGCGTGCGGTCGCGGCCGCCGCCGGGGTTACCGTAGGGCTGGTGGTCCATCACTACGGGTCCAAAGACGGCCTGCGCGAGGCTGTGGAGCAGATCGTCGTGGAGCGTTTTGCGTCGGCCCTTGCTTCGGCGCCGACCGACGGGGCCGGCGAAGAAATCGCTCGCGTCCGGAATGAATCCGTCGCGGAAATGCTGGTCAGAAACCCGGAGGTGGTCAACTATCTCCGACGGGCGCTACTCGAACCCGGCGGCCAGCGGGGGCAACTGCTGGAGCGGCTCACCGAACTTACCCACCGGGAGGTCGTTGCGATGCGCGAGACCGGCGCGGCCTCGCGGGGCCGCGCCGACTCCGTCCAGGTGGTCGACGTGATCATCAACCAGATGGGCCGACTGTTCCTGCAGCCGCTGGTGGATGCCGTCTGGACCCACCTCGGGACCTTCACCCACACCGAGGGGCACAGCAAGCCCGAGCTCGGCGTGAGCGTGTCCGGGGGAGGAGCTGTCGATCGTTCCCACGGGTCAGCCACCTGACCCGAGTTTCTCTTTCGCTGAACGTCTGTACAAGAACCGCGTTGGCGGTTACTGTTTCTGCTGTGTCCGGGGTCACATACCCGATCCCGGAGTCTTCAACACCTCAGGAGTCACCATGGCCACTCTCGGAGGCGCCCTCGCGCTCAATGCCCGCCGGCACCCGGACAAGACCGCACTGATCTTCGGCGAGAGCACCTACTCGTACGAGCAGCTCGCGGCCCGGATCAATCAGTATGCGCACGCGTTGGCGTCGCTCGGAGTCGGCAAGGGCGACAGGGTGGCACTGCTGAGTCCGAACTCCGACGCGTACATCCTGGGCCTGTACGGAGCGTTCCGACTGGGGGCCATTGCCGTGCCTCTCAACCCTCGCGTGCCGGCCCGCGAACTTCGCTACCTGCTCGAGGACTCCGGTGCGACGGTGCTGCTGTACTCCGAGGGGCTCGCGGTGGTGGTGGCCGGCCTCGACGAACTCGATCCGCTGCCGTCCGCGCCGCAAAGTCTGGTGCTGGACGAGCCCGCCGCGCAGGGCATCGCGCGGCTCGCAGACACCATGCCGACCACCGCGCCGGAAGTGGAGGTCATCGAGGACGACGACTGCATTATCCTCTACACCTCGGGCACGACCGGGCGTCCCAAGGGAGCGTTGTTCGACCATCACCGCATGCTGTGGGTGGGGAACTCGGTTTCCGCACTCGGTATGAATATCTTCGACCGGAATCTGCACGTCGCGCCGATGTACCACTGCGCGGAGCTGGTCCTGTTCGTTATGTCAGGGTTCAGCCTGGGCACCACTCACGTGGTGCTGCCAGCGTTCGAGCCCAAGGCGGTCCTGGATGCGCTGGAGAAGCACCGCATCACCGTGTTCCTGGGCGTGCCCACCATGTACCAGATGCTGCTGCAGCACCCCGAGCTCGGCACGCGCGATCTGTCCGCGTGGCGGCTGGGCTTCTTCGGCGCCGCACCAATGCCGCCGAGCGCGGCGACCAGCTTGCTCGCCACCCTGCCGCACGTGCAGTTCTTCCAGCTGTGCGGCCAAACCGAAGGCGGCCCGACCGGCATCTTCCTCACTCCGGACGAAGTACGCGCCCGCCCAGATGCCACCGGACGGGCGTCCATCACTAACGCCGAGACGCGGATCGTCGACGACGAGGGCAACGACACCGCGGTCGGCGAGCCCGGGGAGATCATTTACCGAGGCGAGACCATCATGAAGGGCTACTGGAACAAGCCCGAGGCCACCGCCGATGCGCTCCGCGACGGCTGGCTGCACAGCGGCGACGTGGCGGTCCGGGACGCCGACGGGTTTATCACGATCGTTGATCGGATGAAGGACATGATCATCACGGGCGGGCGCAACGTGTACTCGGTGGAGGTCGAACAGGCCCTCGCCGGCCACCCGGACGTGGCCGATGTGGCGGTCGTCGGGCGGCCGGACGAGATGTTCGGGGAGAGCCTCATCGCCGTCGTCACCCCGGTCGAGGGCCGCGAGGTCACCTTGGAGTTGCTCCGCGAGTACGGATCCCAGTTCATTGCGGGTTACAAGCTTCCGCGCGAGCTCATCACCCGGCCCATTCCCCGTAACCCCTCGGGGAAGATTCTCAAGCACGTGCTGCGTGATGCAATCACGGAAGGCACAGTCGCCACCAGCTAACAATCGGATAGCTCGTTAGGCTCCTCTACCAAGCCACCTGCCATTTGGCCCGCTCTGGGAGAGGTCGAGTTCGCGGGATACTCGGCGTCGCCTACTTGTCATAACGTAGATTATCGGCACTTTAAAACCAGCTGGGGGACAGGCACTTTTGCTAGAAAGTGACATAACTTGGACTGAGGTCGGGCACGAACTGGGGCTGTTCCACACCTGCTCCAACGACCTGATGGCAGATAATGACGGGGCCCGCGGAACGTCCTACACACCCACCGGCCTCACCCGCGGCCTGTACCGCAACAAGTGGGGACTCTGATGACCCACCACCGAGCAACACGACCGGCGGCCCTCACGCTCGGCATCGCCGGCATCTTCGCCGCTGCCACCCTGACCGCGTGCGGCGAACAAACCGTCGATGAGGGCATCCCACCCCTCGAATCGGCCACGGCCACCTCAACCGCCCATGCGGACTCATTCACTGACACCTCTGACTTACGTAATCTGGTGGCGATCTCCACACACGTCTTCACCGGCCGTGTCGAATCAGCTGCTGGCACCAAGGCACTCGGGCCGCTCCCCGAAACTCAGTACAGCGTGCTCACCAAAACAGCGATCAAGGGCGAAGTCCCCGAGAGCGTAGTAGTCAACCAGCAAGGCGGAGCAAGGACGGTGTCTACATTTCCGTCGACGGCGACACACCCCTCAAGGTCGGCCAGTGGTACCTGTTCGCCACCCGCTACCTCGAGTCCGAGAAGTGGTACACCCTCATCCCTGTCGACGGCCGCAAACCGGTGACCGAACAACAAGCCCGCGACAGAGCCTCAGCGCCCCTAGCCGCGGCTGAGGCCGCGTTGCGAGCCAACCCCCAAAACCGGCTCGCACCACCGGACCCACCGAGCCCGTCGATGACCTTCCCGATACCCCAACCCGGCGACCGCAACCCACCTCCACCCTCACCGGCGCCGCCCGGCTGAATCATTAAGTAGCCAGTGGTGGCATATGGAAATCGTTGGGGGAGATAGCTTGCCAGGCTCGATCGAGTTGATGACATAAGGCTGTCGGTCACGAACCGAGGTGTTCCGATGGTTCGAGATTACTCGGGGACGTCATCCTTCGCTGAGCCGGATGCGCGCGAGCACCCCGTGATGGTCGGAGCCCGGCAGATCGATCCGCCGGAACGATGTCGGTGTCGGGCCATTGCGTGTCAGCACCCGGTCGAGCGCAAGCAGCGACGGGTAGGGCCGGCCGGCAGGATAGGTCGCGACGACGCCCGATCCGAGATGCTCGGCGGCGTCGGTCAGTTGGGGCGAATTCGAGGGTCCAGACAGTAGCTGCCGGAAGGAGCGGTGGTCGTAGGTCGAGTTCGCATCGGCGCCGATGATCAGTGGATCTGTGTCGGCGAAGAGGATCGAGCGCAACTCGCGGAGCTCGGCATCCCAGCGCCACGACGGTTCGGGATACGGCGGCAACGGGTGCAGTGCATAGATCGAGATGGGCGAGCGGTTCGGAAGCAGCAGTCGCGCGCGAAGGTTCGACAGTTCGAATCCCCGCAGGAGTTGCCCGTCGGTCAGCGGGGCCCGCGCATAGATGCCAGCTCCACCTCCACCGTCTCGGGGACGGAGAAACGCGAACGGCAAGGCTTGGCGCAACCCGGCGCGCTCGAGGGCTCCCACCGCCTCAGGCGTCAGCTCGACTATCGTGAGGACGTCAACGCCTGAGTCGCGCACCCGCGACACTAGCGCGTCCGGATCAGCTTGCCCGAGATAGATATTGGCCTGCATCACGGTAAGGTCCGAGTCCGAGACCTGTTCGTCGACCCCCCGATACAGTGGGGCCTGCGCCGTCACGCCTACGGCGATGACGAGCACAGCTCCCGCCGCGGAAAGCCAGGCGCGCGCGGCGAGCAGCAGCATCAGACCGAGGACACCGACGATGATCAGCACCGGCGTGAACGCCGCTACCCGGGAAGCGAAATTGCTGACCAGGCCAGAATAGTGGGCAGCAACACCGGCAGCAGCGGCGAGGACCGCACCCCACCCGAGTGCTCGTAGCAGTCCACGCATGCGGCCGATCATGCCACGATCACCGTCACGCTCTCTGGCGGGTGATCGTCGAGTGGAGGCTGTCGGCGACAGGGGCTGTCAGCCAAGCCACCAGTCGGTTCGATCTATGGTGACCGTTACGAGAGCCGGACGGCTTCGTTGCCGACGCAGCAGCCCAGGCGAGAACTCGTGCACGCATGACGCCAACCCGTCGTCGGCCACGACGATATTGCTGGTCAACCGGGCGCACCACCGGAGCTGCGCAGCGCGTACGGGGTGATCCTGGGGCCAACGCGGAGAAACTAACCTGGATAGTAGTAACCTGGCTGTGGCTCGTTCGATATCGAACTGTTTCCATCCGGACTGACGCTTTGGACTGAAGGACTCCCCTTGGCACGGCATCGCAAAGCTGATCCCAGCCCACCCTCCGCTGGCATCCCTGCGTTCCGGCGCGACGCATCGGCGAGCCTCACCCCCGGACTCCCGGGGCTCGAGCATTCACGCATCGTGCATGCGGCCGGGCGACACCGAATGCCTGTCCCACCCGAGGTGTCGGCCGGGTTCACGCGGCGGCCCATCTTCTCGGGCGCCCCAGTGCCCTCCTACTCGCCGCGTGCGCGATCGACGACGGCGCCCGAGGCGTCGCCGTCATACCCACCACGCAGTGGCCGTCCATACACTGCGCGCTCGCGTACTGCCTTGCCCCGCCAAGCCGGGCCTGGCCATCGAGTTTTCGGGCCGCGTCGCTCACAGCGCCCGCTCGACCTCGGCAGGCATCCTTCGGCAGCGCCTACCGCACCGTGGGAGCGGGCGTTGTGTGTCGTTGAACCTCAGTCCAGCGAGCAAGCTCAGTCAGGCTTTCTCGAGGTGCTTGACGGCGAGGAGGTCTCGGGCACCTCAACTCGGTCGGCGGCTGCGGCCGGGTTGGGTGGATCACTCCTGGCCGCGGTGGTTCTATGCGCTGCCGGCGGGACTGCGGCCACTGCGCTCGCCGATCGACACGACCTGACGGTCACTCCCCTGACTCAGGCTGGCGTGCCCGTCGACGTCCAGTCCGCAGCAGCCCCACGATCTGTAACCGTCGGATCGGTGGCCGAACAGCGAAGCCGCACGTCGGCACGGGCATCGTCACGCGATGAGCTGACCTCGGTTATGCGAGAACTGGCACAGCCAGATCGCGCGCGGCCGTCTGAACCCCCGGTGCCACAACGGCCGCGGTCGGCGGCACCGACCTACGGCACCGTGACCTCAAGTTACGGAGCGCGATGGAGTACCACGCATTATGGCCTCGATATCGCCAACTCGATTGGCACACCGGTGGTCTCGACCAGCGACGGGCAGATCATCGAATCCGGTCCGGCTGATGGCTTCGGGCTGTGGATACGAGTGCTGCAAGACGACGGCACGATCGGCGTGTACGGGCACATCAACGAGACACTGGTGAGCGTCGGGCAGCGAGTCTTGGCCGGCGAGCAGATCGCAACGGTAGGAAACCGCGGCTACTCCACCGGCCCGCACCTGCACTACGAGGTCTGGCAGCAAGACGGACCCAAACTCGATCCTGCACAGTGGCTGAGAACCCGGGGGGTCTACGTCGTTGGATGACCCGCCGTATCGGCGCGGGAGGTGTGACGACGAGTGGTCCCGCACAGGTGTCGCGAGCTAGAGGCGGGACTGGGTACGCCCAATTCCTCGGGCGCAGTAGTCGGTTCGGCGGCCACACAGTTGGGCGCCTACCCCCGATCGATTGAGAGGAACGGCGTGCGGGTGGTTGTGGTTCATCGAGGGTGATCTGCGTTGGTTTCACCGATCCGGCAGACTGCACTGCATGTTCGGCAGGACAGTCGGGCTTGGCTGATTATGTTTTCTGGTCTGGTACCAACTCATGTCGCGTCCGGTCTGGCGAGTCCCTTTTTGGCCGCTCGGCGGGAGTCCATTGCCTCGGCCCGGTGATTGATACGACTTCGTAGGGGTTTGAGGACGATCATCGAGACTGGACTACTGAGAATCACGGCGAGCACGACGGCTACGAAGAACGGGACGTCCACGTCAATCAGGTAGGCGACCAATAGGATCAGTCCACATAGCACCGCAGCGAGCGCTAGGCGCGCGATGTTGTACAGCAGCGCGATGGCGATGAGAGATCTGGCCGAAGAGGCCGGCGTGGTGGTGGCGCCGTGAGAAGTGTTTCTGCGCATGGTCTATGGGCCTCCGTGTGGCGTGAATGCGATCGGGATGGATTGTGACGTGACAGTTGGTTCGGTGCCGCGTCCTGCAGCGGGGGCGGTTCATGAGATGAGATCTGTACGGATGTGAGATCTCATGGCTGATGTGCGCCGTGGTCGGCGTTTTTTCGGCCCTGGCTGGGTCAGCCATCGCCGCGCCTGCTGGTCGAAGTCTTCGCCCCACCCGGCCTGATCGGTGCGGGCCAGACCTGCGATTGTTACTGCGGTGCGTCGTTGGCCGTCGACTCCGACGGGCACTAGCCGCACCCAGATTCGGCGACGCCGGACAAGTAGAGATACAAGTAACCCAGCCAGCATCACGGTCGCCGACAACAGAACCCAGTTCTGTGCCGGCCCGTGTGATACCTGCATGGACACGAAGCGTTCATACCCGTCAAAGCGCACCACGGTGCCATCGGCGATGGTGTGAGTCTGTCCCGGGCTGAGATTGACCTGTGCCCGCTGCTGGAGCCGACCCTGCTCGATGAGCGCCCGGTTCAAGGAGTACGCATTCTGCGGGCGACCGGTATCCAGTCCGGTGTCGCCTTGGTAGATCCTGATCGCCACATACGGATCATTCGGCACGGGAAACGATGAGGTGAGCAGGGTTCCTTGGAATGCTGCGGTGGGCGCGAATAGGCCCTCGATCGCGATCTGTCGATTGCGACGTTCGTCTGCGTCGGGGTAGAGGCCGGCTGGGGTATCGAAACGGGCCGCGCCGGAGGACAGCATCGTCTGCAAGTTGTCGGGAATGAACAGCACTGTCTGAGTGCGTTGCTCACCGTTGGGGAACGTCACAGTGAACGTCGGTGCGAAGCCGTTGCCGAGGACATAGACGCGGTCGCCAGCTACTCGCAGCGGTTCGTTCACTCGGACGCGTGCAGTGCTCCACGTATCGGGATCGGACTGTCGCACGTCCCCGGTGTAGGTGACGTCGGCTTCGTACATGTCGGGCTGACCGCTCGGCAGGAACCGGGCATCGAAGCCCTCGACGCGGACACAGAATGGTGAGAGATCGGTGCCATCGACGAGGCTGCCTGCGCGGAATGAGTCATAAACCGCGGTCGAGGTGTTGCACAACCCTTGTGTGCCATCGGCGACGAGACTACGGGTGCCTTCGTAGCCGTAGAGTTTGTCGGCCGCGATCGATATCAGCAAGGCGATTAGAGCGAAGTGGAACACGAGGTTGCCCCACTCGCGGAGGTAACCCTTTTCTGCCGAGATCTCTACGGCTGCGGTGGGTCGGTGCGTAGTCGCTGGTCGTGTGGTGGTGGCTCGGCGCCAGCCCCGGAGGTTGGCGTTGATGAGGGCAGCAACCTCTTCGGGTGTTCCTTCTACGGTGTCCTCGAAATGCCGCGGCAGGCGGGTGAGGTTGCGCGGCGCGGGAACTGGACGGGCTCGCACCGCGCGCAGATGCTCGAGGATGCGGGGAGTGAGGCATCCCACAAGCGACACGAACAGCAGGACATAGATCGCGGTGAACCACGAGCTGGCGAAGACGTCGAAGAGCTGCAGTCTGTCCATCCACGTGCCGAGGGCGCCGCGGTCGGCAATGTACTGGGTTGTTTTCTGTTCGTTGAGTGGGCGCTGCGGCAGCAGAGCGCCCGGGATTGCCGCCGCGGCCAACAGGAACAGCAGCATGAGTGCTGTTTTCATCGACGTCAGCGAACGCCACAATCTGAGTAGGGGGCTAAGCCGGCGGCGTGGTCGTCGCGGCGTCGGCGCTTCGATGCTGCCGGTGTGCATCATCGTCGTCGTATGGGTAACGCCGCACCCTGGAAGTCGTCATCACTCGCGAGAGAACGAAGTGCGCGGTCGGCGACGTGATCCGCAGCTGTCTGCCAGTCGACTCCCAGCACCATCGGCCGCCGGGATTTCCTCGCCCGCATCGCCATCCGGGTCTCACCTGCTCTTCCTGCCCACACCGAAATACTACGTAGCGTAGTATTTCGGTACGCAGATGACAAGCGGTGATGCGCCCCGCTGCGGCGCGCTCGCACTTACGAGCCGTCGACACCACCCAAGTTCCTCGGGTCTCGTCATGTGCCGCCCCATCAACTACGGTGTATCGAATAGTTTTATTCGGTAGACCGAAATTTGCTATTGAGGGGCGGCAATGCGAGAGGTCATGGCTTCGGCTCGTCCGCGGCTCGCGCGAGCTCGGTCGGGGTCGCTACTGCTTGGTCCGGCCTTCGTCGCGGCCATCGCCTACGTTGATCCCGGCAATGTCGCGTCCAATATCAGCGCCGGCGCCCAGTTCGGCTACCTCCTCGTGTGGGTGATCGTGGTTGCGAACGTGATGGCGGGGTTGGTGCAGTTCCTTTCTGCCAAGCTGGGGGTGGTCACGGGCAGGTCATTGCCGGAGACGGTGCGTCTGCGCGCGTCGCGGACCGCCAGGCTCTCCTACTGGGTGCAGGCTGAGATTGTCGCTATGGCAACCGATCTCGCCGAAGTGGTGGGCGGAGCTATCGCGCTGAATCTGCTCTTCGACCTGCCGTTGCTCATCGGTGGCGTCATCACAGGTTCGGTGTCGATGGTCTTACTTCTTGTCCAAGACCGCAGAGGGCAGCAACCGTTCGAGCGGGTGATCATTGGCTTGCTGGCTGTTATTGCCATCGGTTTTCTGACAAGCACCGTCGTGGCACCACCTCCCCCCGGGGCTGTCGTGGGGGGCCTCTTGCCGCGGTTCGATGGCACGGAAAGCGTGCTGATCGCGGCCGCCATGTTGGGTGCGACGGTGATGCCTCACGCGGTGTATCTGCATTCAGGTTTGGTGCGGGATCGACACGGCCATCAACCGGAGGGGCCGGTCCGGTCGCGGCTGTTGCGTGTGACGAAGATCGATGTCGGTCTGGCGATGCTGCTGGCGGGCGCGGTCAACCTGTCCATGCTGCTGGTGGCAGCAACCACTTTGCGTGGCCGTGAAGGGGTCGATTCGATCGACGGAGCGCATGCGGCGGTCGCCGACACCTTGGGGCAAGTGGTGGCGTTGCTGTTCGCGCTGGGGCTTCTTGCCTCGGGGCTGGCATCAACCTCGGTCGGGGCGTACGCCGGCGCGATGATCATGGACGGGCTGTTGCAGCGCAGGATCCCGCTCATACTCCGACGCCTGATCACCCTGATACCTGCCATCACAGTGTTGGCCATCGGAATTGATCCCAGCCGAGCTCTGATCGTCTCGCAGGTCGTTCTGTCCTTCGGCATTCCCTTCGCACTGGTTCCGTTAGTGCGTTTCACCAGCGACAGGATGCTGATGGGCGAGGATGTGAACAATCGACTCACCACTTCGCTGGCCTGGCTTACTGCAGCGGTCATCATCGTGCTCAACGTCGCCTTGATTTACCTGACGGTCACCGGTTAAGCGAGTTCGCGCGACGGTTCGATCCCCTAGGCGTCGCGCGAAGCTGACCATTCTTGCCGCAACACATCTAGCACGATCAGGACGACGCCGATGGTGATGAATGTGTCCGCGAGGTTGAACGTGGGGAACCAGCCGGTATGGAAGTAGTCGGTGACGACACCGTCGGCGGCGCGGTCGATCAGGTTGGTGAGTGCGCCGCCGAGGACCGCGGCAAATCCGATCCGACCGGCGACCCCCGCGTCGGGTGCGACGTGCACTGCGTAGCCGGCCAGTGCGAGGGTGATGAACCCGGCCACGGCGAGTATGGCCCAGCTGGGCAGCTGATCACCGAGGCTGAATGCAACACCGGGGTTGAACGCTAACCGCAACTGGAGCACTCCCAGATCGGCCGCACTGCCCTCGGTGAGTCGGCTGACAACGAAGGAGTTGACTGCCAGCCCGACGAACGTCACCACGACAACCAGGGCCATGAGAACGCCTCGGGGGTGGAGTGTTTTCGTCACTGCCGGCGGCGCGTCGGTCACGTCAAGGCTCCAGCCGGGGTAGAACTCGCTGACGCTGCGGCGGCGTCGCCGGCATAGTTCGGGCACAGCGCTACCGCGCTACCGGTGGCCGCCAGCAGGGTCTCCGCCGAGGCCAGCAGGTCCATCAACTCGGGCCGAGTGAGGCGGTAGAACACCTGCCTACCCTGTGGGCGTCCCTCAACTAGCCCGCAGTCGCGAAGGCATGCCACATGCGCCGACACTGTCGACTGCGCCAAACCCAACTCCCCTACCAGGTCGGCGACCCTGACCTCCCCACCGGCAAGACGACGCACAATCGCCAATCGGGTGCTATCGGACAGGCTGTGAAACAACGCCACCGCCGCGTCCACATTCGTTCCGGCTCTCGACGTGCGACACCCATCCATGCTATTGATCGTCACCAGACGATAATAAGCGGTCTCCGCCGATGATGAGGGAGGGTGGTCAACAATGTTGATGAACCGCATGGAGACTGTCCTGGTGAACTCGCCGCCCCGGCGGTGGCTGCAGCGCTACGAGGCGCGTGTCTTGACTGCGTTGGGCGGACGGACCCCGGGAGCGCGCGTTGCTGAGCTGGGGTGCGGGTCGGGTTACGGCACCCGGCTGATCCTCGACGAGTTCGGCGCCGCGCGCGTCGACGCGGTAGACCTCGATCCGGCGATGATTTCTCGCGCTCGCCACCGCCTACGCCGACACACCGGCAGGGCACACCTCGCCCGAGGTAGCGCAACGGACCTGCGTTCAGCATTTCACGACGTCGGCGGTGGGCAGAACGGTACTTATGACGCAGTCTTCGACTTCGCGATCATTCACCACATCCCGAACTGGCGGGAAGCCTTGGACGAGGTGGCCCGCGTACTCAAACCGGGTGGGCGGTTCTTCTTTGACGAGGTCACCGCGACCGCCCTTGCTCGGCCGACCTACCAAGTGCTGTTTGACCATCCGAGCGAGGATCGGTTCACTGCCGGTGAGTTCCTGCACGAGTTGTCCCGCCACGGTCTCGACGTCGGCGAGCGGTGGCGAACACGCATCGGCGGCGACTACCTGTTGGGTGTCGCCACACGGCAATAGTGAGGTCGATGTGGTGGCTCGGCGGTCGCCCACCACGAGACGTTTCGAACCTTCTCTCACGCGGTGCAGTGGGTAAAGGAGCGCACAGCCTTCAACTACTATCGTGGTTAGTAAACCTAGTCCAGCGCCGAGTGGGAGGGTTCGACAATCGATGGGCCGCGTAAGAGGGACTCGAGCTACCGAAGAGCTATGTGATCGCCGATCGACTCACGGTGGGCAGCCGCAGTGCTCGGGCTCTCGTGAATGTCGCGGGTCGGTCCGAGTCGGTATTCCGCGACTGCTGATGCTCGCAACGCTGACGGCGGTGGTGATGGTGTTGACCTCGTGCAGCTCGACCGGAGGTGCCGCCTTCAGCAATGAGATTCAGGCCGTTGACAGCTTCGCCGACATCACACAACCTTCCATCGCTGTGGCCACTGAAGGTGGCGGGCGACTTGCGCCCAACGCGGTTGTCGAACCTGGGCTTCCTATTGTTGTCACGGCCAGTCGCGGCGCGTTGACTAACGTCCGTATTCCCACAGCCAGCGGCCGTCCCTTGGCGGGCTCCCTGAGCGAGGACGGCTCAACGTGGACAAGCACCCAGCCCCTGGGGTATTCGAAGCGATACGTGGTTCAAGCCGAGGCCGTGGGCGTGGGCGGTCGATCGGTCGTCTCGCAGCGTTTCACCACGACCTCGCCGGAATCGTTGACCAGCGCGGCCATCCTCGGCGAGAAAACCGTCGGGATCGCCCACACGATCGGCGTGCGGTTCGCCGATCCCATCCCCGACCGAAAGAAGGCACAGGCGGCGATCACCGTGTCGTCTGACCCCCAGATGCAGGGTGCGTTCTATTGGATCAGCGACTCCGAGGTCCGGTGGAGGCCCGAACGCTTCTGGACACCGGGCACCAAAGTCAGTGTCGCCGTCAACATTTACGGAGTCAACCTCGGCGACGGGCTCTACGGCGACGAGAACTTGTCCTATGACTTCACCATTGGCAGAGCTCAGGAAATCGTCGCCGACGACAACACCAAAACAATCGTCGTCAAACGAGACGGCAAGGTCATCCGCACCATGCCGACCTCGTTCGGCAAAGACAGCACTCCGACGCCCCGCGGCATCTACATGATCGGAGATCGCGTCGAGCACATCATCATGGACTCGTCGACCTACGGAGTGCCTGTCGAGTCCGCAGCGGGATACCGCACACCCGTTCAATGGGCGGTGCAGATGTCCTACAGCGGCATCTACATGCACGGCGCACCGTGGTCGATGTCGGCCCAAGGCAACAGCAACGTCAGCAACGGTTGCCCAAACCTGAGTCCCGCAGACGCGGAATGGCTCGTGAAGAACACCCTGCGCGGTGACCCCGTCACGGTCAAGAACACCAACGCCGACACACTGTCGGGAGTCGATGGACTCGGCGACTGGAACATCCCGTGGTCACAGTGGAAGAAGGGCAACACCGACACCTAAGCGCCCCGCCCCCTGGCTCGAGAGCGTGTCGACTCCTCTCGACATATCGACGGGTGTTGAGATATCCGTACCGGCATGCCTAACATAGTTCATATCAATGAACGTAAGGATGTTGATATGACTCAGGAGTCGGTGGACACGTGCGATCTGCTGTGTCTCGATCTGCCGCACGCAGAAGATATCCGGACTGCGTTACCCGATGTGACCGCAATCGACCGTGCCGCCACCGGAGCTCGTGCACTCGGTGATCCGACCCGGCTGCGAGTGGCAACGGCGTTGCTGTCGGCGGACGAACTCTGTGTCTGCGACCTCGCGTGGGTGGTAGGCCTGGCGCAGAACCTCGTCTCGCACCATCTGCGCCTACTCAAGGGTGCCGGACTGGTGACCGGGCGCCGCCACGGACGGTTGGTGATGTATGCGTTGACCCCCTCCGGCCACGCTCTCGTGACAGCGGTCCTAGCGATTGCAGGACTCTCCACCGCAGCCACGACGACACCGTCGGCGGCCACAGTGCAGGGACATGCTCATGGCTGACGCATGCTGCGGACCCTCCGATTCCGCCGACCTCGAGGCTGAGGTCGATCAGGGCCCGGTTCGGTTGTGGCAGGTGCGCGAGCTGCGTTTCGCCGCCGCAGCAGCAGTGTTCCTCGCGCTCGGCTGGATCATCGGAGGCTCTCTATCAGAGACCGCGGGCATCGTCGTGGAACTGATCGCGGTTGTCGTTGCGGCCTCAACGTTCGTGCCATCGACGCTGCGGTCGCTGCGCCACGGGCGTATCGGTGTCGGAACGCTGATGACGATCGCCGCGATCGGGGCTGTGGCGCTGGGTCAAATACCCGAGGCCGCGCTACTCGGAATCTTGTTCTCGGTCGCTGAAGGACTCGAGCATTACGCGGTCACCAAAACTCGGCGAGGGCTGCGGTCGCTGCTCGCGCTGGTTCCGCCCACTGCTTCGGTGATTCGTGAGGGACGTGAGATCACCGTGTCACCGGATGAGTTGATCATCGGCGATGTGATGGTGGTGCGTCCCGGTGAGCGCGCGGCCACCGACGGAACGATCACAGCGGGCACAACCAGCGTGGACGTGTCGGCGATCACCGGCGAATCTGTTCCGGTGGAGGCGGGTCCGGGTGACTCGCTCTACGCCGGCGCGATCAACGGTGGCGGTGCGATCGAAGTCCGCGTGACCGCCCGCGCCGCGGATAGTTCCCTGGCCCGCATCGTTCACATCGTCGAGCAAGCGCAGGAACGCAAAGGCGCCGGCCAACGTCTCGCCGACCGTATCGCCCGCCCCCTGGTCCCGGCCATCATGGTGCTCGCGGCGCTCGTGGCAGGTATCGGTGCGCTACTCGGTGATCCCCTGGTGTGGCTCGAACGCGGCCTGGTGGTCCTCGTTGCTGCGTCCCCGTGTGCGTTGGCGATCGCGGTGCCGCTGACGGTGGTCGCCGCGATCGGCGCCGCCAGCCGCCATGGTGCATTGGTCAAAGGCGGTGCTGCCCTGGAGGAGTTGGGACGGGTTCGCGTCGTCGCGCTGGACAAGACCGGCACCTTGACCCGCGGCACTCCGGAGGTCATCGCCGTGGTGGCCACACCCGAGATCACCCGCGAGGACGCGTTGTCCTATGCCGCCGCGCTCGAGGCACGCAGCGAGCACCCGTTGGCGAGTGCGATTCTCGCGGCCGCACCTGCTCTGGGCTCACCTGCCGAGGACGTCACCGCGATCGCCGGTCACGGACTCACCGGCCAGATTCGCGGACAGCAATTGCGACTGGGCAAACCCGGGTGGCTTGATCCTGGGGCGCTCGCCGCAGACGTCACCCGGTTGCAGAGCGACGGTGCCACCGTCGTGCTGATCGAACGCGATGGCACGGTCGTCGCCGCGATCGCGGTCCGCGATGAGCTTCGCCCCGAGGCCGCCGAAACGGTCGCTCAGCTGACGGCGCTGGGTGTCGACTCGGTCATGCTGACCGGGGACAACGACCGCACCGCACATGCCTTGGCCACTGCGGCCGGAATCAGCACCGTCCATTCCGAACTGCTCCCCGAAGACAAAGCCGACTTGCTGCCCACGCTGGCGCGCGGGCGGGCGATCGCCATGGTCGGCGACGGCGTCAACGACGCCCCAGCGTTGGCCACCGCCGATGTCGGAATCGCGATGGGAGCGATGGGTACCGACGTCGCTATCGAAACCGCCGATGTGGCGTTGATGGGCGAAGATCTCCGCCATCTCCCGCAAGTGCTGTCCCACGCTCGGCGCGCACGCCGAATCATGCTGCAGAACATAGGATTCTCTCTGGCCATCATCGGTGTTCTGATTCCGCTGGCCGCCACGGGCGTCCTCGGTCTGGCCACAGTGGTCTTCGTCCACGAACTCGCAGAAGTACTGGTGATCGCCAACGCGATTCGTGCCGCCCGGACGAAAGCACTGCCAGGCACCGCTGCCGTGCCCCGGGTAACCCCCGGCAGGCTCAACATCTCGGTGGCGGCCTACCACGACACAGGCGACGCCTGCTGCGCCCCGGTATCGGCCACCACCGATCAACCACGGCCGGTGCCCGAGGTGCCCCTGCTGCCGACTCCCCGATCACGAGGCGCAGCGACCAGCAACAGCTGTTCTGCCACAACAGAACCAGGGTGCAGCTGCTGTTCGAGCCCGCCGGATGACGCCGATGACACATCGAGTAGCTCGCCAACGCCACATCGCGAACGCCACTGAGCACAACCACGCCGCGTCAGGTGCGTTGGCGTGATCTCCACGTGCGGACAACCAGTGCCGCCAGGACCGCGGCAGCACAAATCACTTCTCCTGCTGCTCCGATCCGCGTCGCCAGAGTCGTCGTTGTCCTCAGCGGCACCCGCGCGATGAGGACATCGGGGGTGAACAGCGCTGTGCGTTGTGCAACGGTCCCATCAGGTTCGATGACCGCGCTCACCCCACTGGTTGCTGCGATGACCACCGCCCGATCGTGCTCGACTGCCCGCACCCGCGACATCGCGAGTTGCTGGTAGGTCATCTCGGTGCGCCCGAACGTCGCGTTGTTGGTCGGCACGGCGATCAGTTGCGCACCGGCGCGCACCGATTCGGTCACCAGATCGTCGAACGCGACTTCGTAGCAGGTCGCCACCGCCACCGGTACACCTGCAAGATCGACAACGCCATTGCCTGCGCCTGGAACGAAGTTCCCGGCCCGGCTGGCGTAGGAGGACAGCTGTGTCATCAGTTGCCGCAACGGCAAGTACTCCCCGAACGGCACCAGCTGACGTTTGTTGTGCTCCTGACCAGGCCCGGTAACCGGATCCCACACCACCGACGTGTTGCGGGACGTGCCGTTGCTCCCGGCGATCACCGCTCCCACCAGGATCGGCACCCCGATCGCCCGCGCGGCACGATCAATCTGCGCCGCAGCATCGCGGTTCCCGAACGGGTCGATATCGGATGAGTTCTCCGGCCACACCACCACATCGGGACGCACGACCCGCCCAGAGCGGATCTCCTCGGCCAGATCGAGGGTGCGCTGGACATGATTGTCGAGCACTGCGCGTCGCTGAGCATTGAAATCCAACCCCAGCCGCGGCACATTGCCCTGCACCACCGCCACCGTCACCGACCGCTCCCCCGCGTCATCGCCTCCCCCCGCGGGCGTCATCATCCACACCAGCAGTCCAATCACAGCAACCGTGGCCGCAGGCCCGGCCAACGTCTGAGGCTGCCGGCGGACCACAGCCCCCGCCGCCGCGGCCAGGGCCGCGCCGAGCAGCACCACAACGAACGACAACCCCGGCGCGCCGGCCAGCGCCGCCAACGGCAGTAGAAGCCCCTCCGGTTGGCCGAATGCGATTCGGCCCCAGGGGAAACCGCCAAACGGTATCCGGGAACGAACAGCTTCGACTGCCACCCAGGCGCCTGCCAACCACACCGGCGCGCCGCGCCATCTGCCCAGTGCCGCTGCCAACGCCCCGAAGATCCCGAACGCCACCGCCTGGACTGCTGCCAAGACCAGCCACGGCACCGCACCCACATAGATACCGACCCACGGCAGCAACGGCACGAAAAACCCCAGCCCAGCCAGATAGCCATAGCCGGATGCCGCCCACAACGACCGCCCCCGCAGCGTCACCACCAGAACCGCGATAGCCAACGGGGCGAGGAACCACAGCTGACGCGGAGGGAAACTCACGTACAGCATGCCGCCGGCGCCGACGGCAGCTGCGCCGCGCAACACAGGCTGACGCATCGGCAGAAACGACGCGCCGGCACGTCGACTATCCGAAAAACCCACCACCGCGCACCGCACCCCTCACCGAAGTTTGTCGAGCGCACCGATCCGCCCGCGGTCGCCCGGCCGGGGCCGCGCGCCTGTAAACTACTAGCTAACGTAGTAGTAGTTCGACGGGAGTGAACATCGTGGCAGGTCAAGCGCTAAAGGTTCGACTCGAGTCAAGGGTGCCCCGGTGAGCCGCACCGTCAAGATCTCACTCGCCGTGGTGTTCGTGTTCTGCCTGGCGCTGACAGTGGTGTTCGTGGTGTCCCGGGCCGGTGACAGCGAACAGGCTGCCGCCCAGGCGAGCATGACGGTACGGGATGATTCCCCACGTCTATCGACTCCGACCGAGTCCAAGGCAACATTCGTGGAATTCCTGGACTTCGAATGTGAAGGGTGCGGGGCGGCATACCCGGCGGTGGAGCAGCTTCGCCAAACATACGGCGATCAGGTCACTTTCGTGGTCCGCTACTTCCCGCTCCCCGGACATTTCAACGCTGACCGCGCAGCACGCGCCGTTGCCGCCGCGGCCGAGCAAGGTCAGTTCGAACCGATGTACCGCAAGATGTTCGACACCCAACGCAGCTGGGGTGAGCAGCGGGTACCGCTGGACGATCTGTTCTTCTCCTATGCCCAGGAGCTCGGTCTGGACATGGATCGATTCGCCGCCGACTACAACTCGCAGGCCACCCGCGAACTCATCGACCGCGATGTCGCTGACGGCAAAGCGCTAGGTGTCACCGGCACACCCACCTTCTTCATCAACGACGAACTCATCAAACCCGAGAGCTATGACGATCTGAGCTCGGCGCTCGAATCCGCACTACGCCAGTGACCGTCCCACCACCACCCCGCCAGGCCTCGCCATCCTCGCCCACGGCGGCAGCTACACGATTCCCAGTGTCTCCGCGACTGCTCGCGTGGATCCTTGCGGTCTGCGGAAGTATCGGGCTCATCGCTGCGTTCACGCTGACGGTTGAAAAGTTCGAACTGGCAACCGATCCGGCGTACACACCGACCTGCAGTATCAACCCGATCGTCAATTGCGGATCGGTGATGGACACCCCCCAGGCGGTCGTCTTCGGGTTTCCCAACTCACTGATCGGAATTGCCGGCTTCTCCGCGCTGATTGCTGTCGCGGTCCTGATGGGGAGCCGGCCGCCCACCTGGGTCATGATCGGGCTGCAGAGTGGGTTGACGGGTGCGGTGGTGTTCGTCCATTGGCTGATCTTCCAGAGCCTGTACCGAATCAACGCGCTCTGTCCGTACTGCATGGCCGTGTGGGTGGTTGTCGTGGTTGCCTTTTGGTATGTGAGCCTGCGCAATGCCGACCATTTCTGCCCACCCGGGACAGCGCGCCGAGCCCTCGATGCGATCCTCACGGTGCACACCGTGGTACCGCTGGTGTGGGTGCTGGCAGTGATCGCCCTGATCGCCCACCGTTTCTGGTGGTACTGGTCGACGCTGATGTGACACCTCCGGGGCAGCGCCCGGCCCGAGACGGCAGACTCGCGTAGCAGAGATCCGCACTCGCGCAGACCGCAGGTGTGGTGTGACGCCGATGTGATCCCTCACGGGTGATGGGTGGCTAACGCTTCCTCGTGGTGGCGCTGGGCGCTGGTCTCGAGCTGGAAGGTGGAATGCTCGAAGGAGATGGCGAAGTGGGTCGCCACGCAGGTCCGGATGTCATCCAACATGGTGGGGGCGTGGCCGTCCTGGAAGCAGTCGTCATCGACCACAATGTGAGCGCTGATGATCGGTAGGCCCGTGGCCACCGTCGATGCGTGAAGGTCGTGCACGTCGTGCACACGGTCCATCTCGAGGATGTGGGCCCTGACGTCGTCGAGATCGATCCCTTTCGGGGTGAATTCCATCAGCACCCGCGTCGTCTCGGCCATGAGTTTGAGGGCGCGGGGTGCGATGAGCGCGGCGATGAACAACCCGGCCAGCGCGTCAGCTTGTTGGAAACCGGTGGTAGCGATGACGATTGCGGCGACGATCACACCCAGCGATCCCAGTGCGTCGTTGAGGACCTCCAGAAACGCCGCTCGCATGTTGAAGTTGGCGCCGCGTCCCGAGGCGAGCACGAGCATGGCGACGATGTTCGCCACGAGTCCGATGACTCCGAAGAGCAGGAGTTCGGTCGAGGGCACCTCGGGTGGCGAGAACAGTCGTCGTACGCCTTCGACAGCAGCGTAGAGGCCCACAGCGAGCAGCAGCGAGGCCTGCCCCAGAGCGGCGATGACCTCGATGCGCCGCAGTCCCCAGGTGCGGGTTTTGTTGACCGGGCGGTGCATCACGGTTGCTGCGACGAGCGCGACCGCTAAACCGATCGCATCTGTCGCGGCGTGCGCGGTGTCGGTCAGTAGCGCCAGACTTCCCGTGATCACCGACCCGACAAGCTGGGCCACGACAATGATCCCCGTCAGAGCAAACGCGATCGCCAACCGGACACGCAGCGACGAGTCGCTGGATGCGGGGTCGGTTGGTCCGTGATTGTGTCCGGCTCCCATGCGTCGTACTCCCTCTCATCCACACCCAGATAGCTACGCTGTCCACATATATCAATACATGCGCATGTGACTATATGACAGACCGGGGCGGAACGGAACCGGCGGATCACGTCACGACTGAATCGGGATGTGCTGAGATGGCCCGACGTCGGCGGCGTGACGCCGGTGGTGTTGGGTCTCGTGACGGTGCGGTGACCGGAAGCCGGTGGTGTTGGGTCCGTCGAACCGGCGCCGCCACTACAGGCCTCAGATGGGTAGTCAGATGGGTAGTTGGGTATCGGTGATGAACGCGTCGCGGACCCACACGATGAATTGATCCCACAGGCCGGTGATCAAGGCGATACCTACCGCGATCATCATGGCGCCGCCGACGATCTGGATCATGCGGGCGTGGGTCCGCAACCAGCCGAGGCTGCGCAACGCCCATGCCGAGGAAAACGCAAGCACGACAAAAGGAATACCAAGGCCCGCGCAGTACGCCACGATCAGCGCGACGCCCTTGGCTGCGGTGGCACCTTCGGTGCCGCTGGCCGTCGCAATGACCGCCGCGAGCGTGGGCCCTAGGCATGGGGTCCACCCGAGTGCAAAGACCCCGCCGAGCAGCGGAGCGCCGGCGATGTTGGAGACGCGGCGGGGGGCGAACCGTCGTTCCTGTTGCAGTGCCGGCACCAGCCCGATGAACACCAGGCCCATGATGATGGTGACCACGCCGCCGATGCGTTGGAGGACTTCACGATTCACCACGAAAGTGGTGGTGACTCCGAGTACGGTGGCGGTCGCTGCCACGAAGACCACCGTGAAACCGAGGACGAACAGGCCTGCGGCGAGCGCCACGCGCGAACGACCCCGCTTGTTCGGCTCCCCCACCGACACCGCAGGCGCCTCGGCGCCGACCACGCCAGCCAGATACGACAGATACCCCGGAACGAGGGGGACCACGCACGGTGAGGCGAACGACACCAGCCCGGCGATCACACACGCAAGCAGCGCCAGCAGGAGCGGACCGCTGGCGACGAGGTCGGCAAACGTCTCGCCGACCGCAGCCTGCACTTCGACCGACTGCGGGGTCATTGGGGTTGTGCCACAGGCTCAGCGAGGACTCGCTGAACTGTTGACCCGAGTTCGTCGGCGGTAATGGCCTTGAGGAACACCGCGGCCGGACGGTGGTCGCGGTCGAGCACGATGGTGGTCGGCACCACCGACGTTGGGGTGGTCAGCGCAGCCAGGGTCAGACCGGCAAAGTCGTAGATCGAGGGAAAGGCGACCTTTCTGTCGATCATGAAGTCCTTCGCCGCTTGCCGGTTATCGCGCAGATTGATACCGAGGAACTCGACTCCCGAGGCCTTGTTCTGGGCGTAGACATGCTCGAGGTCGTCGGCTTCTCCCCGGCAGGGTCCACACCACGAACCCCAGACGTTGATGACGACGACTTTGCCTGCGAAGTCGTCGAGTCCGATGGTCTGGTCGGTCACCACGTCAGGGCCGGAGACGTCAGCGATCCGCTGACGGCTCGAGGGCGGATCGTAGGTGATGACCGTCTGCCCGCCGGGCGAGACGAACTGAAAGGTTCCCCCCTGCGCAACGGCGTCGTCGCCAGCGCTACCACAACCCGACGCTACCCACGGCACCACGCATATCAGCGCCAGGACCGCCGCCCGCACCGCGGATACCCTTCTCCCCTGCTGCACCAGCACTCCTCGACGTTGATCTACTACGCAGCGTGGTAGATCACCATTCGAATTGTCAACATGACCATAGTTTTTGTGACATCCACCGACCGGAACCCCACTTCTCGCGACGTGCATTTTGCGGCGTCACCTCGTGTAAGAGATGCGCTCACCTGCAATTACCCTGTGTTCAGGGCGAGTTTCCGGCTTGGCAGTCACTGCGCATCCGCAACTACATCACCTAGTAGTAGAGGCCCGCGATTGCGATGGGCACTCAATCAGATCGTGTTACTGCTGTGACCTGTGGGGCCTATGGTTCGAACGGAGGGCTGCCGATCGTGGCCTCATGTGCACCTGGCGTGTGGTGCTGAACGTCAGTGCGTCGCGCCCGTCTCCGGAAGGTCTCGCTGGCATGCCTATGTCGTCCCTCACCCGCCGCTGCGGCGCTCCACGGCCCTGTCTGAGACTGGGGGTCGCGGGAATCGTTGCTGCGGTTCTGCTGAGCTTCTCAATTGACGCTCGAGCGCGAGCCGACGCCGATGCCACCCACGTGACTCAGCAGTTCGCCCAACTGGTCGCCGAGACGATCTCGGCGACACTGGGCGGCCCGGCGATGGGAACCCTCGCCGACGAGATCCGAACAGTCAGCACATGTCTGGCCGATCGAGCGCGCCCAGTCGAGCCGCCAGTGCCAGCCGAGGATCCCATCACTGCGGTGGGATGCTTCGCCGCCGTGCTCGGCGCGGGACGAGCAGCCGCCGAACTGATTGTCGACGCGCTGCCGATCGGGCGGCTGCTGGCGCTTCTGGCTTTCGAGATGCGTCCCCACGATCCCGCGGCTGCGCACCCGGCACCAGCTGGTCCACCCGTCTATTCGTCGCCGTCGCCGGGGTCGGTGGTCGCTCCCACGAACGGCCGAGTGACCTCCACCTTCGGTGACGGCCGCGGCCATCAGGGTATGGACATCGGCAACGACCTGGGGGCACCGATTTTCGCGGTCACCGACGGCGAAGTGATCAACTCGGGGCCAGCTGAAGGCTTCGGGTTGTGGGTACGCATCCGGCATGCCGACGGAACAATCACGACCTACGGCCACAACGACGACAATCTCATCGACGCGGCAGCGCCGGTCACGGTCGGTCAACCCATTGCCACGGTGGGCAATCGCGGTAACTCGACCGGGCCTCATCTGCACTTCGAGGTTGCTGATGCATCCGGCGCCGCCCTCGACCCGGTGCGATGGCTCGCCGAACGCGGCGTCAGTCTGCCCTCCGACAGCGACGCCGAACCTACTATCACGCCCAACGAACCGTCGGGCACCGGAAGCGCAGACCTCTGGCGGTAAGGGTGGGCGCGGCGCACGGCCGCGGCGGACCGGTCGGGCCGATCTCAATGAGGGAGGCGACCTTTCGTCGCGGTCCTGTCGCCTCCCGGTTGCGACTCGGAATTCCAGTATCAACTATGCTACCTAGTAGTTAATCGACTACAGTCCGTAGTAACGGCCCGGGAAGTCGCACGCACGATGCGCGTGTTGCTTCGATCAGGGCCGCCATTTTTTCAAGTCAGATGGAGGCCTCATGACCGCGGTGTCCCCGCGCCCGCCCGAGGTGGTCGCCACGCGGCCCTATCCCGAGCGGCGAAAGGCCAAAGGGTCATTCATCTACACGATGCTGACCACGACCGATCACAAGCTGATCGGCATGATGTACATCGTCGCGTGCTTCGGGTTCTTCCTCATCGGCGGACTGATGGCGCTGCTGATGCGCGGAGAACTCACGACGCCGGGCATGCAATTCCTCTCGACCGAGCAGTACAACCAGCTGTTCACCATGCACGGCACGATCATGCTGCTGATGTATGCCACCCCCATCGTGATCGGCTTCGCCAACTTCGTACTGCCCCTGCAGATCGGCGCTCCCGACGTCGCCTTCCCGCGGCTCAACGCACTGGGTTTCTGGCTGTTCGTCTTCGGTTCGACCATCGCGATTGCCGGCTTCATCACCCCAGGTGGCGCCGCGGACTTCGGCTGGACCGCCTACACCCCGCTCAGCGACGCCATCCACTCACCCGGCGTCGGCTCCGACATGTGGTTCCTCGGACTGACCGTGTCTGGTCTGGGCACCATCCTGGGCGCGGTCAACATGGTCACCACGGTCATCTGTCTGCGCGCACCGGGAATGACGATGTTCCGTATGCCGATCTTCACGTGGAACATCCTGGTCACCAGTGTGCTGATCTTGCTGGTGTTCCCGCTGCTCACCGCGGCATTACTCGGCGCCGAAGTCGACCGCCAGTTCGGCGCGCATCTGTTCGATCCGGCCAACGGCGGCGCCATTCTCTGGCAGCACATGTTCTGGTTCTTCGGTCACCCCGAGGTGTACATCATCGCGCTGCCGTTCTTCGGCATCGTCTCCGAAATCTTCCCGGTCTTCAGCCGTAAACCGTTGTTCGGGTACTCAGGACTGGTCTACGCCACCCTCGCCATCGCCGCCCTGTCGGTCGCGGTGTGGGCACACCACATGTACGTCACTGGCGCCGTGCTGTTGCCGTTCTTCTCCTTCATGACCTTCCTGATCGCGGTACCCACGGGCGTGAAGTTCTTCAACTGGATCGGCACAATGTGGCGGGGCCACATGACCTTTGAAACCCCGATGCTGTTCTCGGTCGGCTTCATGGTCACCTTCCTGTTCGGCGGACTCACCGGTGTGCTCCTGGCCAGCCCGCCGATCGACTTCCAACTCTCCGACAGCTACTTCGTGGTCGCCCACTTCCACTACGTGCTGTTCGGCACGATCGTGTTCGCCACCTACGCCGGCATCTACTTCTGGTTCCCGAAGATGACCGGACGACTGCTCGACGAACGCTTGGGCAAAATCCATTTCTGGCTGACGTTCATTGGCTTTCACCTCACCTTCTTGGTGCAGCACTGGCTCGGAGCCGAAGGCATGCCCCGCCGATACGCCGACTACCTGCCCTCAGACGGCTTCACCACGCTCAACATCATCTCCACCGCCGGCGCGTTCGTCCTCGGCGTCTCGACACTGCCGTTCCTGTGGAACGT
>NZ_LNQO01000022.1:0-89313 GCF_001456905.1 Gordonia sp. SGD-V-85
CCAGCGCGAACACCGACAACACTTCTCTGACAAGACTATTGCCGACACCTACCGCCAGCATCGACCCATGGTCGAACGGACGATTGCCTGGCTCACCCGCGGTAACCGGCGGGTGCCCTACCGTGGAATCGAACGCAACAACAACTGGCTGCACCACCGCGCCGCCGCGATCAACCTACGCCGCCTGATCACCCTCGGACTGACTATCACCAACGGCACCTGGACACTGGCCACCGCCTGAACCGCGGCACCGCCGCCCCACCTAGATCGATCACCACGACCACACCCCGGAACCGACACATCCCCGCAGCAGGAACCTCAACCCAGGCTGGACCCTAATTCAGCAGGCTCTTAGGGAGCAGAGGGAGGGCATCGCTTGCACCCCACACAGCAGCGGTTCTGAGGTTCTTTCGGATGCGGGCGAACGTCTCCGAATAAGGACCGTAACTGTCCGCATGCCCTGAGAAGCTTGTACTACACCACAATCACAGGAGGAACCGTGAACTGGACACTCGAACTCGTCATCCTGCCGGTCAGCGACGTCGACCGGGCGCGAGACTTCTACTCGAAGATCGGCTTCAACGTCGACCACGATCACGTCGTCTCCGACGAGATCCGGTTCGTCCAGATGACCCCGCCCGGGTCGGCGTGTTCCATCGCCTTCGGCAAGGGGCTGAGCGACGCGGAACCGGGATCGGTGAAGGGTCTGCAGGTCGTCGTCACCGACATCAACGAGGCCCGCGAACAATTGCTCGCGGCCGGCGTCGACCCCGGCGAGATCGACGAACAGGCGTGGGGCCACTTCGTGTACTTCGACGATCCGGACGGCAACCACTGGTCGGTGCAGTACATGCCGTACCGCCAGAACTGAGCCCGGGTGGCTACCGTGGGATATGCGCTCCCCCATCGACGACTACCTCGAACGCGTACTCTCCGAATGCCGCGACGACGACGGCGGTGAGGTCGCGACCGGCAATCGTGAACTCGAGCAGGCGGATCCGTCGTCGTTCGGTATCGCCCTGGCCACCATCGACGGCACCGTGTACACCGCCGGCGACGCCGATCACGAGTTCTCCATCCAGTCCATCGGCAAGGTACCGGCCTACGCGCTCGCCCTGCGCGACCGCGGGCTCGACGCCGTACTCGAACGCGTCGACACCGAACCGTCCGGCGACGCCTTCAACGAGATCTCGCTCGAGGCCGAGACCGGTCGGCCGCGCAACGCGCTGATCAACGCGGGCGCCGTCGCCGTGCACGGGATGGTCAACGGCGCGGATCCCAACGAACGCGTCGACCGCGTCATCGACCTCGTCAGCACTCTCGCCGGACGCGAGGTCTCGGTCGACAAGGAGGTCCACCGCGCCGAACTCGCCTCCGACGACCACAACACCGCGCTGGCCTACCTGCTGCGCTCGGCGGGCAAACTCGACTGCGAACCCGACGAGGTCGTCGACGGGTACGCAGCCCAGTGTTCGATCCGGGTCTCCTGCCGCGACCTCGCCGTCATGGGGTCGGTACTCGCCAACGGCGGACTGTCGACCGGCGACGACGAGCGCCTCCTGGAAGGCTGGATCACCCGGCACGTCCTGTCGGTCATGGCCACGTGCGGCATGTACGACGGCAGCGGCAGCTGGATGGCGACGGTCGGAATCCCCGCGAAAAGCGGTGTCAGCGGCGCGATCCTGGGCGTATTGCCCGGCCAGGTAGGGCTCGCGGTGTGGTCGCCGCAGCTCGACAGACAGGGCAACAGCGTGCGCGGCGTCGCCGTTTTCGAACGGCTGTCGCGCGACATGGAACTGCACATGATGCACGTGGCCCCCACCGGTCGGCCCGCGCTGCGATCGGTGACCGAACACGACGGCACTACAGTCGTCGAGCTGCAGGGCGACGTGCGCTTCGCGGGTGCGGAAATCCTCGCCAACCGTGCGTGCGAGGGGTTCGGCACCGACGCCGTCGTCCTCGATCTGACCCATGTCCGCGTGATGGACGACGCCGCCCGACGACTGATCGGCGAGGTGGCCCGCCGCCTCGGAGACGACTACGACGTCCGCATAGAAGACCCCGATGACATTTTCGACGACGCTTCGGCTGACGACGACTTCTCTGATGGCGACGACACCCCGGACAGCGACGACGCCCCGACCGTCGGAGACTCCTAGAGATCTCGGGACGAGTCCTGGCCCGGGGCAGTCAGCTCGCGGCGCTTCGCCAGCGGCGGCACGCCGAACCAGCGTCGGCAACTGCGGGTCAGCGTGCTCTGCTCGGAGTATCCGATCTGCCGCGCCACCGCCGCCAGCGGGACACCCCGATTCGACAGCAGTGAGACGGCGAGGTCGCGGCGCGCGTCGTCGACGAGTTGCTCGAACGTCGCGCCCTCGTCGGCCAGACCCCGCTGCACCGCACGCGGGTGCATCATCAGCAGCTTCGACACCGCCTCCAGCGTGGCCGCCCCCGCCGGCAGGGCGCGCACGATCAGCGCCGAGACCGCCTCGCCGAAGGCCCTCTCGCGATCGTGTCCGGTCATGAATCGGATGGCCACGTCGTAGGCCAGGGGGTCGACCCGCCGCAACGTCTGTTGCATCACCCCGCGGGGAAAGACCACCAGGTTGGCCGGCGCCTCGAACTCGACCGGGCAACCGAAATAGTCGGTGTAGACGCGCGGCTCGGACATCGCCGGGTGCGCCAAGGTGATCCGGTTCGCGCGGAAGCCGTGGCCCAGCGTCATCGCGAACGTCGACCGGGTGACGCCCATCGCGAGTTCGACGACGTGCGGTCGGTACGGCACACGCTGCAGCACGGTATCGAACTCGTAGGCGACCTCCCGCTCGCCGTAGTGCATCTGGGCGGTGATGGCCGGGCTGTACACGTGCGCGAAGGCCGAGACCTGTCGAAACGAGTCGCCGACGGTCTCGGCGTTGCGGGCGGCGATCGCGACCGGGCCGAGGATGTCGGGGTCCTGCCGGGCGGCGAGGCGCAGCCCGAAGTCGGGGACGTCGAACTCGGCCGCGCACAGACCGATGACCGTCGACAGAGCGGTGAACGGGACGAACCGGTCGTACGCGCCGACGACGGCCGGGTCGATGCCGACGCGGCCGAGGATCGCGCGGGCATCGCCATCGTGTTCGGCAATCAGTTCGGGTAACTGACTGAGCGAGGATGCGCAGATCAGGTCGGCCATGGCATCAACTGTCAAGAAGTCGTCATGAGATGTCAAGAAATCCGATCTGGGTGGGAGTGATCATGGACACACGCCGCCGACCGCTCGACGGCCGACACACTCAGCGAGGAGTACCCATGACCACCATCGACACCGTCCGCACGAGTTTCTTCATCGACGGCGGCTGGCGCGCGCCGGCCGGTTCGGCGACGATCCCGGTCATCTCCCCGCTCACCGAGGAGCAGTTCGGCTCGGTACCCGAAGCCACCACCGCCGACGTCGACGCGGCCGTCGAGGCCGCCCGCACCGCGTTCCGGTCGTCGGGCTGGCGCGACCTGTCCCCTGCCGACCGTGCCGCACACCTGCGCCGGTTCGCCGACGAGCTCGACAAGCGCGCCGAGGATCGCGCGTCGGCGGTGACGTCCGAGAACGGCATGCCGATCGCGCTGGCGCGGTTCGCCGAGGGCGCCGCCCCGGTCCAACTGCTGCGCTATTACGCCGACCTCGTCGAGTCCACCCCGGTGGAGGAGACGCGTACCAGCCAGCCGTTGCCCGGCTCGACGATCGTGCGCCGCGAGGCCATCGGCGTCGTCGGGGCGATCGCACCGTGGAACTTCCCCGCGATCCTCTCGATGTTCAAGATCGCGCCCGCGCTGGCCGCCGGCTGCACCGTGGTTCTCAAGCCATCGCCCGAGACGAGCCTCGACGCGTACGTCCTCGCCGAGGCGGCCATCGCCGCCGACCTGCCCGCCGGTGTCCTCAACATCGTCAACGGCGGCAGCGAGATCGGCCGTCACCTGGTGTCGCACCCGCACGTCGACAAGGTCGCGTTCACCGGCTCGACCCCGGCCGGCCGCGAGATCGGCCGCGTCTGTGGCGAACTCATCCGTCCGGTGACCCTCGAACTCGGCGGCAAGTCCGCAGCGCTGGTGCTCGACGACGCCGATCTCGAGCAGACCGTCGGCGGACTCGCCACCGCATCCCTGCTCAACACCGGCCAGACCTGTTACATGTCCACCCGAATCCTGGTGCCCGGCAGCCGCTATGACGAGTACCTCGACGCCATCAGCGCGATGTGCGCGTCGCTGCCCGTCGGCGACCCGATGGACGAGACCGTCGCGGTCGGTCCGCTCGCCAGCGGCCGGCATCGCGACCGGGTGCTGTCCCTCATCGAGCGCGGCCGCACCGAGGGCGGCACCGTGACCACCGGCGGCGGCACGCCGTCGGGTGTCGACCGCGGGTTCTTCGTCGAGCCAACCGTTTTCGCCGGCATCGACAACTCGGCCACCATCGCCCGCGAAGAGGTCTTCGGTCCCGTCCTCACCGTGCTGCGCTACGACGACGTCGACGACGCCATCGCTCTCGCCAACGATTCGTCGTACGGGCTCGGCGGAACGGTGTGGACCTCCGATCCCGATCGCGGCGTCGACGTCGCCCGCCGCGTCGAGACCGGCTCGTTCGGCGTCAACTACTTCAACCTCGACTGGGGTTCGCCCTTCGGCGGCGTCAAGGCCAGCGGCATCGGCCGCGAGCTCGGCCCCGAGGGCCTGGCCGCCTACCAGAACCTCAAGTCGATCTTCCTGCCCGCCTGACACCCGTCTCGTCCATTCACACTCGTACACAACATATTCCAAGGAGGCGATCGGCCATGTCCGATGCCGGAGTCACTGCTGCCAACGCACTGGTGAACGACACCCTCGCCCTGCTCGACCGGCTCACGCCCGCCGACTGGGCGGCCGACAGCGCCTGCCACGGCTGGCGCGTCCACGACGTCGTCACCCACATGGGCTTCTTCTTCAACTTCATCGCCGACCCCGACCTAGTCTTCCCCGACAATCCGAGCGGAAAGTCCGAGCGACTCAACGACGCCGCGGTGCACGAACGGGCCGACTGGTCGTCGGAACAGGCTGTCGACTACTACCGCGCGCAGTCCGAGGCCGGCCTCGCGACCCTGGCCGCGTTACAGGGCGAGGACCTTCGTGACCAGCCGCTGGACATGCTCGACCTGGGCACCTACCGGCTGCGCCAGCTCAGCGACGCCGTCGCCTTCGACCACCTCGTGCATCTCACCAGCGACCTGATGCAACCGTTCGGACCGCTGGACGCCGCCGAGGTGTCGGTGAGCGCGGCGATCGATCCCGCCATCGACTGGATGATCGCCGGCCTGCCCCAGATGAACGGTGCGGCACTGTATCCCACACTCGAGAGCCCGATCGGCCTGCGGCTCACCGGCGCGACGGACCGCTCGTTCGTCATCGACCGCGACACCGCGGGCACGATCGTCACCGTGCGGGAGACCGCCGACCTGCCGGCCGACGTCGCCACCTCCTCGGCCACCGACTTCCTGCGCTGGGGCACCACCCGCAGCGCCTGGCGGTCGGCGGTCACCGTCACCGGTGACCGGCAGCGCGTCGCAGGCCTCCTCGACGCCGTCGACATCGTCTGACCTCACTCATCGCCAGACGCATCCACGTCAATTCGTCTCACCCAGAACAGAAACGGAGTACCCCCATGTCCGAGTACCTGAAGGACAAGGTCATCGTCATCACCGGCGCCGGCAGCGGCTTCGGCAAGCTGATCGCGGAGAAGACCGCGGCCGCCGGCGCGCACGTCGTCGGAGTCGACGTCAACGCCGACAACGTCAACGCCGTCGTCGACGGCATCCGCGCGGCCGGTGGTTCGGCGCTCGCCCAGGTCGCCGACGTCACCGACATGGAGCAGGTCGCCGCGGCGGCGAACGCCACCGTGGAGCAGTTCGGCGCCATCGACGTCCTCGTCAACAACGCCGGCGTCATGCCGCTCGCCTACTTCGCCGACCACGCCCGCGCCTGGCAGAAGTGGCACGCCGCCATCGACATCAACATCAAGGGCGTCGTCAACGGCATCTCCGCGGTCTACGACCAGATGATCGCGCAGGGTCGCGGCCAGGTCGTCAACATCTCGTCGATCTACGGCAATGCCGGCATCGAGGGTTCGGGCGTGTACAGCGCGACCAAGGCCGCGGTCACCACCATCTCGGACTCGTTGCGCATCGAGGCCAAGGGCAAGATCAAGGTCACCACCGTCAAGCCGACCGGCATCACCGGCACCAACCTCGCCAGCTGGATCGTCAACGACACCGCGATCATGGGCCTCGTCGGCCAGCGCGCCACCTCCTACGGCGAGCACGTCACGGCCCTTCTGAACGACGACCTGCCCGCCGAACTCACCGACGTCGACTCGATCAAGTACTGGCTGATCAAGCCCGAGGATCTCGCCGACGCCGTCGTCCACGTCATCGACCAGCCGTGGGGCATCAGCCTTTCCGACGTGACCGTGCGTGCCAGCGGCGAGGACTACCTGTACTGATCGACCGGTTCGACCCGCTAGGAGCTTTCTGATGTACCCCGGAGCCCACCTCTCCACCCGACCCAACGATCCCGCGGTCATCATGGCCGACTCTGGTGAAACGGTCACCTTCACCCAGTTGGAGACCCGGTCGATCCAGGTCGCCCGGGCCCTGGCCGACCGCGGCCTGCGTCCCGGCGACCACCTCGCGGTGCTCGCCACCAACACCGCGCGGATCTTCGACATCTATTGGGCGGCAATGCGGTCGGGCCTCTACCTGACCATGGTGAACTGGCACCTCACCGCCGCCGAGAGCGCCTACATCGTCACCGACTGCGGCGCGAAGGCCCTCATCGTCGACGCCGCTCTCGCCGACCTCGGCGCCGAGCTGATCCCGCTCACCCCCGGCGTCGAGACTCGCTTCGCCTACTCCGGCCGGATCGAGGGTCACGAGGACCTCGACGCCGCCGCGGCGACGCAGTCAATCGAACCGCTCGCCGACCAGCCGCGAGGCGCGGACATGCTCTACTCGTCCGGCACCACCGGACGACCGAAGGGCATCAAACCCGAACTGCCGAACCGGCAGGTCGACGAGCCCGGCGACACCATGATCGCGATGAACCAGTCCGTGTGGGGCGTCGGTCCCGACACCGTCTACCTGTCGACGGCACCGCTGTATCACGCTGCGCCGCTTCGCACCTGCGCCTCGGTGCAGGCGCTTGGGGGCACGGTGGTGGTGATGGAGCGGTTCGACGCGGAACGGGCGCTGGCCCTCATCGAGGAACACCGCGTCACCTACAGCCAGTGGGTGCCGACCATGTTCGTGCGGATGCTCCGCCTGCCCGAGGAGGTGCGTGCCCGGTACGACACGTCGAGCCTGAAGGTCGCGGTGCACGCCGCCGCGCCGTGTCCCGTCGACGTCAAACGGGCCATGATCGACTGGTGGGGTCCGATCCTGTCCGAGTACTACTCGTCCACCGAGCTCAACGGTCTCACCATCGTCGACACCCCGGAGTGGCTGGAGTACCCGGGCACGGTGGGGCGCGCCGTCCTCGGCACGATCCGGGTCTGCGATTCCGACGGCACCGAGGTGCCGGCGGGAACGATCGGCACGATCTACTTCGAGCGCGACCGGCTGCCGTTCGAGTACCACAACGATCTCGAGAAGACCCGTGGCGCACAGCATCCCGAGCATCCGACATGGACGACCACCGGCGATGTCGGTTACGTCGACGACGAGGGTCACCTGTTCCTCACCGACCGCGACTCGTTCCTGATCATCTCCGGCGGGGTCAACATCTACCCGCGGGAGATCGAGGATGCACTCCTCGCCCACCCGTCGGTGCTCGACGCCGCGGTCATCGGCGTACCCGACCCCGATCTCGGCGAGCGGGTGACGGCGGTCGTGCAACCGGTCGAGGGACAGGACGGGGGCGACGAGCTCGCCGACGCATTGTTGGATCACCTCCGACCGCGGATCGCGAAGTTCAAGCTGCCGCGCGAGGTCATCTTCCGGGACACGTTGCCGCGCACGCCGACCGGGAAGTTGGTCAAGCGCAAGCTGTGACCCTTCGTGGCTCGTCGCTAACGCTCCTCGCACCTCAGGGAGCAATGATTACGCGGTTCTTCCGGATCAGGTAGCAGTGGGTGGATGCCTGCTCCCTGAGGAGGCCCGGAGCCTGCGGAGGGCCGTCACGAAGGGTCACGAAGGGTCTTCGCAACTTGTCTCGTCAGGGCCCTTCGTGGCTCGTCGACCTCGACGCGCTCCTTCGTCGCCTGCTCGGCCCGGAGGCTTGCGCTCCTCGCACCTCAGGGAGCATGGGTATGCGGTCCTTTCGGATTAGGGAGGGGTGGGCGGTCGCTTGTGCTCCTCGCACCTCAAGGAGCAAGGGGGTCGCGCTCCCTGAAACCGCGCACCGTGGCATCTGGCCGGTCCTAGACTTGCCGGATGTCGGGAAGATTGTTCCGCTGGTGCATCGCGGCTGTTGCCGCGATCGTGGTGTTCGTCGGTGTGACCCCGTCAGCAGTGACAGCAGCGCCGGCGGCCGTGTCGTCGTCCGACATCGCCACCGAATGTGCGGGCAAGCCCGTCCGGGTCGCGGTCCGGTGGTACTTCCCGCCCGGTGAACCCTCGGCGATCGTGTGGTTGCAGCACGGCTTCTCCCGTACTGCGGCCAACCTCGACTCCGTGGCCCGCGCGTATGCGCAAGCCGGGTTCCTCGTCGTGAGCCCGACGCTGGACTCGGTCAACCTCGGCGGGTGCGCCGTCGCGTACAACATCGCCGACAACGCCTCATTCGCGCGGACCATCGGCGGGGTCTTCGGTTCCGGCCGGGACCTCGGCAGTCCGCTCGCGACAAGCCTTCGTGAGGCCCGCGATTCCGCCCACCGCCCGGACGTGACGATGCCGTACCGGATGATCTTCTCCGGACACTCGGCCGGCGGCGAGTTCGTCGTCGTGGCAGCCGACGCACTCCGCCGTGCCGACCCCGTCGCCTACCGACGCCTGGCCGGCCTCATGCTGTTCGATCCCGTCAACTCGTTCTTCGGGGTCAACTTCGCCACCGCCGCAGCATCTCTCAGTGCCGCCGGGCTGCCGATTCGCGTGATCGCCTCGCAACCGTCGGTATCCAACAACTTCGGGCAAGGCGTGTCCGTCCTCCAGGAGACAACGCGGCAGGAGTTTGTCGGCTCGCGCCTGGTGACCGGAATCCACATCGACGCCGAAGGCGAGTCGACCGACCTGATCGGCGAACTGTCCGAGCTCGCCGTGCCGCGTCCCCGCAACGGGCGGGTGATCCGCACGCTGGCCACCGGCTGGTCGTCGGACATGGTGGCCGACACCGCGACCCCGACCTACTACCCCGGCGGCCGTTACTACGACCTGCTCCTCGAAACCCGCACCGTCACAACTCTTCCCGTTCCCTAGAAACGACGCGGCCCCCGCACTCGCGATGAGTGCGGGGGCCGCGTCGTCTTGTCCTAGCGCCTACCGGTAGTCGTTGGAGAACCCGTAGTCGTCCAGCGGCACCGCAGCGCCGGCCGGAGCACCGAAGGTGCCGTCCGGGCTGTAGTAGGTGTCGTCGTAGGACGGCACCGCGTACGCCGCGGCACGAGCTTCCTCGGTCGGCTGAACCTGGATGTTGCGGTAGCGGTTGATACCGGTGCCGGCCGGGATCAACTTACCGATGATCACGTTCTCCTTCAGACCGATCAGCTTGTCGCTGCGGCTGTTGATCGCCGCGTCGGTCAGGACACGCGTGGTCTCCTGGAACGACGCCGCCGACAGCCACGACTCGGTCGCCAGCGAGGCCTTGGTGATACCCATCAGGACCGGACGTCCGGCGGCGGGCTCGCCACCCTCGGTCACGACCTGACGGTTGGCCGCCTCGAACTCGGCGCGCTCGACGAGCGAACCGGGCAGGAACTCGGTCGAACCGTGATCGATGATCGTCACGCGACGCAGCATCTGACGCACGATGGTCTCGATGTGCTTGTCGTGGATCGACACACCCTGGCTGCGGTAGACCTCCTGGACCTCGTTGACCAGGTGGATCTGCACCTGACGGGGACCCATGACGCGGAGCACCTCGTGCGGGTTGGCCGAGCCCTCCATGAGCTGCTGGCCGACCTCGACGTGGTCACCGTCGGCGAGGAGCCGCTCGGAACCGTCGTCGTGCTTGAACACGCGCAGACGCTGACGCTTCGAGATCTTGTCGATGACAACCTCTTCCGAACCATCGTCCGGGATGAGGGTGATCTTGTAGAAGCGGTCGTCGTCCTCGAGGCGCACCCGGCCGGAGACCTCCGCGATCGGCGCGACGCCCTTGGGGACGCGGGCCTCGAAGAGCTCCTGGACACGCGGCAGACCACCGGTGATGTCGTCACCGACGCCACCCTGGTGGAACGTACGCATCGTCAGCTGGGTACCGGGCTCACCGATCGACTGGGCCGCGATGATACCGACGGCCTCGCCGATGTCGACGAGCTTGCCGGTGGCCATCGAACGGCCGTAGCACATCGCACACACACCGGTGCCGGTCCCACAGGTCAGGACCGAACGGACCTTCACCTGCGTGATGCCGGCGGCGAGCAGGGCCTCGATGGCCGGGTCGCCCAGGTCGTGACCGCGTTCGACGATGACGTTGCCGTCGGCGTCGACCGCGTCCTGCGCCAGCGTGCGGGCGTAGGTCGAGGTCTCGACGTGCGCGTCACGGATGAGCGTGCCGTCGGCCTGCTTCTCGGCGATGGTCGTGGTGATGCCGCGCTCGGTGCCACAGTCGGTCTCGCGCACGATGACGTCCTGCGACACGTCCACCAGACGACGGGTCAGGTAACCCGAGTCGGCGGTACGAAGCGCGGTGTCGGCCAGACCCTTTCGGGCACCGTGCGTGTTGATGAAGTACTCGGCCACGGTCAGGCCCTCGCGGAACGAGGACTTGATCGGACGCGGGATGAACTCACCCTTCGGGTTGGTCACCAGACCCTTCATGCCCGCCAGCGAGCGGATCTGGGTCATGTTGCCCGCCGCACCCGACTTCACGATCATCGGGATCGGGTTGTCGTCCGGGTAGTGCGCCTCCATGGCCGCGCCGACCTCTTCGGTCGCCTGCTTCCAGATCTCCACGAGGGAGTCACGACGCTCGTCCGGGGTGAGGGCACCGCGCTGGAACTTGCGCTCCAGACCGTCGGCCCGCTCCTCGTACTTGTCGAGGATCTCCGCCTTCTGCGGCGGCACCAGCACGTCGGCCATCGAGACCGTGACGCCCGAACGGGTGGCCCAGTAGAAGCCGACGTCCTTCAGCTTGTCGACGGTCTGGGCGACCACGATCATCGGGTAGCGCTCGGCGAGATCGTTGATGATCACGGCCTGACGCTTCTTCGGCATCTGCTCGTTGACGAACGGGTACTCGATCGGCAGCAGCTCGTTGAACAGCACCCGGCCCAGCGTGGTCTCGATGTCCCACGGCGAGCCGTACTTCCAGCCGTCGGGGAACTGCTCGGCCTCGATGTCGGCCGGCGGACGCTGGTCGGTCAGACGCACCTTGATGCGCGACTGCACGGTCAGCACACCGCGGTCGACGGCCATGATGGCCTCGGCCGGGGTCGAGTAGACACCACGCTCGACGTCGTCGCCGTTCGCCGGGGTGTACTCGCCCGCCGCACCCTCCTTGAGGGTGGTCAGGTAGTACAGACCGGTCACCATGTCCAGACGCGGCATGGCGAGCGGACGGCCCGACGCCGGCGACAGGATGTTGTTCGACGACAGCATCAGGATGCGCGCCTCGGCCTGTGCCTCCGCCGACAGCGGGAGGTGCACGGCCATCTGGTCACCGTCGAAGTCGGCGTTGAAGGCCTCACACACCAGCGGGTGGAGCTGAATGGCCTTGCCCTCCACCAGCTGCGGCTCGAAGGCCTGGATGCCGAGGCGGTGCAGCGTCGGTGCACGGTTCAGCAGAACCGGGTGCTCGGCGATGACCTCTTCGAGGACGTCCCACACCGCGGGGCGCTGACGCTCGACCATGCGCTTGGCCGACTTGATGTTCTGCGCCTGGTTCAGGTCGACCAGACGCTTCATCACGAACGGCTTGAACAGCTCGAGAGCCATCAGCTTCGGCAGACCGCACTGGTGCAGCTTGAGCTGCGGACCGACCACGATGACCGAACGGCCCGAGTAGTCGACGCGCTTGCCGAGCAGGTTCTGACGGAAACGACCCTGCTTGCCCTTGAGCAGATCGCTCAACGACTTCAGCGGGCGGTTGCCCGGCCCGGTGACCGGACGGCCACGACGACCGTTGTCGAACAGGGCGTCGACCGACTCCTGCAGCATCCGCTTCTCGTTGTTGACGATGATCTCGGGAGCACCCAGATCGATCAGTCGCTTGAGGCGGTTGTTGCGGTTGATGACGCGGCGGTACAGATCGTTCAGGTCGGAGGTCGCGAAGCGGCCACCGTCGAGCTGCACCATCGGACGCAGCTCCGGCGGGATCACCGGCACGGCGTCGAGGACCATGCCCAGCGGCGAGTTGCCCGACTGCTGGAACGCCGCGACGACCTTGAGTCGCTTGAGCGCGCGCAGCTTCTTCTGGCCCTTGCCGCTGCGGATGGTCTCGCGCAGCGACTCGGCCTCGGCGTCGATGTCGAAGGTCTCCAGGAGCTTCTTGATCGCCTCGGCACCCATCGAACCCTGGAAGTACTCGCCGTAGCGCTCTTCGAGCTGACGGTAGAGCTTCTCGTCGATGATGAGGTCGCCCGGGGCGAGCTTGACGAACTTGTCCCAGATCTCCTCGAGACCGTCGAGCTCACGCTGGGCGGCGTCGCGCATACGACGCATCTCGCGGTCGGCACCGTCGCGCACCTTGCGGCGCACGTCGGCCTTGGCACCCTCGGCCTCCAGCTCGGCGAGATCCTGCTCGAGCTTCTGCTGACGCTCGTTGAGGTCGACGTCGCGCTGATCGGCGACAGCCTTCTTCTCGACCTCCATCTCGGCCTCGAGCGTCGAGAGCTCGTTGTGACGGAGCTCGTCGTCGACCGCGGTGATCACGTAGGCGGCGAAGTAGATGATCTTCTCGAGATCCTTCGGCGCCAGGTCGAGCAGGTAGCCCAGCCGGCTCGGCACACCCTTGAAGTACCAGATGTGCGTGACCGGGGCGGCCAGCTCGATGTGGCCCATGCGCTCACGGCGCACCTTGGCCTTGGTCACCTCGACGCCGCAGCGCTCACAGATGATGCCCTTGAAGCGGACGCGCTTGTACTTGCCGCAGTAGCACTCCCAGTCGCGGGTCGGGCCGAAGATCTTCTCGCAGAACAGGCCGTCCTTCTCCGGCTTGAGCGTGCGGTAGTTGATCGTCTCCGGCTTCTTGACCTCACCGTATGACCAGTTGTGGATGTCGTCGGCCGTGGCCAGGCCGATCTTCAGTTCGTCGAAAAAGTTGACGTCGAGCACTTGTTACCTTTCCAGAGCTCTGTTGTCAGTGGCCGGGGCGAAACCCGGCCGGGTGAGGGTCAGATCAGTTGGCGAGATCGTCGACGGTGGCCGACTCGTTGCGCGACAGGTTGATGCCGAGGTTGGCAGCGGCGCGCTCCAGGTCCTCGTCGTCGGTGTCGTGCATCTCGATGGCGGCACCGTCGGAGCTGAGCACCTCGACGTTCAGGCACAGCGACTGAAGCTCCTTCAGCAGCACCTTGAACGACTCGGGGATACCCGGCTCCGGGATGTTCTCGCCCTTGACGATCGCCTCGTAGACCTTGACGCGGCCCACCACATCGTCCGACTTGATGGTCAGCAGTTCCTGCAGCGTGTACGCGGCACCGTAGGCCTGCATGGCCCAACACTCCATCTCACCGAAGCGCTGACCACCGAACTGCGCCTTACCGCCCAGCGGCTGCTGGGTGATCATCGAGTACGGGCCGGTCGAACGAGCGTGGATCTTGTCGTCGACCAGGTGGTGCAGCTTGATGATGTACATGTAGCCGACCGACACCGGGTACGGGAACGGCTCGCCGGAACGACCGTCGAACAGCGTCGCCTTGCCGTCGCCGTTGACCATGACCTCACCGTCGCGGTTCGGCAGCGTCGAGGACAGCAGTCCGGTCAGCTCCTCCTCGCGGGCGCCGTCGAACACCGGGGTGGCGGTGTTGGTGTCGGGCTCGGCCGAGTACATGTCCTCGGGCAGACGCGACGCCCACTCCGGCACACCCTCGGCGACGTTGATGTTCCAGCCGGCCTTGGCCACCCACCCGAGGTGGGTCTCCAGGATCTGGCCGATGTTCATACGCCGCGGCACACCGTGGGTGTTGAGGATGATGTCGACGGGGGTGCCGTCGGGCAGGAACGGCATGTCCTCCTGCGGGAGGATCTTGCCGATGACGCCCTTGTTGCCGTGACGACCGGCGAGCTTGTCGCCGTCCTGGATCTTGCGCTTCTGGGCCACGTACACGCGGACCAGCTCGTTGACGCCGGGAGCCAGGTCGTCGTCGTCCTCGCGGCTGAACACGCGCACGCCGATGACCTTGCCGGTCTCGCCGTGCGGCACCTTCAGCGACGTGTCGCGGACCTCACGGGCCTTCTCACCGAAGATGGCACGCAGCAGACGCTCTTCCGGGGTCAGCTCGGTCTCACCCTTCGGGGTGACCTTGCCGACCAGGATGTCGCCGTCGCGGACCTCGGCACCGATGCGCACGATGCCGCGCTCGTCGAGATCGGCGAGGACCTCGTCGGAGACGTTCGGGATGTCCCGGGTGATCTCCTCGGCACCGAGCTTGGTGTCGCGGGCGTCGATCTCGTGCTCCTCGATGTGGATCGAGGTGAGCACGTCCTCCTCCACGAGCCGCTGGCTCAGGATGATCGCGTCCTCGTAGTTGTGGCCCTCCCACGGCATGATCGCCACGAGCAGGTTCTTGCCGAGCGCCATCTCACCGTTCTCGGTGCAGGGGCCGTCGGCGAGGACCTGGCCGGACTCCACGCGCTGACCCTCGTCCACGATCGGACGCTGGTTGGCGCAGGTGCCGTGGTTGGAGCGCGCGAACTTGCGCATCCGGTACGTGTCGCGGGTGCCGTCGTCGGACATGACGGTGATGTAGTCGGCCGAGACCTCTTCCACCACACCGGTCTTCGACGACACGATGACATCACCGGCGTCGACCGCGGCACGCAGCTCCATGCCGGTACCGACCAGCGGCGACTCGTTGCGCACCAGCGGCACGGCCTGACGCTGCATGTTCGCACCCATCAGGGCGCGGTTGGCGTCGTCGTGCTCGAGGAACGGGATCATCGCGGTCGCGACGGACACCATCTGACGCGGCGAGACGTCGAGGTACTCGACATCGGTCGCGCCGACGAACTCCACCTCGGAGCCCTTCTTGCGCACCAGGACACGCTCATCGGTGATGCGTCCGCTGCCGTCGAAGTTGGTGTTCGCCTGACCGATGAGGAAGCGGTCCTCCTCGTCGGCGGTCATGTACTCGATGTCATCGGAGACGACGCCGTCGACGACCTTGCGGTACGGGGTCTCGATGAATCCGAACGGGTTGACCCGCGCGTACACCGACAGCGAACCGATCAGACCGATGTTCGGACCCTCAGGGGTCTCGATCGGGCACATGCGGCCGTAGTGCGACGGGTGCACGTCGCGCACCTCGAGGCCGGCACGCTCACGGCTCAGACCGCCCGGGCCCAGCGCCGACAGACGACGCTTGTGGGTCAGACCCGACAGCGGGTTGTTCTGGTCCATGAACTGCGACAGCTGGCTGGTTCCGAAGAACTCCTTGATCGCCGCCACGACGGGACGGATGTTGATCAGGGTCTGCGGGGTGATCGCCTCGACGTCCTGAGTGGTCATGCGCTCACGCACAACACGCTCCATACGCGAGAGGCCCACGCGGATCTGGTTCTGGATCAGCTCGCCGACGGTACGCAGGCGACGGTTGCCGAAGTGGTCGATGTCGTCGACCTCGACGGGCACCTCGACGCCACCGGGGACGGTCATGTAGGTGGTGGTGTGCGGGTCGGCCTCGTGCAGACGCACCAGGTACTCGACGGTCGCGATGATGTCCTCGCGGGTCAGCGTGGACTCGCCCACCATCGGGTTGCCGGTCAGACCCAGCTTCTTGTTGACCTTGTAACGGCCCACGCGGGCGAGGTCGTAACGCTTGTCCTTGAAGAACAGGTTCTCCAGGAGGTTCTCCGCGGACTCCTTGGTCGGCGGCTCACCCGGGCGCAGCTTGCGGTAGACCTCGAGCAGCGCCTCGTCCTGGTTGCCGGTGTTGTCCTTCTCCAGCGTCGACATCATGATCTCGGAGAAACCGAACCGCTCGGTGATCTCCTCGGCGGTGAAGCCCAGCGCCTTGAGCAGCACGGTGACCGGCTGACGGCGCTTGCGGTCGATACGCACACCCACGGTGTCGCGCTTGTCGACGTCGAACTCGAGCCACGCACCGCGACCCGGGATCACCTTGACGGTGTGCAGGGTCTTCTCGGTGGTCTTGTCGATCGAGGCGTCGAAGTACACGCCGGGGCTGCGGACCAGCTGGCTCACCACGACACGCTCGGTGCCGTTGATGATGAAGCTGCCCTTCTCGGTCATGATCGGGAAGTCGCCCATGAAGACGGTCTGCGACTTGATCTCGCCGGTGTTGTTGTTGATGAACTCCGCGGTGACGAACAGCGGCGCCGCGTAGGTCATGTCCTTGTCCTTGCACTCCTCGACGGAGGCCTTGACCTCGTCGAAGTGCGGCTCGGAGAACGACAGGGACATCGAACCGGAGAAGTCCTCGATCGGGGACAGCTCGTGGAGGATGTCCTCGAGGCCACCGGTCGGGTTCTCGTCGCCGCGGGCGATCGCCTTCGCGCGCCACTCCGGCGAACCGACGAGCCATTCGAACGAATCGAGTTGGAGGTCGAGGAGGCCCGGGACCTCCAGCGGCTCGCTGATCTTTGCAAACGACGCGCGATGCGGCGCGCCGGGGATTGTTGAGGTGGACTGGCGGTTGACTGCCAAGATGCGTCCTTCCAACACGACGTTATTCACAACCTAGATGTGCAGTACGTGGCTTGATGGGCCGTTCGCTGGTGACACCCTGGAATCGGCGATCACCGCAGCACACACGTCTAGAGAGTGGCCGAAGAAGGATCGATAGATGGACAGGAGGCAGCCAGCGCAACGTCCAACTGTAGCAGAAAATAGACGCACTTTGTCAAGCCGTCTGGAAAGCGATTTCGCGCGGGTGGCTGCCTGCACGTCGATCGCTGGTCACAGCCTGGCCCGACATCGCCTCCACGTCAAGCGCTACGCGCGAATTTCGCGAAGTCGGTGTCGAACTCGGCGTCCGACCTGGTGATGAGGGGGCGACGCACCTCGATCAGAAGGGCTCGACCGCCCGGATCCGCCACTGGTCGCCCTCACGCACCATCGCGAACTGGGCGCGCGGTGCACCGCTGTTGGTGGCCATGCTGTTCTGCGTCTCGCTCACCACCAGGTTCGCGATGACGGTCGCGGTCGCGCCGTCGTCGGCGCCGGAGAGGTCCCGGACGCCGATCGCGTCGACCCGGCACTCCGCACCCGTCTTGGTCTGCGTGATCAGCTCGCGCTGCGCCTTCAGCGTCTCGTCGAACTCGGTGCGGGCCTGCCCGGTCAGCGCGTCCTGCGCCCGCCGCTGCCACTCGTCGAGTTCGGTGTGGTCATACCCGAACACCGCGCAGATCCGCTCCTGGGCCTGCGAGGTGAGCTGCGATGTCGACTCCTGGTCCACGAACGCCTTGTTCGGCCCGATCTCGGCGCCCGGATGGAACGCGAGGATGGCGGCGATGACGAACAACACGGCCGCGATGCCCGCCAGCACTCCGGTACGGATGCCGAGGGGATTGCGGGAGGCACCCCTCCCCCGCCGGTCCCGCTTGCCGGGACGTCGGCCCATCGGCCGGTTCGGCTTGTCGGGCGATCCGGCCGGCGCCGGGGTGTCTCCGCGGCGCAGGGTCGAGACCCGCGCGACCGGTTTGGTCTTGGGTTTGGTGGGCTCGGGTGTGGTCGACTCCGCAGGAGTGGGCTTCTCCAGGTCGACGGTGTCGGCGCCAGCGGTGTCGGCCTCGATGGGGTCGGCCTCGGCGGGGTTGGCTTCGGCGGTGCCGTCACCAGGCCCTTCGTGGCTCGTCGACCTCGACTCGCTTCGCTCGCTCGGCCCGGCGGCTTTCGCTCCTCGCACCTCAGGGGGCAGAGGGGTTGTCGCTTCGTCCGACACCTCAGGGGGCAGGGGGGCTTCTCGCACCTCAGAGGGCGGAGAGGTCCGGCCGGCGACCTTCGGGGTCGGGCGGCGCTTCGGGGTGGGCTTCTTCTTACCGCGGTCCGGTGCCATCAGTTGCCCCCTTCCGGAGCCGGGGCCGGGGCCGCGGGGGCAGGTGCGCCACCGCCGTCGGCGTAGGCGATGCCCTCCAGACCGAGGATGTTCTCGGCCTTCCAGGTGTCGCCGTCCTTGGTCATGCTTACGTCGAAGCCGCGTGTCTCGTCGATCCCGGGCTGGCCGGGGCGTTCGAGCGTCGTCACGACGTAGACGAGCACCTTGGCCTTCTGCTCGTCGGCGTCGACCTCGCTCGGTGCGCTGCGCAACAGCCGCGCGCTCAGCTTGGCGGTGTTCGGTCCGGCGGTCCCGAGCATGTCGAGCACGTTGCCGCCCTCACCGTCTTTCTCACTGCCGAGCACCTCGTCCTTGGCCTTCCCGGTCAGGGACGCCTCCGCACGCTTGCGGAAGCCGTCGACGTCGGCCGGGTCGATCGTCGTGATGTTGAGGACGGCCTGCTCGGCGGCCTGGGTGGCGGCGTCGCGCGTCTCCTGCGCCGGGTACTCGTCGAAGTAGACGTTGTAGGCCCGCACACCGAACACGGCGACGAGCACCACGCCGACCACGACCGCCACGGCAGCCAGGGCGAACGGTGCGGACTTCGCCGCCCGCCGCAGGGCGGGACGGGGGCCGCCGGGCTTGTTCTCTGTCGGTTCTGCGGTGCCAGTCATCGGGAACACACTGTATATATCGCTCCTGAGCGCAAGCCAAGGCCGAGGTTCGGACCGTGGGAGGTCCGATCAGGGGCGGCGACGCTCGTCGGGTGGTCGGGTCTAGCGCGGCCGGACGCCGAGCAGCGCTGCGAGCTGCTGGGCGAGCGGGTTGAGGTTGAGCTTGTCGGGATCCTTCTTGGGGGTGTTGTCCCACGGCTGCGGGTACGCCGGGTTGGCGTACTGGGCACGCTCGGCACTGCGGACACCCGTCGGATTACCAAACGGCACAGTACATTTCGCCTCGGTGTTGAACGCGAAGTCGTCGTAGTGGACGTCGAAGTCCGGGTTCTGGCGACGAGCCTCGGCCAACACCGCGTCGGTGCTCTCGTATCCGCGCGTACAGGCCGCGGGGTTGTTCGTCTCGAGGACGACACCGAAGTGGATCTGGCCGTCGCCCGGCGCGGGTGCGTGGCTGCCCGCCGACAGCGCGGAGAGCATCGCGAACGTCGTCGACGTCGTGTAAGTCGCCGGCTCGATCGTGCGGGCCACCTCGGCGAGATCCTTCACGACCTTCGACAGGTCGTTTCCGTTCTTCTGGATCAGCTCCGAGATCTGCGTCGCCGACAACGTGCCCGTGGTGAGCAGTCGCCGCAGGTCGGGATCGGCCGAGGCGAGGGTCGCGGTCACCAGGTTCAGGTTGCGCGACCAGGTCAGGATCGCGTCGGACTGGTCGGCCTGCGTGTCGAGCACGACGTTCGAGTTCTGGATGAGCGCCACTGTCTCGCTCAGGTTGTCGACGCCGGCCCGCGAGAGCTTGCCGAGTGAGTCGACGAGGCGGGTCAGGTTCTCGCCCTGGCCGTTGAACGCGTTGCCGAGTTCGGTGATGACCGTGTTCAGGTCGTCGACCGGGATCGAATCGGTGAAGTCGATCGCCGAGGCCACCACGTCCTCGAGCGGCTCGGGCAGCACGTACTTGGTGATCGTGTCGCCGCCCTTCAGGTACGGCCCCTCCGACGACGTCGGCTGCAGATCGACGAACTGCTCACCGATCGCCGACCGGTTCGCGACGACCGCGGTCGCCGACGCCGGGATCTCCGGCCCGCCCGAGTCGATGTCGAGAGCGACGTCCACACCGTCGGGCGTGAGCGTCAGCTTGCCGACGCGGCCCACGGGCACACCCTGGTAGGTGACCTCGGCGTTGGTGAAGATGCCGCCGGAGTCGGGCAGCTTGGCGGTGACGGTATACATGCCGACACCGGCCAGTTTGTCCAGACGGGCGTACTTCGCGCCCACGTAGACCAGCGCCACCAGGCCGACGACGACGAACACGATCAGCTGGATCTTGACGAGCTTGCCGATCATCGTCCACCTCCTGACGGGTCGGATGCCGGGTTCCCGGCGGGCGCCGCCGGAGCGAGCCCCATGGCGGCCAGCGGACCGTCGAGGATGCCCTGTCCGGGCACCGCCGGGGTCGGCATCTGTCCGGCCGCATCGGCCGGCCGCGAGAACGAGGCGGGGTAGGTGCCACCCGACGGCGGGGTGTTCGGTCCCGGACGTGAATTCGGGGCCGGCGGGAGCAGCGTGATCGTCGGCCAGCCGTAGCGCGGGCCGTTGCCGCGGTAGTACGGGTTGCGCCGGTCGACCGGCACGTCCACCCGAGCGGGCGGGACGTACCTCGGGGTCCCCTGGCCGACACCGAGCGCCTCGAGCTGATTGAGCACGCGGAGGTCCAGCGTCATGAACAGGTTGGTCGAGTCACCGCGCACGCCCGGCAGCAACCAGTCCGGGAACGGATGCGTGAGCATCAGCGGCGCAGCGGTGATCAGATCCGGAGCCGCCGCGGCGAGCTGCGTCAGCACCGGCCGCAACGCCTTCAGGTCGTTGATCAGCGCCTTGCGCGACTTGCCCAGCACGTCGGTACCGACCTGACCGAGCTCGTCGAGCTTGGTCAACAGTTCGACGAACTGCGGCCGCTGCTCCTCGAGCACCTCGACGCCCGCGGGCAACTGCTTGAGGATGCGGTCGATCTGCGCGGTCTGCGCGGCGGTACGCGTCGACAGCTCTGCGAGCCCGTCGATCGCGGTGATGATGTCGTCGCGCTGACGGTTGAGGCCGGCGATCAGGTCCTCGGTCTCGCCGATCAGGTCGCGAACCTTGTCGGTCCGGCCGTCGAGTGCCTTGTTGAGCTCGGTGACGATCGGCTGCAGCTGGTTGAGACCACCCCCGTTGAGCAGCAGCGCCAGCGCTCCCAAGACCTGTTCGATATCGGTGGCGGTCCGTGTCCGCGACACCGGGATCGGCTGGTCCGGGTTCTGGCGCGGCGCGTCGGCACTGCCGTCGGGTTCGGTGAGCGACACGAACTTCTCACCGAGGAGCGAGGTCTGCTGCACGCTCGCCTCGGCCTCGTCGGACAGGTCGACGTTGTTCTGCACCTCGACGGTGACCTGGGCGAACCATTGATCGTTGGGCACCTCGACCTTGGTCACGCGCCCGACCGGGATACCGTCGCGCTTGACCATCGACTGCGGTACGAGGTCGAGCACGTCGTCGAACTGGATCTTGTACGTGCGCGCGTTGTCGCCGGTGTTGACGCCGCCGGGCAGCGGGATCGACTGGATGCCGTTGGACATACAACCGGTCACCAGCAGGGTCAGCGACAGCGCGGCGCCGGCCATCGCCGTACGCATCGACGTGCGGTTCATCAGTTGCCTCCCCGGGGTCGCGGGGTGGTCGACGAGGAGGCCGGGGCCCGCTCCGACGGCGGGTTGCCGATCTCCGGATCCGGGTTGCCCGGGACGGTGCCCGGCACCGGCGCACGCTGCAGCTTGTTGTTGCTCATGATGCCGAAGGGCAGCACGGGCAGCAGCGGCTCGAGGACGCCTTCCTGGATCTGTTCACCGATCTCCTCGCACTGGCTGATCAGCGGCCGCAGGGTGTCGCTGAACTGATCGGCGGCCGGGTTGCCCGGCAGCAGCTTGCCGAGGTCGAGCAGGCGACACTGGGCACCGATCAGATCCTGCAGGTCCGGGATCGTCAGGCGCATCGACAGCGTGCCCGACTCGGCGTCGTAGGCGTTGATCAGGTTGTTCACCGTGATCGGCAGCACGGTCAGGACCTCTTTGAGGTTGTTCTTCTGATCGAGCAGGGCCTGGGTCGTCGGCTGCAGGTCCTTCACCGTCTCCCCGATCTGCTCACGGTTGTCGGCGAGGAAGGTCGCCACGTCGCCGAGAGCGATCGACAGCTTGTTCAGCGCGGCCGCGAGCTGCTCGCGCTCACCGGCGAGGAACTGGTTGAACGAGGCCATCTGCGTGTTGAACTGCCGCACCTGGGCGTCGTTCTCACGCAGCGCGCCGACGAAGACGTTCAGGTTCTTGACGGTGTCGAAGAGGTTGCCGCGCGAGTCGCTGAGCGTCGTCGACGCCTTCGACAATCCCTCGATGGCCGCGCCGAGCTTCTCGCCGTTGCCCTCGAGGTTCTCCGCGCCGGTGGTGACGAGTTCACTCACCGCACCCTGCCGGCCGGTGCCGTCGGTCTTGTTGGCGCCGTCGGGTCCGAGAGCGTCGGACAGCTCCTTGACACTCGCGTAGATCTGGTCGACCTCCACCGGGACCATCGTCTGGTCGACGGAGAGGGTGAGGTCGCGCGGCGCCTTCTCCCCACCCGTGTAGGCCGGGGTCAGCTGGACGTAGCGGTCCGCGACGACCGACGGGATGATCTGCACCGCACGAACATCCGCGGGCAGCTCGACACCGCGGTCGACGGTCATCGTCACCTTGACGGTGTCGCCCTCCGGCGTGACCGAGTCGACCTTGCCGACCGCCACCCCGAGCACCCGGACATCGGAGCCCTCGTAGATGCCGACCGACCGCTTGAAGGTCGCGGTGATCTTGGTGGTGCCGACCGAGGTGAACACCCACCACAGCGCACCCGCGACGATGAGAGCGAGGATCAGCCCGATCACGAGCACCACGATGTGCCGCGGCGTGAACCATCGACCGGGACCCGAGTTCTGGGTCAGGTCTGGTGCGGTCATCAGCCGACCCCCGTTCCGGCCTGGTTCTCCATGGCCTGCTTGTTCGGCGGCCGCGTCGTGTTCTGCTGCGGCAGCGCCGGCGGCAGGAGGTTCACGACCGACGTCTCGAACCATCGACCGTTGCCGAGCGCGTTCGCGTACAGGCGGTAGAAGGGCGCCATGTACTTGATCGAGTCACGGATGTTCTGGTTCTGCCGCTGCAGCAGCTCGTTCACGCCCTTCAGCGCGTCGAGTGCCGGTCCGATCTGTTCCTCGTTGTCGCGCACGATGCCGGTGAGCGAATCACCAAGGCTCGTGGTGCTGGCCAGCAACGCCGAGATGTTGCGCTGGCGGTTGTTCAGCTCGTCGAGCAACTGACCGGCGCCGCCGATGAGGCGCACGAACTCCTCGTTGCGGTCGGCCAGGATCTTCGAGGTGTCCTTCGTCGCGGCGAGCAGTCGCTGCACCTCTTGGTCGCGGCTCGAGATCGTCTGCGACAGACGGGCGATGCCGTCGAGCGCCGGTCCCGTGGTACCCGCGGTCCCCGAGAAGGTGTCCGACAGCACGCGCATCGACTCGGCCAGCTGGTCGTTGTCGAGTTCGCCGATCTGCTCGGCCGCACCGGAGAACGCCTCGATGACGTCGTACGGGGCGACCGTGTCGGTCAGCGGGACGTCGGGATCGGCGGGCTCGCTGCCACGCGGATTCAGCGACAGGAACTTCTGACCGAGGATCGTCTTGATCTGGATCGTCGCCTGGGTCTGGTCACCGATCCAGGTGTTCTCCACCCGGAAGGTCACGTTGACGCGGTCACCGTCCAGGGTGACGTCGTCGACCTCGCCCACCTTCACGCCCGCGACGCGGACCTCGTTGCCCGGCTTGAGGCCGGCGGCCTCGGTGAACTTCGCCGTGTAGCGCGCACCCGCGCCGAGCAGCGGCAGTTCGGCGAGATAGAACGAGCTGAGTCCGAGCATCATCAGGATGAGGATGCCGATGGCGCCGATGCTGACCGGGCTGCGCCGGCCGCCGAAGCGCCGGTGCGGATGCTGCACCGGGGCGTCAGCCGCGTCGCGTTCGTCGTCGTTCACATTCGGGTCACGCGGGTTCGGATCGTTGTTGTCTGCCATCGTGGTCACCCCCCTGGCCGGTCGTCGGCCCAGCAGCGCGTCGCCGCACTGGTGTAGAGCACATGGTTGATGTCGGGCAGCGGGACCAGCGGTTGCGTCAGCACCGGCGACTTGCCGTTGCCCGCCACCACGTCGATACCGCACAGGTAGAACTGGAACCAGGAACCGAATGTCGCTGCGCGGCCGATCTTCTGGAGCTTGATCGGCAGATTGGTCAGCGTCTCCTCGATGTCCTCGTCGCGCGCGTTGATCTGGTCGGCGAGCGACTTCAGGCCGGCGATGTCGCCCTGGATGGACGGCCGTGTCGCACCGAGGATGTTCGCCGTGACCGAGGTCAGGTTGGAGACCGAGGTGATCGCCGAACCCACCGAACCGCGTTGCGCCGCAAGGCCTGTCACGAGCTTCTCGGTGTTGTCGAGCAGGCTGGTGAACTGTTCGTCGTTGCGGTTGACGGTGTCGAGGACCTTGGTGAGGTTCGTGATCAGCTCACCGATGACCTTGTCCTTGTCGGCGATCGCGTTCGTCAGATCGGCGGTGTCGCTGACCAGACGGGTGATCGAACCGCCCTGACCGTCGAAGATCGCGATGATCTGCTCGGTCAGCTTGTTCACGTCGGAGGCCGAGAGCTGCTGGAACAGCGGACGGAATCCGTTGAACAGCTCGGTCAGGTTGACCGGCGGGTGGGTGTCCTTGACGCCCGGGTTCAGGCCGAAGGTGTGCCCCTGCGCGACCGTCTGCGACGGATCGCCCGCCCCGCGCTCGAGCGCGAGGTACCGGAGCCCGGTCAGGTTGCGGTAGCGGATGAAGAGCTGGGTCCCGTCCGGCAGCCGGTCGCGGTCGACGTTGAACGCGACCTTCGCCTTGTTGCGGTCGTAGACCTCGACGCTCTCGACCTGTCCCACACGCACACCGGCGATGCGCACGTCGTCGCCCGGGTTGAGCAGCGTGGCGTCGGTGAAGACGGCGTTGAACTTCGCGTCCCCGTCACCGCCCGCATTGGCGATGGTGACGGCGAGCAGACTCGTGGTCACCACCGTGACCACGCCGAAGATGACCAACTTGATCAGCGGTCCGACGATCGACTTCATTTGATGTCGACCTTCGCACCCTGCAGCGCACCGCCGCCGATCATGGTCACCCAGGTGGGCACCTCTTCGGGCGCCTTGCCCGAGGTGGCGCCGTAGATGACCTGCAGCTGCTTGCGGTAGTCCGGGTCGTCGAACGGGTTGGACTCCACCGCGACCGGCTTCGCACCCGACGCGGCCGAGACCGACCCCGCGGGCACGCCGCTGAACTGCGGCTGCGGCAACTCGGGCATCGTGCGCGGACCGGGGTTACGTGACGGCGGTTGGTAGCTGCCGTCGGCGAGCGAACCACCCGGGTACCGCGGGAACGGGCGGTCGCCACCCATCTTGGGGTCGTAACACACAGCGGGCGGATCGAGGTCCATGAAGCGGGGTTCGTCCTGGTTCGGTAGGTAACGGCCACGGGGGTTGACGAACTGCAGGTTCACCCGCACACCCGGATTGTCGGTGCCCTGGCCGACGATCTTGCGCGACTCCGGGATCAGACCCGCGAAGTTGCGGAAGGTGCACACGAACGCCGGTGACTGCTTGGCGAGCCCGACGAGGAGTTCCTCGGAGTCGACGGCCAGGTCGATGAGGTCGGTGCGGTTGGCACGCAGCCAGCCGGTCAGGTCGTCGGACGCGACACCCAGGGTGGCGATGAGGGTCCGCAGGTCGTCCTGACGTTCGACGATGGTGTTCGTCGTCGTGCGCAGGGAGTCGAGCGCGTCCACCACGTCGGGCAGCGCCTCGGAGTAGGTCTGCGAGAAGCTGGCCAGCCCCTCGAGGGTGCCCTCGAGTTCGGGCAGGTTCTCGTTGATCTCGCCGAAGATCTGGTCGAGTTCTTCCAGCGTCGTGCCCAGCTGCTCGCCGCGGCCAGACAACGCCGACGAGAGCGAGGTCAGCGTGGCGTTCAGATCCTGCGGCGGGATCGCCTCGAGGACCGGGAGCAGCTTGTCGAACAACTGCTGGATCTCCAGCGCGTTGCCGCTCTGGTCGGTCTGGATCGTCGCACCGTTGCTCAGCGTCGGCCCGGAGTTGTCCTCCGGCACCTGCAGGGCGACGTAGCGCTCGCCGAACAGGGTCTTCGGCAGGATGCGCGCGGTGGTCTCGGCCGACAGCGTCGACGCCTGATCGGGGTTGAGTCCCAACACGACTTCGACGGAACCGTCGGGTCCGGGCTTGACCTCGCGCACCTCGCCGACGGTCATGCCGCGGGCCTTGACGTCGGCGTTCGCCGGCAGCGCGTTGCCGGTCGAGTCGGTCAGCAACGTGACGTCGGTGAACTCGGTGAACGTCTTGTTGAACTTGGTGATCGTCAAGGTGAGGAACAACGCGACGACGAGGAAGAAGACGAGTCCGAGCAACCGTTTACGCAGCAGCGTCACGCTAACCTCCCACTCGCACCGTTGTCGTGGTGCCCCAGATCGCCAGGCCGAGGAAGAAGTCCAGGACCGCGATCAGCACCAGAGCCGCTCGAACCGCGTGCCCGACGGCCACTCCCACACCCGCGGGACCGCCCGAGGCGTAGTAGCCGTAGTAGCAGTGCACGAGGATGATCACGAACGCGAAGACCAGCACCTTGCCGAACGACCACAAGACGTCGGCCGGTGGCAGGAACAGGTTGAAGTAGTGGTCGTAGGAGCCGCCGGACTGGCCGTTGAAGACCGTCGTCACCACGCGGGAGGCGAGGTACGCCGACAGCAGGCCGAGCACGTACAGCGGGATGACCGCGATGAAACCGGCGATCACGCGGGTCGACACCAGGAACGGGATCGACGGCACGGCCATCGTCTCCAGCGCGTCGATCTCTTCCGAGATCCGCATGGCGCCGAGCTGGGCGGTGAAGCCGCAGCCGACGGTCGCCGACAGCGCGAGACCTGCCACCAGCGGCGCCACCTCACGGGTGTTGACGTAGGCGGAGAGGAAGCCGGTGAGGGCCTGCGACCCGATCTGGTCGAGCGCGGCGTACCCCTGCAGGCCGACCACGACGCCGGTGAACCCGGACATCAGCACCATCACGCCGATGGTGCCGCCGATGACCGCGAGTCCGCCCGATCCGAACGCGACTTCGGCGAGCAGGCGCAGGACCTCGCGCGTGTAATGCACGATCGTCTTCGGCATCCACGCGAGCGTCCGGCCGTAGAACGACATCTGCTCGCCGGCGCCGTCGAGCACCTTCAGCGGCTTGCCCAGCTGCTTGCGGGCCTCGTACATGTAGTACTCGGGCCGGCTCTTGGCGATGGTCACACCGCCCCCACCTTCGGTCACGTCTAGCTCCCCTTCGGTGGGACGACCTGCAGGTAGACCGCAGTGATGATCAGGTTCGCCAGGAACAGCAGCAGGAACGTGATGACGACGCTCTGGTTGACCGCGTCACCCACGCCCTTCGGACCGCCCTTGGGGTTGAGGCCCTTGTACGACGCCACGACACCGGCGAGGACACCGAAGATCGCGGCCTTCAGGGTCGACACCCAGAGGTCGGGCAGCTGCGCCAACGCGCCGAACGACGCGAGGTAGGCGCCCGGCGTTCCGCCCTGGACGACGACGTTGAAGAAGTAGCCACCACCGATGCCGATGACGGCGACCAGTCCGTTGAGCAGCATCGCGACCAGGACCATGGCCAGCACACGCGGTACGACGAGGCGCTGGATCGGGTTGATGCCGAGCACCTCCATCGCGTCGATCTCCTCGCGGATGGTGCGCGACCCGAGGTCGGCGGCGACGGCCGACCCGGCCGCACCCGCGATCAGCAACGACGTCACCAGCGGTGAACCCTGCTGGATGACGACGAGCACGCTGGCCGCGCCGGTGTAGGACTCCGCACCGAGCTGCTTGATGAGCGAACCCGTCTGCAGCGAGACGATCGCGCCGAACGGAATCGCGATCAGTGCGGTGGGCAGGATCGTCACACTGGCGATGAACCACGCCTGCTGGATGAACTCCCGCCACTGAAACGGGCGCACAAAGGTCTGGCGTGCAACATCGACGAAGAGCTGAACGATATTGCCGGTCTGTGACAGGGCACCTGTCCCGGCTTGCGCGATTCGGTCGACGCCACGCGTGGTGGCACTGCTCATCCCTAGGGTGTCCGCCCTTCGTTCCCATCAGCACGATGGCTGGGCTTGGTCAGTGCATCACCGGGTGTGTGCCACTGTTCGGTCGGGGCATCGCTGCCGCCGTAGTCGATGACATCGGTCTTGGAGTCCGCGACGGCGACGTTGCCCGGCGCGGTGGTCCACTCGCTGCCGGAACCGTTGTTGCCGGACGGGCCATTGCCGTTCGTCATGTTGTCGGCGTGCGCGCGGCTCTCCTCGCGGATCTGGTCTTCCTGCTCCTGGCTGCGGCGGATCGCCTCCTGGGCGTTCTGGGGCAGGTCGGGCAGCATCGCGTGCACACGCTCGCGGTGCCGGGCGATCGCCTTGCGTTCGGGCATACCGGGATTGGGCTGCACCTGCGGGATGATCTCGGTGAAGTCCTCCTTGGTACCACCACCGGAGATACCCGCAGCCGCCATCGCCGCCTCCTGTGCGACGAGGGCCTCGTCCTTTTCCTCGGACATACCGATCGGACCGAACCGGTCACCGGAGAGGAACTGCTTGACCACCGGCTGCTCCGAGGTCAACAACTGCTCCCGCGGACCGAACATGACCAGTTCCTTGCGGAACAACATGCCGATGTTGTCCGGGATCGTCCGCGCGATGTTGATGTTGTGGGTCACGATCAGGATCGTGGCGTCGATCTGGGCGTTGATGTCGATCAGCAGCTGCGAGATGTAGGCGGTACGCACCGGATCCAGACCCGAGTCCGGCTCGTCGCACAAGATGATCTGCGGGTCGAGGACCAGCGCGCGCGCCAGACCGGCGCGCTTGCGCATACCGCCGGAGATCTCGCCCGGGAGTTTGTCCTCGGCACCGGTCAGACCGACGAGGTCGATCTTCTCCATCACGATGTCGCGGACCTCGTTCTCCTTCTTCTTCGTGTGCTCACGAAGCGGGAACGCGATGTTGTCGAACAGGCTCATCGAACCGAACAGCGCACCGTCCTGGAACAACACACCGAACAGCTTGCGGATCTCGTAGAGCTCCTTGGCCGAACACTGCGTGATGTCGGTCCCGTCGATGATCACCGACCCCTGCTCCGGATGCAGCAGACCGATCAGGGTCTTCAAAAAGACCGACTTACCGGTACCCGACGGCCCCAGCAGCGCCGAGACCTCCCCCTCCGGCAGGGTCAGAGTGACATCACGCCAGATGTTCTGCGAACCGAACGACTTGGTGAGTCCTTCGACGCTGACCTCAACACCCACAACTTCCTCCAGACGATCGCTGCCCCCGAGGCGGCCACGGTGTGACCGCGCACCAACCGGCGGCATCTGTGGTTGGGGTCACTCTAACCGACCCGTCCCCGCCCACAACGCCGCCGCGTGGTTCTCGGTGATGGCTGCGGGAAACCTACCGCCCGGTAACTCTCGCCGCGACGATGACAATATCCGATGGTTCGCGGTGAGGGAAGTCGGGCCGGCCCCTCGATGTGACGGCCACCGCAGACCTGGGCTCCACCTGTGGAACACGATCCGACGCCCGATGACCACCCTCGAAGTCGATGGGCGGTGGCGTCGGAATGATGTCGGAAACGATATCGGTTGCTCGGTCTCCGGCGTTGGCGCGGAGGTGCGGCTCAGGCAGCTGTGTGACCGAACTTCGCCAGCCATGGCCGCAAGAGGCCGACGAGCTCGCCGGATTCCAGTGTCGCCCACGTCCAACGGATCACGACGATCCCTTGGGCGCGGAGGGCGTCCTCGCGCCGCTTCTCTCGGATCAACACATCCCGCGGGGATTCGCCCGGACCCACGAGTCCGTACTTCTGAAGACCGTCGAACTCGCCGATGATTCGTCCATCCCAGTCGAAGTCGGCCCGCGCCTCGCCGTGCGGCGTCTGGAACGTGTGCTGCAGGCGCGGCGTCGGCAGTCCGGCCAGAACCATCTGCGCTCGGCTCCACGACTCACCGACACTCTCGGCGCGCGCGTCGGCAACATCCAGCGCCTGACGTGCGACACCGACGTTGCGCCAGCCTGCGCGGCTGTCGACCATCGCGGACATCAGCCCAGGATCCGCCCCCATGCGCAGCGCCTGGTCGAAGACGACGAGCGCTTGAGCGAAGTCGCCGGACATGGCGATGTCCACCGCGGTGCGTTCGGCGCGGGTGACCAGGACACCTTCGACGACCACCGTCTCATCTCTGCCCAGTGGGCCGTTGTGGACGTGGCGGTGCCCACGGACGAACCCGCCGCTCGAACTCGACGGCTTGGTGAGGTGGACCGTCTCACGCTGAGGATGCAGTGTCGCGAGGCCGAGAAGAGCGGCAGCGGACTGATGGCTGAGGGTCGCGACACCGCGGTCTCGCGCGGAGGTGGCGACGGCGATCGACCGCTTCCGATAGAGCCTGTCGGCGCCGTCGGGGCCGTCGAACTCCGCCGACGCGGCGATCCACACGCCCGGCGCGAGACGGACGAGTGCTCCCCGTGCGACTGCAGTGGTGACCACGCCATCGCCGATACCCGCCCGGAGTGTCGCCTCTCGACGGATCAGCCCGTGGCGGTCGGTGGGAAAACTGTCAGCAGGGAACCAGGCCATGCGTCTTGGACGCACACGACCCCGTCTCGGTTGCATCCCATTCCGGATTTCCCCCTGCGCACCGTGCGCCGAGCCCCCGGATCGAAGTCGCATGCGATGTCAGTCCGTCGGTGCGACTTCGATCGAGGTCGCACCGACGGATCGATGTCGCGTGCGACTTCAATCCGGGGAGACCGCCGGCCGAAGCCGCAGCAGGCCGACGAGTTCGCCGCGGACCGAGGGCGAGGGGCGCAGACAGCAGACAGCAACGAGCCCGGGACAGCGATGCTGTCCCGGGCTCGTGAAACGCTTGCGCGTGAGTCGGTCTTACTTGACCGAAACCTTGGCGCCGGCCTCTTCGAGCTTGGCCTTGGCAGCCTCGGCGGCCTCCTTGTCGACCTTCTCCAGCAGGGCCTTCGGAGCGCTCTCGACGAGGTCCTTGGCTTCCTTCAGGCCCAGGCCCGAGACGACCTCGCGGACGACCTTGATGACCTGGATCTTCTTGTCGCCGGCACCCTCGAGGATGACGTCGAACTCGTCCTGCTCGGCAGCGGCCTCGGCGCCACCGGCAGCCGGGGCACCGGCAGCGGCGACGGCGACCGGAGCCGCAGCGGTGACCTCGAAGACCTCTTCGAACTTCTTCACGAAATCGCTGAGCTCCAGCAGGGTCAGTTCCTTGAACTGATCGATGAGCTCGTCAGCGGTGAGCTTCGCCATGGTTGGCGTCCTTCCTGTCAGTCCCCGTACGGGGCTTTGGTGTTCATCCCCGTACGGTTCGGGGATTGGTGTGGTGCGGCGGACGACCTATTCGGTCTCGCCGGCTTCGTTCTTCTTCTCCTGCAGGGCCGCGGCCAGGCGCGCCACCTGCGAAGCCGGCTGGTTGAACAGACCGGCGGCCTTAGCCAAGTTGCCCTTCATGGCACCGGCGAGCTTGGCCAGCAAGACCTCACGGGTCTCAAGGTCGGCGATCTGCTCGATCTCGGCAATGGACAGCGCGCGGCCGTCCATGTACCCGCCCTTGATGACCAGCGCCTTGTTGTCCTTGGCGAACGTCTTGATCGCCTTCGCGGCCACGACCGGCTCACCTTCGATGAAGGCGATGGCGGTCGGACCGGTGAACAGCTCGTCGAGCCCTTCCACGCCCGCCTCAGCAGCGGCACGCTTCACCAGGGTGTTCTTGGCGACGGAGTAGGTTGCACCCTCACCGAGGGAACGTCGCAACGTGCTGATCTGGGTGACGGACAGGCCACGGTATTCCGTGACAACCGTCGCCGTGGAGCTCTTGAACTGCTCCGCGATCTCCGCAACTGCGGCGACCTTTTCGGACTTGGCCATACTTCGCCTCCTCTCCTCGTCACTATGAGTTGGTCGAGTCCAACAAAAGAGCGACGGGCATCGGGAGGCGATCGAGGGCGGAGACGACAAACGCCCCGGCACACAGGCACGGGGCGTGAACGCACACACTGATCGTGTCGAGCGACATTCCTCGTTCATCCTGCGTGGGCCGGCGACCTCGTCGCGCCTTCGTCCGGGAAATCCCGACGACCAACGGTCTCTGGTTGAACCGATACGACACACGGGTGTGCATCACATCGACGACTAGGCTACGCGGACGTGGACGAACAATCCAAATCGTCGGACCTGCGGGACCCCAACGCCCGCGCACAGGCCGCCGCGGACGCCATCTACGACCGGCACCTGCAGCGGGCCTTCTGGCTGCCGGGGACACGTGCCGGAGCCGTCGCCTGGCCCATCGGGCGCGTGCAGGCCCAGTTCGGATCCTGGCATTACTGGTGGCAGGCACACCTCGTCGACCTGCTCGTCGACGCCGCGATCCACCGTGTCGGCTCGGACCGCTCCTTCGACCCCGACGTCGCCGACGACGCCAACCGGTTGCTGCGCGGCATCCGGATCCGCAACGGCGGCCGCTGGACCAACAATTATTACGACGACATGGCGTGGCTGGGGCTGGCCATCGAACGCGCCGACCGGCATCTACACCTCGACCATGCGAGCGGACTCCGCGTCCTCGCCGCGCAGATGCTCGACGCCTGGGTGCCCGCGGACGGCGGCGGCATCCCCTGGCGCAAGGCCGATCAGTTCTTCAACGCACCGGCCAACGGCCCGGCCGCGATCCTGCTGGCACGCACGGGTCACGTCGAACGCGCCGTGGCGATGTGCGACTGGATGGACGCCAACCTCGTCGATCCCGACACCCATCTGGTCATCGACGGTCTCAAGAAGCTGCCCGACGGTTCACTGAAACCCGAGACCGGCACCTACACCTACTGCCAGGGCGTCGTGCTGGGCGCCGAACTCGAGGCGTTGCGGGCGACCGGAGATCGCCGGCACCTCGACCGGCTGGCCCGGCTGCTCGGCGCCGTCGAGCACCACTCCTGCACAGACGGGGTGATCAACGGCGGAGGCGGCGGCGACGGCGGCCTCTTCCACGGCGTGCTGGCCCGCTACCTCGCACTCATCGCCACCGACCTGCCCGAGGTCGACGGTTCGGATGAACTCCGTACGCGGGCAGCCCGGATCGTGACCCGAAGCGCGGACGCCGCGTGGGCTCATCGCACCGAGGTCGCCGGACGGGTGATCTTCTCCAGCGACTGGCGACGAACCGCGGTGATCCCGACCGACGCCGGCACGAAAGCCCAGTTCGTGGCGGGCGCCGTCAATCCGTCCGAGGTCCCGGAGCGGGATCTGTCGGTGCAGTTGTCGGCGTGGATGGTGCTCGAGGCGGCGGCCGCCATCGACCTGGGTTTACCTGAATGTGACCAGGAACACACGCAGGCATGACCAAAAGACGCCCCCTCGTTAGCCATCCGATACCGCCGCTGAGTTATCCTTCAGCGACTACGTGAAGTGACCTGGACCACACTGTAATCCGCAGCCAGCGGACGGGCCGGGAAGCAAGCGACCGACACGACGGGGTGTCGGTGTCCACCCGGCCGTCTCGATCCGTGCAACAACTCGCGGGTGCGACACCTCATCCCAGGCAGGGTGATGCACCATGACGTACCAGCTGGATCCCACACAGCCGCGCGCCCGCGTCGCTCCGTCGACGCGAACCCGCACCACTGGTGCGCCGCATTTCGGCACCCTCCCCCTCGGTGATCCCACCGGCGGCGCCGACGGTATCCGCTGGCGCGAGCAGGTCGACGGCAAGCAGCTCTACCCGCGCGTCGTCATCGACCGGAACGTCTCCATCACCATGAGCGACGGCGTGGTCCTGCGCGCCACGGTCATCCGGCCCGCCAACCGGTTCGGGCAGACGATCCTCACCCCCTATCCCGCGGTCATCAACATCAACCCGTACAACCGCGCGGCCATCGACTTCATCGACCAGACCCTCCACGCCCCCGTCCTCGGCAAGGCACTGCACACCGCATCCCGGTCGATGGACGCGACGGGCACGGCCCTCGAGGGACTCACGACGCTGACTCAGACCCTGTCGGGCGGGGTCTTCGACGTCTTCGGCATCAACCGCAACCTGGTGCGCAGCGGATATGTGCAGGTGGTTGTCGACGTCCGCGGAACCGGTGCGAGCCTGGGCAAGTGGCAGATCCTCGGTCCTCGCGAGCAGCAGGACTCGGTGGAGGTCATCGACTGGGTGACCGAGCAGGAGTGGTGCGACGGGACCGTCGGGATGGCCGGCTGGTCGTACTCGGCGATCAACTCGCTGCAGGCCGCGGACAAGCGGCCGCCACAGCTGAAAGCCGTGTTCGCCGTGGAGGGTTGCGACGACCTGGTGCGCGACATCTACATCACCGGCGGCATGCCGTCGGCCTTCATCCCGGTGTGGTTGTCCGCGGTCAACATGCTCAAGTGGGTTCCCAACCCCGCCAACGTGATCCGCGACCTCGTGCGCGGCGACGCGGTGCGCTGGGCGATCGACCGGGTGAAATCCCCGGCCACCGAGATCCCCTCGCTGCTGTGGGGGTTCCTCACCGCCCGCGATCCACGCATCTTCGACGACCCGTACTTCGACGACCGCGACCCGATCGTCGACCGCATCGAAGCTCCCACCTTCACCGTCGGTGCCTGGCATGATCTGTTCGGCCGCAGCGCAACCGGGGTGTACGAACGCCTGCAGATGGAGCCGGGCCGCAAGCAGATGATCGTCGGCGACGGCTACCACCTCGACGTGGGGTCGGGATACGGCGGCAAGTTCGCTCCACCGCGCCTGGACGTCCTCGAACGCGCGTGGTTCGACCGCTGGCTCAAGGGGCACCGCAACGGGATCGAGTACTACGGGCCGGTCACCATGCTGCAGCAGGGCGGGGCGTGGACCGCGGGCCAGAGCTTCCCCCGTCCCGGGGTGGCCCCGACGCGGCTCTACCTGACTGCCGAATCGTCGTCGACCGCCGACCATTGCGTCCATGACGGTTCGCTGAGCACCACTCCCGCACAGGGTGTTTCGTCCCTACACGTCCGGCCCGACACCCGGGGGCTCCGGTCCCGGGACATGACCCAGGTGACCGCGGGGGCGACGCTGGCCCTCGGCGCGGACTTCGCCCGGGACGCGCGATACCAGGAGCGGGGCGCGTTGTCGTTCACCACCGAGCCGGTCGGAGAGGCCACTCCGATCAGCGGTGCGATGAACCTGCGCCTCAACGTCGCCACCACGGCACACGAGGCCGTCTGGGCGGTGACCGTGAACGACGTCGCACCCGACGGTACGTCGGTGGTGCTGACCAACGGCGCGCTGTCGGCGTCGAATCGCGCACTGGACCAATCGAAGTCGACGTACGCCGACGACGGCAGCCTGCTCTCGGCGCACCACTATCTGTCCCGCAAGCGCAAGCTGCCGGTGCCCGCCGACGAACCGATCCGCCTCGACGTCGATCTCGTCCCCACCGACGCGGTCCTGCAGCCGGGCCATCGGCTCCGGGTCGACGTCTACGCCGCGAGTCTCCCGCGCTACCTGACGCTCGTGCCCGACCTCATCAAGGCACGCGGCCGCCGACACCAGCGCCTGGTCCTCGACCCCGACCACCCGAGCCACCTGACGCTGCTGGCCGGCGACGGGCTGCGCTGAGGTCGTTCGCCGGACGAGCCGAGGGGCGGCCCAGCTGGCATAGTGGCTGCCATGCACACGGATCGCGCGGATCGGGGACCGACGTGAGACTCGGCATGCTCTATTCGCTGTCGGGCAATCAGGCGGAGATGGAGCAGTCGATCCTGGACGGGGCGATGCTCGCGGTCCACCAGATCAACTCGCGCGGTGGCGTTCTGGGCTCGGACGTCCAGGTCGCGATCTACGACGACCACTCCGAGGTGTCGTCGACCGCCCGCGGGGTGGATCATCTGTGCACCACCGAGAACGTCGACGCCATCGTCGGTGGGTACACCTCGGCGGCCCGCCTGGCGCTGACCCCGGCCATCCACGCGAACGCCTCGTTGTTGATGTATCCCACCTACTTCGAGGGTGAGGAGACCGACTCGCGGATCTTCTACTGTGGCGCGGCGCCCAACCAGTACATCGCCGACTATCTCACGTGGGTCGCCGGCACGCTCGGTCGGCGCGTGTACGTCGTCGGCTCGGACTACATCTACCCGCGCGTCCTGGCCGAGGCCATCCGCCGCCTCGCCCCAAACCTCGGGATCGAGATCGTCGGCGACCGCTACGCACCCCTCGGCGAGACCAGGTTCGAATCGATCATCGACGACATCGCACGCGTGCGACCCGACGTGGTGGTCTGCAACCTCGTCGGCACCGACTCGACGACGGCGTTCTACACCCAGTACCACCTCGGCGGATTGAGCCCGGACACGATGCCGATCGCGGCGACCGTCACCACCGAGCTGGACCTGGCCCACATGCCGACCGCCGTGAGCGACGGTCACTATATGGTCGCGACCTACTTCTCCGAGCTCTCGTCGCAGGTGAACGACACGTTCCGGCGTGAGCTGGCCGACGTGCGGGGTCAGCGCTGGAGTCACGCCGCCCAGGTCGGGGCGTTCAACGCGGTGCACGCGCTCGCGATGGCCGCCGAGCAGGCCCAGTCGCTCGACGTCGACGCCCTGTCCCGCGCTCTGATCGGCATCCGCTTCGAGGACAATCCCGAAGGCGCGCCGTTCTACTTCCGTGCCAACCATTACAGCTCGCATCCGTCCTACGTCGGTCGTGCCGCGGGTGGCAGGTACGAGGTCATTGCCGACTTCGCCGCACGCCAGCCCGATCCGTGGTGGTCAGGGAGTCGGCCGCCGGCCCCGGTCCCCCCGCCCGCGGGACGTCTCGCCGACGCATAGGGCCAGGTAGTAGTCGGTGCGGTCGACCATCGACTGCAAACCGCGTCCGGTCAGCTTCTCGATGCGCGACAAGCGATATCGCAACGTGTTGATGTGGATGCCCAGTTCGTTGGCCGTCGCGCCGGAGTGGCAGTCGAGTGCGAAGAAAGTGCTGAGGGTCGACACGTAACTGGTGTCCTTCTCCCGGTCATAGGCCAGGACGGGATCGAGCAGCGAACGCCGCAGCGCCGCCGACCGTTCCGGATCACCGGCCAGCAGCGTCGCCGCGAGCGGCACCGGCAGTGCGATCGCGGCCGGTGACTCGTCGTCGGCGCGGGAGTTCCGCTCGGCCATCTGCCGCGCGTTGATGAGCCCCCTGGTCAGGTCATCGCTGCTCCGGATGACGTAGGAACTGCCGCCGACGGCGAGCTCGGGGTGCCGGGCGACGAAGACGTCGGTGAAGACCTGCAGATGTGCGTCGAAGTCGCGTCCAGCCGTTGGCACCGAGTCTTTTTCCGTGCCGGTCTTGATCAGGGCGTACGCGACCGAGTCGTGTGCGGCCGCAACGGTCGCCAGGCCGGCGACCGCACCCAGATCGTGGAGGGCGTCCACGACCCGGGCTGTCGACGAGTCACCGTGCGGCCCGATGATCACCGCGACCGAGTGAACGCGGTCGCCTGACCCGTAACCGAAGGAATCCACCCAGGAATCCATCGCCGACGAGGGGATGCGCGCCTCGATCAGCTCGCGGACGAGAGCCCCCTCCAGCGGCCGGCGCATCGTCCGGTTCACCCGCAGCAGGTACGCGTGGGCGTCGATGTCGTTCGCGAGTTTGCGGACCCGGGTCGATTCGAGTGGACGGCGACGCGGATTCGAGAGCACCAGCGCCGCATTCGATCTCGGCAAGGTGATGTGCAGGGCCGCAGCGTTCCCGGGGATCGCATGCAGGACGGCGGGCGACAACGCGGTGGACTTCCGCAGGAGATCGGAGTCGATGGCCGCCGACGGCTCCGAGAGGACCGCGCCGTCGAGGACCACTGCCGCGCTGATTCCCGACGCGCGGTGAAACGCCCCGAGGGACGCCAGGATCGACGCCACCGGACCGTGTTCGTCAGCGGCGTCGTCGACGGCGGTATGTGGCGCGACGAGCAGCTCGACATCGCGGAACGTCTTCGACCTCGGGAGCATGTAGATCGGCACGCCGTGGCTCACGCAGGCCGACACGAACTCGGCCGAGAGGTTGTCGTCGTCGGTGTCCACCACCACGGCGGCCGCCGCGCATCGACGCAGAATCGCCGCGAACACCTCCGGCGCCCCGGCCGATTGCCATCCCGTCGAGCCCATGTGCACGATGTCGCCCGCCCCGACGTCCGCAGGCTCGATCCGCCCGACCTCGCAGGTACCGGACACCTCCATGTGTCGCGTCCGACCGGCGGCGCCGGGGGTGACCGCCAGCAGACCCACGCCGACGACGACGTCACCCACAGTCGCCATCGCCTCGCCTCCTCGCCGCACCGGTATGCGTCGATTATCGGCGCTCGCAGTCGTTCTCACCACCCGACCGCGCATCGTCGTCGTTGTTTCCGTTGTGTGACATCACGTTTCCGGTCCGTGTCCGACATTTCCGCGTTACGCGCCGCGAACGACGGTTTGTGCAGGTCTCGCGCCTGCGGGCGGTCCCCCGCGTGTGAACGTCCAGCGCCGCGCGCCACACCACTGGCAGGTCAGCCAATTGTTCAGCGCCGCCGCGCGGAGTTTCGTGATGGGCGTACCGAGACCGCTGAACCACCCGAGGAAGTGCCCATGACGAAAGCCATCAGCCGGACCGGCAAGGTCCGCACCGCCGTCGACATCGGCGGGACGTTCACCGACGTCTTCATCCAGCAGTCCGACGGCGCGATCGTCACGGCCAAGTATCCGACCCAGAGCAATCCCATCGAGGGCGTGCTGGCGGGCATGGAGCAGGCCGGCGTCGCGTGGGAGGACGTCGAATTCTTCTCGCACGGAACGACAATCGCGACCAACGCCCTCATCACGAGGAAGTTCCCGAAGGTCGCGCTGGTGACGACCGAGGGGTTTCGGGACGTGATCGAGATCCGGCGTGGCGACCGCGAGTCCTGGGACCCGTACCAGGAGGTCGCCCCGCCGGTGGTCCCGCGTCGTCACCGCCTGACGGTTCCCGAACGGATCGGTTACGACGGCACCGTCCTCGATCCGCTCGACGAGGACGCGGCGCGCGAGGTCGCGCGTATCCTGCGGCGACGCGAGATCGAGACCGTGGCAGTGTGTTTCGTGAACTCCTTCACCAACCCCGCACACGAGAACCGGATGGCCGAGATCCTCGCCGAGGAACTGCCGGGTGTGTCCATCACCACGTCGAGCGATGTCCTGCCGGAGATCTTCGAGTACGAGCGGTTCTCGACGACGGTCGCCAACGCCGCCCTGGTCCCGATCATCGGCCCCTACGCCCGGACGCTCGAGGGCCGGCTCGCCGATGCCGGCTACGACAACGACGTCCTGCTGCTCCATTCCGGCGGCGGGGTCATGACGCCGACCATGGCCGAGAAGTACGGCGCCCGCCTGGCCGCCTCCGGCATCGCGGCGGGGGCCATCGCGAGCCGGCACATCGCTCGCACGTGCGGGTTCGAGAACTCGATCGGGTTCGACATGGGCGGGACCTCCACCGATGTCTCGCTCACCGACAACGGCGTGCTGGCGACGACGAACATGTGGAGCGTCGCGTTCGGCCACCCGATCTGCTTCCCCAGCATCGAGGTGCTGACCATCGGCGCGGGCGGCGGTTCGATCGCCTGGCTCGACGACGCCGGTTCGTTGCGCAACGGTCCGCAGTCCGCGGGGTCCGACCCCGGGCCGGCCTGCTACGGCGTCTCCGAGGAGCTCGCCACCAACACCGACGCCAATCTGATCCTGGGCACCGTCGGCAAGAAGCTCGCGGGCGGAGTGAAGGAGCTCGATGAGTCGATGGCGCGGGTCGCCCTGGAGAAGATCTCGGCGCCACTGGGTCTCGACGTCGAGACGGCAGCCCAGTCGATCATCAAGGTCGCCAACGCCAACATGGCCGACGCCATCCGGCTGATCTCCATCCGCAAGGGCCACGACCCGCGGGACTTCGCGCTGGTCGGTTTCGGTGGGGCCGGGCCGCTGCACGCCGCCTATCTCGCCAAGGACCTGGGCATCCCGACCGTCATCATCCCGCCGCACCCGGGAGTCACCTCGGCGATGGGCTGCATGCTCGTCGACATCCAGCACGACATCACCCGGATGTACCTCGCCGACGCCGCGGGCGCCGACCTCGACCATCTGACCGCCACCTTCGCCGAGTTGCAGGAGGAGGGACGCGCGCGTCTGACGGCCGAGCACGTGGACCCCGACGACATGCTCTTCGAGTACTACCTCGACATGCGCTACGAGGGACAGTGGCGGGCGATCGCGGTGCCGGTCTCGATGCCGCTGACGAGCCTGGATGAGGTCGTTGCGACCTTCCACGCGACGCATCTGAAGGAGCACAACTTCGCCGCGGAGGACACCGGTGTCGAGATCTACCGGATCTCGTTGCGCGCCATCGGCCTCACCCCCCGGATGGACGCGGCGCCTGCCGACCTGATCGATCCGGCGACCTTCTCACCGGAACCCCTCGAGGTGCGGGACGTGCTCTTCCCTGACGAGGTCGCCCGTCTGGCGACGCCGGTCTACGACCGCGCCGGCCTGCCGCCCGGAGCCGTGCTGACCGGACCGTGCATCGTCGACCAGCTCGATTCGACGACGGTGGTCCCGCCACAGACCTCGGCGCGGGTCGACGAGTGGGGCAACCTCCTGCTCACCGCCGCCGAGTGATCTCCCAGCCTCTCTGACAGAACAGGAAAACCACACCATGGCAACAACACTCGACCCGGTCACCTTCGAGGTGCTGAAGAACGCCTTCATCAACACCGTCGACCAGATGGCCGAGCAGATCCTGCGCACCTGCTACTCGTTCGTCATCTACTCCCGGGACTTCTCCTCGGCGCTCTGCGACACCGAGGGCAACACCGTCATGCAGGGTACCGGCGACATCGCTGCCCACGTCGGAACACTGCATTACACCGCCAAGGCGGTCATCCGGCAGTTCGAGGGCGACATCCATCCCGGCGACGTCTTCGTGATCAACGACGTCTACGAGGGCGGAAGCCATTTCAACGACACCCGCATCATCCGACCCATCTACTACCAGGGCGAACTGCTCGGCTACGCCCAGGCCAACGGTCACTGGGCCGACGTCGGCGGCGCCACTCCCGGCTCGTTCAACGTCAAGGCACTCGATCACATGGGCGAGGGACTGCGAATCCCGCCGACCCGACTGTGGAGCAAGGACCAGTTCCTCACCGACGTCGCCTATCTCATCGCGAAGAACACCCGGAATCCCCGCGACATCATCGGCGACATGCAGGCACAGGCCGAGGCGACCCGCGTCGCCGAGCGTGAGATCCAGCGCCTGTGCGACAAATACGGCGTCGAGACCATCAAGACCGCGATGGCGGAGGTGCAGGACTACGTCGAGGATCTCACCCGCGCCAAGATCGCCGAGCTCCCCGACGGGGTCTGGTACACCGAGGACTACATCGACCAGGACCCGGCGCGCGGGGAGGGCCTCATCCCGATCAAGACGCGGATGACGATCTCCGGAGATACCGTGCACTACGACCTCAGCGAGTCGCACGCGTCGATCTCGTCGATGCTAAACGCCGGATTCGGCGGGTCGTTCGCCGGCATCGTCGCCGGCACCAAGATGCAATTCCCGGACATCCCACTGAATTCCGGGTTCTACCGCGTCGTGGCGGCGGACCTCGGGCCACTCGGTTCGGTGGTCAATGCCGACTGGCCGTCGCCGTGTGCCGGCTTCTGTTCGGGCCCGTTCGAGAAGATCATGAGTTCGGTCTTCGAGATCTGGTCGGACATCCAGCCCGAGCGCGCGATGGCCTGCACGTTCAACCTGGAATACCTCCTGGTGGGCGGACGCGATCAACGCGGAGAAGGCAATCCGAATTTCATGTGGTACGACTGGATGATGGGCGGCTGGGGCGCCCGCAACGGCGCCGACGGTTACAACGCATCCGCTGCCGTCTTCGGAGTCCAGTACGGCACACAGCCTTTCGAAGGACAGGAAAGGCTCGCCCCGGTTCTCACGTCGTGCCACGACCTGGTGCCCGACTCCGGCGGGCCCGGCAGGTTCCGCGGCGGTCTCGGTGCCGAAAAGGGCGGAAAACTGTGGGCCAGCGACAACACCGTCATGTCCTACTGCTGCGATCGCGAACGGTCGGTGACCTGGGGGCTGTGGGGCGGCCTGCCATCCATCCCCCACGGCGTCTGGCTCAACAAAGGCACCGACGACGAGCAATATCTGGGTTCGATCTTCGCCGCGGTCCCCGTCAAGTCCGGCGACGAGTTCACCCGCCCGTCGGCCGGTGGCGGCGGCCTCGGCGACCCACTCCAGCGTGACGTCGACGCGGTTCTGGAGGACGTCATCGACGGTTATGTCTCGATTGCCCGGGCGGAGAAGGACTATGGCGTGGTCATCAGGGAGATCGATCCTGAGATCTTCGCCTACGAGGTCGATCTCGAAGCCACCATCGGGGCGCGGGAGTACATCCGCAGCAATCGGCATGCATGGATCGAGCGCGATCCCGAAGCGGTCTCCGAGGAGTATCGCGCCGGTCTGATCAACGAGATGGACTGTGTCCGTCAGTACGGCGTGATCCTCGACTGGGGCAGCGGTGAGGTGCTGACCAACACGACGTCTCAGTTCCGGCAGATGTTGCAGCGACGCACCGTCATCCACTGGACCGACGACCCGACCATCGATTTCGTCCCCGGCACGCTGACGGTCTCGGAGCCGGCGACCGTCTGACCTCTCCCGACTCCCGGGAAATCCGAATGACACCCAGCGGCGGGTGGTGGCATCGACGCCATCCACCCGCCGCTGCTTCGCATCTGACCATCACTCGAACACCAAGGAAAGCAATGACTCTCGACATCTCGTCCTCCAGGGCGGGCGGAGTTCCGCCCCTGGACGTCACCTACACCGACGATCCGCAGGTCCTGGCACGCGCCGCCGCCGAGGACTACTCCATGCACATCGTGCCCAACTCGTGGCGGACGTCTCGTTCGTCGGTCTCGATGGCCTGGTTCGGCCTGATGAGCGCGATGTTCTTCGTGGTCGTCGGCGCCACTGTCTCCCTGTCCGTGGGCGCCACCGACGCCCTCATCGGCATCGGACTCTCGGTGGTGGCCTACGGCGCCATCAACTCCGTCGCCGCCAAGTTCGCCAACCAGACCGGCACCAGCGTCTCGCTGTTCTCCCGCGTCGTGTTCGGCCGCGCCGGATCCGCCTTCGCCGCAGCCCTGTTCGGGATCACCATCGCGTATTACGTGGTGGCCGAAGGTGCGATCGTCGCGTCGGCCCTGCACGCCTACTTCGGCGGACTGCCGATCGCGTTCTGGGCCTTCGTGGTCGTCGCCTACCAGGCCCCGCTGGCATGGCGCGGTGTCGCCACCTGGCTCGACCGCCTCAACGGGGTCCTGCTGCCGCTCTACGTGGTCGGACTGGTCGGTTCGGTGGTGTGGGCGATCGCTGAATACGGTTACAGCAATGACTGGCTCACCTATGAGCCGGAGGCCGCGGCCGATCTGGGAGTGCCGGGCTGGTGGTACGCCTTCGTGATCTACATGGGCGTCTGGGTCGTCACCATGATGGCCTGGGACTACGCGCGATTCGGGCGCCCGCAGGATGCCACCTTCAACGCCCGCGTGTCCTTCGGCACCCCGTTCTACGTCGTCACGCTCCTGATCAACGCGGCTGTCGGCATGTTCCTCGCACAGACCATCACCATCGCCGGACCTCTTTCGGAGGAGTCGGCGATCCTCGGGATCGTCGGCATGATGGGTATCTGGGGTCTGCTCTGGGTCGTCGTCAGCCAGACACGGGTCAACAGCGGCAATTTCTACCTGGCGTCCACCAACTTCCAGAACTTCTTCGCCCGTACCGTCAAGTTCTCGATGCCCCGGACCTTCTGGGTCGGCGTCGTCGCCGTGATCGTCTATCTGATGATGCTGACAAACGTGCTGTCCTGGATCACCACTTCCCTGCAGTACCAGGGTGTCCTCATCGTGGGGTGGGTCGCCATCGCGCTGACTCACATCGGCTGGATGCGGCTGCGCAGGATCCCGGCCGATTCGCTGGAGTTCCGTCCGGGTCGCGTCCCGGCGGTGAACCCGGCAGGCATGGGCGCGTGGGCGGTCGCGTCCGTGATCGGCATCGCACTCGTCCTCTTCGGCGGTACGTTCGGTGCGGTATGGGCCTCGCCCATCGCCTTCGTCGTGGCCGGTCTCATCTACGCGGCGGCCCTGGCGTTCCGCCGCGAGGGATGGTTCACGATGCAGCGACCCTATGACCCCCGCGACGAGGTCGACGACATGTGGGAGGCGCGCATCCGGTGCCACCGCTGCGAGGACAGCTACATCGCCTACGAGATGGACCGCGACCCCTCCGCCGGTCACGCACCGATCTGTCTGGCCTGCGCCTCCGACGACCTCGAGTTCCAGCGAGCCGCAGATCGGGAGGCGAAGGCGGGATAGGAATCGCGCACACATCCGCCGCGAATCGACAGGTCCACCACCGAACCGGGGTGGACCTGTCGTTCACCCCACCCCGGAATCCGACAGCACGACGCGATAGACGAACGCGGCTTCGGGCCCCAGTACGAGCCCGACGAGTTCGATGAGCGTCAGCACGAATCCGCGCCCGTGAGCCGGGCCGGTCGTGCCGTCGAGGTGATGGGCGAGCTCGTGCAGCACCACCAGTTCACGCAGCGCCCAGCGTCCGTCGGCCGCCGACGGGATGGCGATCTCGGCGGCGACCGGCACACCGTCGGATCTGCGAACCCGCGCCGCATAGTGGGCGGACCGCTGGCCGCGCCGTTCGCGGACCGATACCGGGTGCGACGCGCGCTCGAAACTCGACCGCACACCCGGCAGCGCGAGCACGCGGCCCACGTAGTCGTCGACGGCGTCGATCGAGGCGAAGCGCGCCTCCGCGGGGAGGGTGACCTCGGTGCCGGCGAGTTGCACCGTCCGTGACGACGACACGTTGTCGAACAGGCGATGCACGAGGTGCTCGGCCTCATAGAATCGTGCGCGCCCGGTGTCCCGTTCACTCACGGCATCGCCGATGATGAGAGACCCGGCGCCGGGAGCGAAGCGAGCGGGCCGAGGAGCCACGGCGCCGGGAGCGAAGCGAGCGGGCCGAAGCTCACCCCGGAGCCGATGGGAGACTTCATGCGCCGTCCCGACCTCGATGCCGTACGCGAGCGCGTGATGCGACTGCCCGGCGCCTCCCTGATGCTCCGCATCGTCATCGACATGGCTCGGGGTAATCTCACGGACCGGTCGATGACCCTGGCCGCGCAGGCCTTCACCTCGATCCTCCCGGTCGTGATCCTGGTGCTCACCCTGCCGGGCGCCAGCGTCGTCGACGACGCACTGACCCAGCTCGGTATCCCCGTCAGCAGTCTCGACACGCCCACGATCGACGACCCGACCTCGGCGACGACCTTCGGCATCGTCGGTGCGCTGATGACCATCGCCGGCGCCACCTCCCTGTCCCGTGCTCTCGGCCGAATGTATGTGTCGATCTGGGACGTCGCCAAACTGCCGTGGAGCAGCTTCTGGCGATGGGTCGTCGTCGTCTTCCTCATCCCCGCCGCGGTCACCGTGCAGGGTCTGTCCACCGGAGTGGAGGCCACCTCGCTGTTTGGCATGCACATCGGCGATCGGGGCGTCCTGGGAATCGGGCTCATCGTCGCCGTGACCGTGTTGATCTGGTCGGTCACCTTCACCGCGATCCCGCGGCTCCTGGTGTCGTCGCAGGTACCGATGAAGCTGCTCGTCCTCAACGGCCTCGGTACCGGCATCCTCATCACCGCCCTGCTCGCCGGCAGCCGCGTCGCACTGCCGACGCTCGCGGCGGGCACCATCCGCAGTTACGGCACCCTCGGTGTCGTCTTCGTCGCGATCAGCTGGCTGTTCGTGTTCGCGCTGATCCTCGTCGTCACCGCCATCGTCGTGCACGCCGTGGCAACGGACGAGGGTCGTCTGGGCCGGTGGGTGCGGCGGTGGGCCGGCACACCGACACCGTTCGTCCCGCACCCGTCTGCATCCTGGTACGACCGGCCTCCCGGGAGTCCGGTGGACGCCCCGCCCACGCGCGTGGAGCCCTAACCCTCCAAAGCGCCACGCGCACCGCCGAACTCGCGGTCGGCACCGATCTTCGCGCGACGTCCCGCGCGGTCGCCGGCGCGGCGTGCGGCCTCCGAGTAGCCGGCCGAGGCGCTCGACGGACGCCACGTCCCGCGGGCGCTCGACTCGGTCCGGTAGAAGTCGGTGACCTCGATCTCCTTGTTGCGCAACGCGACCGCCGTCGAGCGCGTGGTCTCCCCGGAGTCGCGTTCGGCGGCCAGGGCCTCCGCACGCGCCGCGTCGCGGGCCTCGGCGAGACGCTTGCCGATGCGTTCGGCGAACGCCGACTGGAAGTTGAGCCGCGCCGTGATCGGCGACAACGGCTTCTCCTCGATCACCCGCCGGGCTCGCCACCCGTTCCCGCGGGTGACGACCCGCGCGAACGTCTCGCCCTTGTAGGCACCCGACCGCAGGTAGGCGTCGCTGGCCGCGACCATCTGCACGATCAGCGACGTGTAGAGGGCCTCGCAGGCGTCGATGTCGGCTTCGTACCCGTAGGCGAGCACGAAGGTCGAGTTGCTCGCCACGTCGACGGTCACGTCGTTGGCGGCGGTGATGGCAACGAAGAGCTGCACGTAGGTCCGCAGTCCGCGTTTGCCGGGCTCGCCGATCGCGATCTGTCGACTGATCGGGGTGACCTTCTTGCGCGCCGCGGGGTCGTGGGCCCGCGCTACCGCCAGGTCGATCGACGACGCCGTCGCGAGCCGCTGGGCGGCCTGCATGAAGGTCTCGGCCTCGTGCTCGTTGTCGGTGTTCTCCGCTTGACGGAGAAGGGCGGAGATCCGGGTGAGCAGCTTGTCGTCGCGCATGTAACTCAGACTATCCAGCGGCAAGATCGGTTCCATCTGAGCGCGAATTGCCCCGAGACAACGTCTCGGCAACCCGAAGGAGGAGGGTGCAGGCGGCGATCGCGACCCCGGCCCACAACCCGGCGACACCCCAGTGACGTTCTGCGAAACCGCCGCACACCGCGCCCAGGACGAACACCGGCCACAACCAGAACACCGCCAGCCACGCCCACGGTCGATCGGTACCCAGCGAGGCGACCAGCTCGTGCGCGGACTTCACCAGCGTGCCGGTGACGTACGTCAAGCCGCCCGGCACCGTCGAGGTGTGCGACAGTGCCGAGTTGATCGCGCCGGTCGCCGTCGCCACCACGATCATCCCGGCCGTCGGCGACGCGGTCAGCGCGACAACGGTGCCGGCGAGAAGCGTCACCGTCACGGCTACGAGAACCCAGACCGGCGAGTGCTGTCCGCCCCAGCGACCGAGTGCCGCGCCGCCCACGGCCCCGCCGAAGAAGGCCGCGACGAGTCCGGCGACGACCGCGATCGTCGACCACCCGCCCGCGGCCGTCGACGCTCCCAGGATCGTCGAATTGCCGGACATGAACGCGACGAAGCTGCCCTTGAGCACGACGAACGCGATGGCGTCGACCAGCCCGGCCAGGAACAGCAACGCCGCCGCGATCGCGATGTCCGGGTGGTTGCTGCTCAGGTACTTGTCGAGTCGGACCGCCATGGGCACGAATCTAACGCCTGCGTGGCCGCCGGGATGTTCGGCGGACCACCTCACTCGTCCGGCGCCCAGCGGCCGATGTCGTCGGCTCCGATCGGCCGGTCGGCGGCGGTGCGCTGGGTCATTCGCAACGCATTGCCGAACGGGTCCCGGAACGCACAGTCGGTGCCGTAGGGCTGGTCTTCGGGGTCCTGGGTGAACTCGACGCCGCGTGCGACGAGCGCCGCGTGGGTGCCGCGACAATCGTCGGTCGACAGGATCGTCACCGGCATCGCCCCCTGCGTCACGAGGTCGCGGATCTTCGCGGCGGTCTCGTCGGAAAGCGCGGGCGGCCCGGGCTTCTCGAGCAGGATGAGCCGGTCGGGTTGACCGGGCGGCGCGATCGTCAACCACCGCATGAAACCCATGTCGACGTCGGTGTCGATCGTGAAACCGAGTGTGCCGACGTAGAAGTCGAGTGCGACGTCCTGATCGAGGACGTAGACGGAATGGATACCGATGCCGTTGATCATGCGCCCGACGATACGACCGGCGGCCCGGTCGGCGCTTCTCCGAAATCGCTCACTTCGGCCGCTCGCGGGACCCCGGTGGCAGCATCGCTCGGCCTGGTCCACCGGCGCACGAAGCAACCGGGAACGGGAATCGGAGCGACACGCTGCCGGTAGGCCATGGGACTGAAGCCGACGAGTCGGCTGAACGTCCGGCCGAACGTGCCAGGACTGTCGTAGCCGACCAGCAACGCGACGTCGAGCACCGGGACGTCGGTGGTCCGAAGGAGGGCACAGGCCCGCTCGATGCGCCGACGCTGCAGGCAGCGGTGCGGCGTCTCCCCGAACACGGCCCGGAACCGGCGGATGAAGTGCGACGGCGACATCAGCGCGATGCGGGCGAGCGTTGCGATGTCGAGGTCATCGGCGTAGGAGCGGTCGATGGCGTCGCGCGCACGGAGCAACCGCCGGTTCTCGTCCTCGACCTGGGTGAACACGTCACCCAGTGTGACTCACGCTCAGCGCTTCTCGCAGGCGATGCCGTCCTTGTCGCGGTCGCTCTCGGAGTTGGCGTCGTACAGATCGTCGTCGACGGTGAACGTCGTGACCGGCGTACCCGATGTGGAGTCGACGGCGCCGGCCTGGCCGACACCGTGGGGATAGTCGGCGTTGAGTTCCGAGCAGTTGGCGTAATCGGTGGCCGCCGAGGCGGGTGCCGCAACCAACAGCGGAGCGACCGTCATCGACGCCGCGGCCAGGAATCCGGGGACCATCATTCGCGAGCAACGCATCGTGTTTGACCTTCTTCTGTGTGTCCCCCGACACCTCATCGTGACGAGGTGACACTAGGGGGTCCGGTCATCGAAGGACGCATCAGAAGCGAAAATTGGTCCGGCCGACGGACACGTCGTCGGCCGGACCCGGGATCGGAAGGCGCGGGGTCAGCGACGCGGCTGTTCCTTCAGCAGCGCACTGCCGAGCGGGACGCCCCAGCTGTACATCGTGCCGACATATCCGTTCTTGGTGCGCCGAAACTCCGTACGCGCGAACCACTGCATCACCGGGTCCGCAGTGTGCGCCACGACGCCGCCGTGTGGAGTCTGCTGGATCTGCTGACGCTGCAGATTCCACGGCCCGATCCCGTAGTAGTCGGTGTACATGCCGTTGCCGATGACCCGCGCATTCGACTCCGGCATCGGAACGAATCCGTAGATGAGTTGCTGCTGTTTGTAGTTGCCCGGCTTGATCTTGGCGTCGGAATCACCCGCGCCCACAGTCAATCCGAATACTGCCGCTCCGGCGATCAACGCCCCCGCTATCAATCTCTTCACGACGGCAGACGCTAGCAGCGTCGACGTCGGGTTCCATCTCGCTTTCCACAGCCTCCGGCAAGCCTGCCATTCGACAACGCGTATTGGTACAGTCCGGCCAGGAAACCACCGACAGCGGGGAAACGATGATCAGGAACGACGTCGAGTTCGATTCGTCCGGGACGACATGCCGGGCCTGGTGGTACCGGCCCGAGGGAACCACTCCGGCGCCGGTCATCGTGATGGCACACGGGCTCGGTGCGGTCCGGCGGATGCGCCTGGACACGTTCGCCGAGCGCTTCGCCGCTGCGGGATACTCGTGCCTGGTGTTCGACTACCGCCACTTCGGTGACAGCGACGGCGAACCGAGACAGCTGCTGTCTATCCGCCGCCAACTCGACGACTGGGCCGCGGCAATCGCCTTCGCCCGAACACTCAGCGGTGTCGACACCTCACGGATAGTGCTGTGGGGCACCTCCTTCGGCGGCGGACACGTCCTCGTCGCGGGCGAACGCGACGGCCGGGTGGCCGCGGTGATCTCCCAGTGCCCCTTCACCAGTGGAGTAGCCTCCACCGCCGCCCTGGGCGTGGTGTCCGGGGCGAAGGTGACCGTGCGCGCACTCGCGGATCTTGCAGGTTCGGCACTGGGCCGTCCGCCGGTCACCGTCGGCCTCGCCGGTGCGTCCGGCTCGGCCGCCCTGATGACGGCACCCGACGCGGTGTCGGGATACTTGCCGCTGGTGCCCGACGACCTGGAGTTCACCAACGAGGTCGCCGCCCGGATCGGGCTGACGATCCCGCTGCACACGCCTGGTCGGGCATTGCGAAGGCTGACCTGCCCCACGCTCGTGTGCATCTGCGACGACGACACCGTGGCGCCGGCCGGACCGACTGCCCGGTACGCCCGCCGCGCCCCGGCAGCACGGGTAATTCGTTATCCGGCAGGACATTTCGACATCTACGTCGGCGACGACTTCGAGCGGGTGGTCGCCGATCAGCTCGAGTTCTTGCGCGGGACCGTCCCCGTGTGACGTCAGAACCCGAACCGCGCCTGCATCCCGCGCAGCGTTTCCGCCGAGGCGAGGAGGCCCGCCCGCTCGGAGTCCGACAGCGGGACATCGAGCCGGGTTTGCGCACCACCGCGGTCGACGACGGTCGGCAGCGAGAGGCACACGCCGTCGAGCCCCTCGATGCCGTTCGCCCTCGTCGACACCGGCAGCACCCGGTGTTCGTTGTTCAGGATCGCCTCGACGATGCGCGTCGAGGCCAGACCGATCGCGTAGTTCGTCGCCCCCTTGCCCTCGATGATGGTGTACGCGGCATGTACGACCTCGTGGTGAATACGTTCGCGCGCAACGGCGTCCATCGCCGGACGGCCGGGCAGCGGCGTCCACGAGGTGAGCGGCACGCCCCCGATCGACGCCGAGCTCCACAGCGGGATCTCGCTGTCGCCGTGTTCGCCGACGATGTAGGAGTGCACGCTCTGTACCGCGACCCCGCAGTGTTGCGCGATCAGGAACCGCAGGCGGGACGAGTCCAGCACCGTGCCCGACCCGAAGACCTGGTGCGGTGACAACCCGCTGATCTCCTGGGCGGCGTAGGTGACGATGTCGACGGGATTGGTGACCATCACATAGATCGCGTTCGGGGCCACCGCCAAGACCCCGGGGAGGATGGCGCGTGTCAGACCGATTGTCGCCTCGGCCAATTCGAGACGCGACTGCCCTGGCTTCTGCTTCGCGCCGGCGGTGAACACGACGACGTCGGCGTCCGCGCACACCGAGACGTCGTCGGATCCGATGATGTCCGCCCGCGGCACGAACTCGAGGCCATGCGACATGTCGAGCACCTCGGCGGTCACCTTGGCAGCGTTGATGTCGAGGAGGGCGATGGTCCGTGCGACACCTCGGATGAGGGACGAGTAGGCGATCGCGGTGCCCACCGCACCCGCCCCGATGATGGCCAGCTTCGTGTCTCGTACGTCCATCGCTTCACCGTTTCCGCGTCGGGTTCATCGATCGTCGGCACCCAGCGTAGGTGCTCGCGTGTCGGCTGTCCGGGCTGCGCCGCCGACCGCGCGTTCGGTCGGCGGTCGATGTTGATAGCGTGAGCCCCGAGAACGGTCACACCCGCACACGTGGGTGTCAGGGAACCCGGTGTGAATCCGGGACTGGCGCGCAACGGTATGGGGGACGGATTCGGCGCGGACACCGGGGCGACCCGGGAAGGCGCCGGCGCCACGATCCCGAGTCCGATTACCGGCCGTTCTCGCTCGAGTCCATCGTGTATCTCGCGCACAGATACCCAGACCGATAGGCAGTACCACCCGTGTCCCGTCGTACCGACGGCACGACCGAGAGCGCGACCGCCCCGTCGGTCCGGCGACTCCCGTCGACGCCGCTAGCCGCAGTACTGTTCGTCCTCACCCTCCTCAGCATCGCCCTGGCCACCGCTTTCGGCGCGGAGACCATCCCCGTCGGCGAGGTGTGGCACACCGTCGTCGGCCGGATGACCGGGGCCGAGCTCGACTCCGCGCACGCCGTCATCATCTGGGATCTCCGGTTGCCCCGGTCCGTGCTGGCCGCGCTGGTCGGAGCCGGGCTGGCGCTGGCCGGCGCACTCATGCAGGCCCTGGTCCGCAACCCGCTGGCCGAGCCGTATCTGCTGGGTGTGTCCGCCGGCGCGGCGGTCGGGGCCACCGCGGTGATGACCCTCGGCGTGCTCGCGGGTCTGGGCGTCTGGGCGCTGTCCGGCGGGGCGCTGCTCGGCGCGCTGGCCGCCACCGTCACGGTGTACCTGGTGGCCCGTGCCCAGGGCGGGTTGACCGCGCTGCGACTCATCCTGTCCGGGGTGGTGTTGTCGTCGGCGTTCATGGCGTTGTCGTCGCTGCTGGTGTTCACCGCCGCCGACCCGCACGCCGCCGACAACGTGATGTTCTGGATGCTCGGCAGCGTCGCGGGCGCCACCTGGGCGAAAGTGCAGATCGCCGCGGTGGTCGTGCTGGCCACCGTCGTGGCCATGCTCGCCATCCACTCCTGGCTCGATGCCTACGCGGCCGGAACCGACACCGCGACGTCGCTGGGCGTGCCGGTACGCGCCATGCGCAACGCGCTGTTCGGTGTTCAGGGACTCCTGGTCGGCGTGCTCGTCGCGGTGGCGGGCGGCATCGGTTTCGTCGGTCTCATCGTCCCGCACGCGGCGCGACTCCTGGTCGGCGCCACCCACCGCGCGATGCTGCCGGTGGCGGTCTGCGGCGGTGCGCTCTTCCTGGTGTGGGTCGACGTGATCTCGCGGGTGGCGGCCGCACCGCGCGAGATGCCGCTGGGCATCGTGACCGGACTGATCGGGGCACCGATCTTCCTGTTCCTCATGGGACGACGCCAGTACGTGTTCGGGGGAGGCTCGTGACCGACCCCGCCCGCGCATCGTCGATGTCGTTGCGCGCGAACGCGCTTGCGTGCCGTCGAGGGGGCCGGGTCGTCCTGCGGGATGTCGATCTCGCGGTCCCCGCCGGCACCCGACTGGCCATAGTCGGGCCCAACGGTTCCGGCAAGACCACCCTGCTGCGCACGCTGTGCGGTCTCGAACGCCCGGCCGCCGGCAACGTCGAGGTGAACGGAGACGACCTCCACCGCATCCCCTCGCGACGCCGCGCCATGTCGATGGCGGTGGTCGGCCAGGAGGAACAGCCCTCCGCGGAACTGACGGTCGCCGAGGCGGTCGGCCTCGGCCGGACCCCGTACCGGTCGGCCTGGTCCACCGGGAGTTCCGACGACAAGACGGTGGTCGATCGCGCGTTGATCCAGGTCGGGCTCGACGGCTGGGGCACCCGCTCGTGCACCCAGCTGTCCGGCGGCGAACGGCACCGCGTCGTCCTCGCCCGCGCGCTCGCTCAGCAGACCCCGATCCTGGTGCTCGACGAACCCACCAATCACCTGGACGCCGCCTGGCGACTACGACTGATGGAGATCCTCGACGAACTCGACGCCACCGTGGTCGCGGCGATGCACGACCTCGACCTGCTGCTGCGTCACTTCGACGCCGTCGCAGTGGTTTCCGACGGCGGTGTCATCGTGCACGGACCTCCGGTCGAGGTGCTGACGCCGGTTCTGCTGGCCGACGTCTTCGAGGTGTCCGGCACCGTCGTCGACCATCCGTCGACGGGCCTGCCCCATCTGCTCCTGAACACTCCCACCACCACACCCGCCCCCAGCACTCTGACGAAAGACATCCCGTGAGAGGACATCCTTTGACCATACGTACGTCCCGAGTTCACCCGACCGTCGCCATCGTGGCGGCGGCTCTGACCCTGGGAACTGCCACCGCCTGCGGAACCGACAGCACCGCAGCGTCGGAAAGCACTGTCACCGTGACCAATTGCGGAGCCGACGTCGCTTACCCGCAACCCCTCGACCGGTTGTTCGTCAACGACGGCGGCATGATCGCGATCGCACTCGCCGCCGGGGCCCGTGACAACATGGTGGCGGTCAGCGCGCTCGCCCGGGACAAGGACGTCCTGCGGCTCGAGTACGGACCCCAGGTCGACACCCTGAACGAGGTCGCGACCGAACGTCCCACACTCGAGAACATCGTCGCGGCGAAACCCCAAGTGCTGTATGCCGGATACAACTACGGCATGAGCGAGTCGCGCGGGATCACACCCGAGATCCTCGCCGGACACGGCATCGACGTGTACCAGTTGTCCGAGGCGTGCCGGCAGACCGAGGGCGAGGCGCAGCGCGGCACCATGGACCCGTGGGTCGCGCTCGACACCGATCTGCGCAACATCGGCAACATCACCGGCAATCCCGAGCAGGGCGCCGCCGCGGCCGACGAGGTGGCCGGCCGCCTCGAGAAGCTGCGCGCCGCACCACAACCCGCCGCGAAACCGACTGTGTTCGTCTTCGACAGCGTCTCGGACACCATCTTCTCCTCCGGATCCTTCGGCGGCCCGCAGGGCATCATCGACGCCGCGGGCGCGCGCAACGCGACCGAGGACATCGAGGACACCTGGACCGCCGTGAGCTGGGAACGCCTCACTACCGCGGACCCCGAGGTCATCGTGTTCGTCGACTATCCCGGCCAGTCGGTCGACGAGAAGATCGCCGCCCTGCGATCGAATCCCGCGAGCCGGAACCTGAAGGCGGTGCGCGAGAACCGCTTCGTGAACCTGCCGTACGCGATGTGGGTGTCGAGCCCACTCAACATCGACGCCGCCGAGATCATGCGCGGCGTTCTCGAGAACCACGGCCTAGCACCGGAATCCGGTATCACCCCGTCCCTGGATGTCGCACAATTGGACCTCGGGGGCAACAACTGGCTGGAGTGATTCGCGGGACGCCCCGTTGAACACGTGGGGCGGCGGCGATTGTCGCGCCGCCGCCCATGGGAATCCAGTGCACCCACCGTCGAAGTTCGCAACACCTGACTGCGTTCGCACCCCTACCATGAGGCACCGACAAGTTCGAGCCGACGAATACCGTTGCACAACATGGCTTTTTGGGATTGCCATCCGGCCACGCGGGTGTACACTCGAACGTACATTCGCAGCAACGGTTCTTCGGGGGAGGTGACCGTCATGCCCAGCACCACACCACTCGCCGACCACGGCGCGCCCGTGTCCCGCGCGGCCGAACTCGTCGCCGAACTCCACGCGAACCTCGACGAACTACAGACCGTCGACTTGTCCTCGTGCACCGACGAAGAACTGATCGACGTCGCCGCGGAGACCGAACGCGCCATCGCGCGTCTGACCGTTGCCGGTGACCGGCAGATCGATCAGGTCGAGGCCCGCGACCTACCCCGCAAGGCCGGCTGCCGAACCCTCATGCAGTTCATGACACACCGGCTACGAGTCTCGAACCCGATGCGCCGCCGTAAGCAGATGGACGCCACCGCCCACCGCACCAGCCTCGGCGGCGAGGTCCTCCCACCCGAATACCCCTGCCTCGCCGAAGCTTTCGCACAAGGAACAGTCGGCACCGCGCACGTGCAGGCCACCCTCGACGTCCTCGACCGCATCCCGGTCGCCGTCGACCACGACATCAAGGTCGCCGCTGAACGACAGATGGCCGAGATCGCCACCGACCACACCCCGGCCGACATCACCCAACTCGGCTCGCGGCTGCTTGCCCACCTCGACCCCGACGGCACCCTGGCCGATGACACCGACCAGAAACGACGCCGCGGCCTGTGGATCGGACGGCAACGCGCCGACGGCACCGCCAAAATATCGGGCACCCTGACACCCGCACTCGCCGCCCGACTCACCATGATGTTCGCCGTGTGGGGCAAACCCGGACTCAACAACCCCGACGACCCACAGTCGCCCCAAGGCCCGGCCGGCACCGCCGACCCCGAAGCCCTGGCCACCGCAGCCGACCGCGACGGCCGCACCCTCGCCCAGACCAATCACGACGCACTCGACGCCGCACTCGCCGCCGGATTCGCCGACGGAACACTCGGCACCTCGCACCGCGGCCTGCCCGTGCAACTGATCATCAAAGCCGACCTCGGCGACCTCATCCGCGAAGCCGGACTCGCGACCACCGCCACCGGAACCCTGCTGCCCATCCGGGACCTGATCGCGATGGCCGGTGACGTCCAGCCATGGTTGGCGATCTTCAAAGACGCCACCACCGTCCCCCTGCACTTCGGGCGCGGCAGACGTCTGGCCACCCGCGAACAACGCCTCGTCTCCTTCGCCCGCCCCGACGGGGAAGTGTGTTCGGCACCCGGCTGCGATCAGCCCGCCACCCAGGTCGAACTCCACCACGCCCACAAAGATTGGGCCAAAGGCGGACTCACCGACATCGACGACCTCGCCCCCGCCTGCCCGCGACACAACCGCATGGTCGGCGACCAACCCGGCCAATACACCACCCGCATCGCCCGATCCGGACCCGACGAAGGCCGCTGCCTCTGGCGATTGAACGCCGAACCCGGCGTACCACCCAATCCCGAACACCTCAACCGCCGACCCGACATACCCCGGCGGTTCGCACAACACCTGAACACCGTGCGCAACGAGATCCACAGACCTGCCACCAGGTCCGGCGACCAGTCGCGCCCGAACCGGTCGCGCCCCGACGCCGTCGGCTACGGCGACCGCGGCCGGCGCCTCGAACTCGCTTATCGCGAACTGGTCCATCCGCGAACACCGCCGGAGCACCTCACCACCCCACCGCTGACCCCGGTCGAAGCAGCACTCGCACGCATACTCGCTGACCACGCGTGATTGCACACGACACGAGGGGCCCGGCATCGGAATGCCGGGCCCCTCGTGGGTGTCAGTGCGCCTGATCAGATCAGGCCTGCGGTGCCTCCGCGAAGTTGCGGGTGACCGCCGGGTCGACCGGGATGCCCGGGCCCGTCGTCGTGGAGACGGTGACCTTCTTGATGTAGCGGCCCTTGGCGGCCGACGGCTTGGCGCGCATGATCTCGTCGTAGGCAGCGCCGTAGTTCTCGGCCAGCTTGGCCGGGTCGAACGAGGCCTTGCCGATGACGAAGTGCAGGTTCGCAGCCTTGTCGACGCGGAAGTTGATCTTGCCGCCCTTGATGTCGTTGACGGCCTTGGTGACGTCGGTGGTCACGGTGCCCGTCTTCGGGTTCGGCATCAGGCCGCGGGGTCCGAGGACACGCGCGATACGGCCGACCTTGGCCATCTGATCCGGGGTGGCGATCGCGGCGTCGAAGTCCAGCCAACCGCCCTGGATGCGCTCGATCAGATCCTCGGCGCCGACCTCGTCGGCACCGGCGGCGGCGGCCTCGGCGGCCTTGTCGCCGGCGGCGAACACGATCACACGGGCAGTCTTACCGGTGCCGTGTGGCAGATTGACGGTGCCTCGAACCATCTGGTCTGCCTTACGGGGGTCGACGCCCAGCCGGATCGCGACCTCGACGGTCGCGTCGGTGTTCTTCGACGACGTGTCCTTGGCCAGCTCCACAGCCTCCAGCGGGCTGTACAGCTTGGTCTTGTCGACCTTCTCGGCCGCGGCCGCGTAGGCCTTGCTCTTCTTGCTCATTGCTCTGTTCCTTCTCCGCCGTCAGTCGGCGGGGTGTGTGGTGCGGGCCGAGCCGGCCCTCCCACGGTGATGATGAGGTCTGTCAGCCTTCGACGGTGATGCCCATGGACCGAGCAGTACCGGCGATGATCTTCGCGGCCTGGTCGATGTCATTGGCGTTCAGGTCTTCGGCCTTGGTCTTGGCGATCTCACGGACCTGGTCCATGCTCACCTTGCCGACCTTGTTGGTGTGGGGCTCGCCGGAGCCCTTCTGCAGGCCGGCGGCCTTCAGCAGGAGCTTCGCAGCCGGCGGGGTCTTCAACTTGAAGTCGAAGGAGCGATCTTCGTACACGAAGATCTCGACCGGGATGACGTTGCCGCGCTGCGACTCGGTCGCCGCGTTGTACGCCTTGCAGAACTCCATGATGTTCACGCCGTGCTGACCGAGCGCCGGACCCACGGGCGGGGCCGGGTTGGCCTGGCCTGCCGAGATCTGGAGCTTGATGATCCCGGCGAGCTTCTTCTTCTTGGGAGGCATCTTCTGTTCCTTGCTTGTTTCCTTGCGAATCCACGCCCGCTGGAGACGTGGAAGTCTGTACCCCGAACTCGTTCGGGGTCACGGGGGCGAAAGCCCCGCGAGTTCCTGTGTTCAGTTCGCTGGGTCTACGTCACATTCGCGACGTGAGAGCCTCTGCCCTCGACGCACTTGCCGGGGGTTCACGGGGGCGGAGCCCCCGTGGGTTCAGATCTTCTCGACCTGGTTGAACCCGAGCTCGACCGGCGTCTCGCGACCGAAGATCGACACGAGGACCTTGACCTTGCGCTGCTCGGCGTTGACCTCGCTGATCGACGCGGGCAGCGTGGCGAACGGGCCGTCCATGACGGTGACCGACTCGCCGACCTCGAAGTCGACCTCGATGACGTTCGACGCGGCGGCCGCTGCGGCCTCGACGCCCTCGGCAGCGGCACCGCGCGACGCGGCGGGCTTCTTGGCCTCGGTCCGCGGCATCAGGAACTGCAGCACCTCGTTGAGCGAGAGCGGCGACGGCTTGCTGGTCATCCCGACGAAGCCGGTGACACCCGGCGTGTTGCGCACGGCGCCCCACGACTCGTCGTTGAGCTCCATGCGGACGAGGATGTAGCCCGGCAGCACCTTGCGGTTGACCTTCTTGGGCTGGCCGTTCTTGATCTCGGTGACCTCTTCGGTCGGCACCTCGACCTGGAAGATGTAGTCGCCGACGTCGAGGTTCTGCACGCGGGTCTCGAGGTTGGCCTTGACCTTGTTCTCGTAACCGGCGTAGCTGTGGATCACGTACCAGTCGCCGGGCGCGCGGCGGAGCTGCTTGCGCAGTTCCTCGACCGGATCGACCTCCGCCTCTTCCACCGGGGCCTCTTCTGCCGGTGCGTCGTCGGCGGCATCCGCGGCCTCGTCGGCATCCTCGGAGACGGTGTCCTCGGCGGGGGCCTCGTCACCCTCGACGACCGCGTCGTCGGCGACCGCGTCACCCTCGGTGTCCACCGCGTCGGTCACGGCCGCGTCGACAGCGTCGACGTCGGCAGCAGCCACGTCGACGGAATCGGTCGAGGCGAGTTCGTTCTCCGGGGTGCTCACTGCAGCCCACGCTCCTTATGGTTCATCTGGCGGTCGTGTTCCTCGTCGCCGGCCGAGCCCACCGCGTGGGTCAGCCGAACAACCAGAGCACGCCCTTGGCGAAGGCGAGGTCGAGGCCGGCAATGAACGCGGTCATCACGATGACGAACACGAGCACGACGATCGTGTAGGTGATCATCTCGCGCCGCGTAGGCCAGATGACCTTCTTCAGCTCGGCGACGACCTGCGTCAGGAAGACCCAGATCCGTACGAACGGATTCCGGCTCTCCTCGGCAGACGCCTTCTTCTTGGTCTTGCGTTCCTTGACGGCGACGGACCCCGTGTCGGAGTCGGTGTCACCGTCGGTTGCACCCGCCGCCGAGCGACGTCCGCGAGCCGAGCGCTTACCGGACGGACGCAGCTCCTTCGCGGTTCCGGTCGACGTCTCGTCGTCCGTACCCGCGTCGGTGGCCTCGTCGCGACCGTCGAGCTCAGCCGCGGCCGAATCGGCCGCAGAACCCTCTGCGGCGTCTTTGGCGCGGGCGGCCCGGTCTCGCTTGCTCAACTTCGCGGTCCTCTCGTCAGCGTGTGCCCTTCACCAGGGCAGGGGCGACAGGACTTGAACCTGCAACCTGCGGTTTTGGAGACCGCTGCTCTGCCAATTGAGCTACGCCCCTTTGCGACGCCCGCCACCGGAGTGGTCGGCGTTGCCGTCCTTCTCGATCCGGCCTCGCGGCCCGTCGACGTTTCGTCGCCGACAAAACCAACGCGCCACCCTATGGGTAGCGCGCAAGCCTGAATCAATCAGACACTTCAGTGTAGATCACCGGGGCGGTGGACCCAAAACGGGCTCGCCTCCGCTCCCCCGACGACCGTACACGCCACCCGTCCGTGAGCCGCCGGAACGGCTCGCGACCGGTCGATCAGTTGAACTGGATGACGGCCTGCGCGCGTCCGAAGATGCGGCGATCGCCCTGCTTGGCGGTGATCGCGATGGTCCCGCGACGAGTTGCGGGATCGAGCGACTTCACCTTGCCGGTGAAGTCGACGGCCGCGCTGTCGTCGGCCGGGACGTACACCGGGCTGGTGAAGCGCACGTTGTACTCGCAGAAGGCCGCCGGGTCGCCGATGAACTCGGAGACGAAGCTTGCGCCGAGCCCCATCGTCTGCATGCCGTGCGCGACGACGTCGTCCATGCCGGCCGCGTTCACGACGTGGTCGGAGAAGTGGATCGGGTTGGGGTCGCCGGCCACGCCCGCATAGTTCGCGAGATTGCCGCGCGTCAGCAGGTAGCGCTTGGGCGTGAGTTCCTGACCCACCGTGAGCGTGTCGAAGTCGACGGCACCGAAGGCGCCCGGCGACTGGGTCGGATCGGGGAGGTCGTAGCGACCCGCCTTCGGCTCGACGGTGTGCCCGGATTCGCCGATGGCGTCGACCTTGATCATCACGTGGTCGAGGGACGCCTCGAGTTCGGGGTCGACGTCCATACCGGGACGCGCGGCCAGGGAGGTCCACGTGGTCATGACCGGCTCGTCGTGCTGGTTCCAGATGACGTTCTTGGTGACCATCAAGTCGATCATCTCGGGACTGCTCACATGCCGGAACGACTCGAGCGAGACGTCGCAGATCAGGCGGTCCCCGACCTTCATCGGCTGGTGGTAGACCAGCCGCTGGTCGGTCTGCATGATCTGCCACATGTCGTAGCCGGTGACGACGTCTTCGAAGAGCTTGCGCTGGGCGATGATCCCGAGCACCGACACGTAGGTGGGCGCGGCGATCAGGCGGTCGTGGCCGAAGGCCCGGGCGCCCTCCTCGCTCCAGTGGGTCGGGTGCGCATCCTGCACCGCCATCGCGTGCTTACGGATCTCCTCGCGGCCGATCTCGTAATAGTCGTCGACCGTGTAGTGGAAGCCGACGAGGCTCTGCGTGTGGGCGGCGATCTCGTCGGGGGTCGGCTTCGCACCACCGCTCGACGCCTCGTCCGGACGATCCTGGATCTCGGCTCCGCTTACCTGTGACATTGAGCTCTACTCCTTCGGCCGACACAGCAAGACGGGCTGCCTCATCGAGAGGCAGCCCGTTGCTGGTGGTACTTCGAAACGGCCGACGACGGCGTCAGCGCGATTCCTTGTGCCCCTGATGCTTGCCGCAGTTCGGGCAGAACTTCTTGATCTCGAGGCGATCGGGATCGTTGCGGCGGTTCTTCTTCGTGATGTAGTTACGGTGCTTGCACACCTCGCAGGCCAAGGTGATCTTGGGGCGAACATCTGTTGAGGAGGCCACTTGATTGCCTTCTTTCGGGTGGTACGTGGTCGGGTTCGGAAGTTCCCTCAGGGCTTGCGACCCTTGCGCTCGGTTCCGGTCGGACCCGATGTGTAGCGGTGGAGGGACTCGATCCCTCGACCTCACGATTATGAGTCGTGCGCTCTAACCAGCTGAGCTACACCGCCCCGCGGACTTCTCGTCCAGCGAGCCCCCTGACGGAATCGAACCGTCGACCTTTTCCTTACCATGGAAACGCTCTGCCGACTGAGCTAAGGGGGCGTGCCCCGGGCGGTTGCGCCCGAGAGCCTTAACGAGGTTACACACTCGCGTCTGCGCTAGACAAATCGCTGGTCGGAGACCGTCTGTAGAGCAGTTTCGCGAGAATGGACCACGCCGTGGCAGGTATAGGATTCGAACCTATGTAGCTTGCGCGACGGATTTACAATCCGCTCCCTTTGGCCGCTCGGGCAACCTGCCGTGCCGCTCTTCCGGCCACCGTGACGGCCGTACGAACAACGCCGTGAAGAATACAACGAACACCGCATCAACGCGCAAACCGGCTGGTCAACAGGCCGGGACATGGTCTTGGCACAGGCGTCCCACCGCGACCCCCACTCCTGCTACTGTGGCTGCGTTCTGACACGGGGTGCTCCGCGACGCGGGGCTGAGATGAGACCCGAGAACCTGTCCAGGTAATGCTGACGAAGGGATGTCATGTCTGTGCATGCGCACGTGCCGGTCTCCGGCCGATTCTCCGACCACCTCTGGGAGGAGACGAAGGGGTTGCGGACGGCGATCGACGACCTCGAGTTCCTGCGGCGGCTCGGCGACGGGACGCTGCCACTCGAGGTGTTCCGCACCTACATGGAGCAGGACTCGCTGTACCTCGCCGGGTACGCGAAGGCCCTCGCCATCCTGGCGTCGAAGTCCCCCGACCCGCAGACCGCGGGGTTCTGGGCGAACTCGTCGGCCACCGCGGCCACCGTCGAGTCGGCGCTGCACGGCGACCTGCTCAACGGCGGCCAGCTGCCTCCGCGTGAGGGCGAACCCGAGCCGTCGCCGGCGTGCCTGGGGTACGTGTCCTACCTGACGGCCGTCGCCGCGACCGAGTCGTATGCGGTCGGCGCGGCCGCGGCCCTGCCCTGCTTCTGGATCTACGCGGAAGTCGGCCGGGCCCTGGCCGCGAGTGCCGCCCAGGTGCTCGCCGCCGACCCGAACCACCCCTACGCGCAGTGGGTGACCACCTACGACGCCCCGGAATTCCAAGAATCCGCCTCGCGGGCAAGGGAACTCGTGGACGCGGCTGCGGAGCACGCCGGCGAGCGCGAACGGGCCGCGATGGCGACGGCGTTCACCGTCGCCACGCGGTTCGAGCTCCTGTTCTGGGACACCGCGCTGAACCCGCAGCCGTGGCCCGCCGCATGAGCGCCCGCGCGCGCCGCCTCCTCACCGTGCTCGCCGCCGCGGTCGTCGCGTCGTCGGCGATCACCGCGTGCGGTTCGGGCGCCGGTTCGGACGGCAGCATCCGATTCGCGCTCGACTGGTCCCCGAACACCAACCACACGGGCTTGTTCGTGGCGCAGCAGCGCGGCTGGTTCGAGGAGGCCGGACTCGACGTCGAGATCCTGCCGTACAACAACACCGCCGTGGACACCATCGTGGACGCGGGCAACGCCGAGTTCGGGATCAGCACCCACAACTCGTCGACCTTCTCGCGGGCATCGGGCGCGCACACCATCTCCGTGTTCGCGCCGCTGCAGAAGTGGGCCACCGGCATCGGTGTCCGCGCCGACCGCCGCGACATCACGAGCCCGAAGGACCTCGACGGGAAGACATACGCCGGTTTCGGCGACCCGGGCGAGGAGAAGACCCTCGAGCAGGTGATCCGAAACGACGGCGGCACCGGCGAGTTCACCTCGGTGACCCTCGGGACCTCGGCATACGAGGCGGTCTACTCCGGTCAGGCCGACTTCACCGTCTCCTATCTCGCGTGGGAGGGCATCGAGGCCGAGCATCGCGGAACCCCGATGAGGTACTTCCACTACACCGACTTCGGTTTCCCGGAGGCATACGCGATCGTCGTCGACGCCAACGAGGACTGGCTGGCGGACAACCCGGACCGCGCGGCGGCCTTCGTGACGGCGCTGCAGCGCGGTTACCAGGCAGCGGCCGACGACCCGGACGCGGCGGCCCGCGACCTTCTCGCCGCCAACCCCGGTGCGTTCAACGACGAGCAGTTGGTGTTCGAGAGCCAGCGCATGCTCGCCGGTCAGTACATGAAGGACGCCGACGGCCGGGTCGGGCGGCAGACGCTCGAACAGTGGGCCGGGAACTCCGGGTTCCTGTACCGCAGCGGTCTGCTGACCGGCCCGGACGGGGCGCCGCTCACGACCGAGCCGGACTGGTCGACGTACTTCACCAATGACTACCTCGACACCCCTCGGTAGCACCGGCCTGCGTCGCATCGCGCCCGCGCTCGTCGCGGTGGTCGTCCTGGTGGCGGTCTGGCAGGTCTACGTCGACGTCAGCGGAATCCGGCCGCAGGTGCTGCCGTCGCCGTCGCGCGTCGTCGCGCAGGGTTGGTCGCACCGCGCGGAGATCGGGGTGCACGCCGCGGCGACGCTGCAGGTGACCCTGATCGGGTTCACGGTCTCGTTGGTCCTGGCCTGGCTGCTGGCCATCGTCGTCGACTTCTCGCCGGCGCTGCGACGGGCGTTCGTGCCGTTGTTCGTCGCCTCCCAGACCCTGCCGATCATCGCGATCGCACCGCTGATGATCATCTGGTTCGGCTTCGGCCTACTCCCGAAGGTGCTGGTCATCGCCCTGGTCACGTTCTTTCCGGTGGCGATCGGCCTGATCGAGGGATTCGCCGCCACCGACCGCGAGGCCGGCGCGCTGATGCGCAGCATGGGGGCCACCCGCCGCCAGGTCTTCCGCTATGTGCGGCTCCCGTCCGCGCTACCGAGGTTCTTCACCGCGTTGCGGATCGGCATCACCTATGCGGTGGTGGGCGCCGTGTTCGCCGAGTACGTCGGCGCCACCCAGGGGCTCGGCATCTACATGAGCCTGCAGAAGAACTCGTTCCGCACGGACCTGGTGCTCGCGGCCGTGCTGGTGACCGCGCTCCTGAGCGTCACGCTGTACCTGCTCACCTTCGCCGTCGAGCGGATCGTCGCGCCCTGGGCTCGCGCCGAGGACCGGAACCACCATGACTGACCACCGGCTCGTCCCAGACCACCGGCTGATCGTCGACCGGCTCACCAAGTCCTATCCCCGACCCGGACGCGGACAACCTCGCCGGGAGGTCCTCGACGGGGTGTCGTTCACCGCCGAGCCCGGCGAGTTCGTCTCCGTCATCGGGCCCAGCGGATGTGGCAAGAGCACCGTCTTCGGCCTGCTGGCCGGACTCGACGTCCCCGATTCCGGCAGCGCGTCCGTCGGCTCCGAACCCGCCGTCGCCGGACACTGCGCGTACATGCCGCAGAAGGACCTGCTGTTCCCGTGGCGCACCGTGTTGGACAACACCATCCTCGGCCTCCAGGTGCAGGGCGTGCCGACGAAGGAGGCCCGACGCCGGGCCGCGGACCTCTTCCCCGCCTTCGGACTCGCCGGATTCGAAGACGCCCGCCCGTTCCAGCTGTCCGGCGGGATGCGACAGCGCGCCGCACTGCTGCGCACCGTCGTCCAGAATCGCGACCTGGTGCTGCTCGACGAGCCATTCGGCGCCCTCGACTCACTCACCCGGACCGAGATGCAGACGTGGTTGCAGTCGGTGTGGCAGCGCTACCGGTGGACCGTGCTGATGATCACCCACGACGTCCGCGAGGCCGTCCACCTCTCCGACCGCGTGATCGTGCTGTCCGCCCGCCCGGCCACCGTGGTCCACGAGGTGCGCGTCGACCTCCCGCGCCCGCGCGATCCGGCGGGGCTCACCGCGCCCGAGTTCGTCGCCCTCGAGCGAGAACTACTCGAGGTACTCCATGACGAGTCGCGTCGTGCCCTCGCCGAGCAGGCACAGCGTCGAACGCCCCGGTAGACCCGCGCGGCCGCCCACTTCCGCTGATCGCCATGACATACCCTGTCGGACATGGCTGATTCATCCTTCGACGTGGTGAGCAAGGTCGACCGGCAAGAGGTCGACAACGCCCTGAACCAGGCTGCCAAGGAGTTGTCGCAACGGTACGACTTCCGCGGCACCAACACCGGCATCGAGTGGTCCGGCGAGGAGAACATCGTGATCACCTCGGACGCCGAGGAGCGCGCGCAGGCGGGCCTCGAGGTGTTCAAGGAGAAGCTGATCCGACGCGACATCTCGCTGAAAGCCTTCGACGCCGGCGAGGTCGTCGGCTCCGGCAAGACATTCAAGATCACCGGCTCGCTGGTGCAGGGCATCGACTCCGAGCACGCCAAGAAGATCTCCAAGAAGATCCGCGACGAGGGGCCGAAGGGCGTCAAGGCGCAGATCCAGGGCGACGAGCTGCGCGTGTCGAGCAAGAAGCGCGACGACCTGCAGGCCGTCATCTCGCTGCTCAAGGGCGAGGACTTCGGTATCGCCCTGCAGTTCGTCAACTACCGCTGACGCGCCCGGTCGGTGGGTCGGCGCACCGAACCCCGACCGTCGGAAACCCAGACGGGCGTTGCGTCGTTTGACCGGATGAGGCGCCTGCACTCCGCGGCCGGCATCGGGTTCGCCCGGGCCGCCCGCGGAGCCCGAGACCCGCGGCGCCGGACAGACGAGGACCCGATGCATTTCAACGGATTGAAGACGGCGGCTCTGCTGGGTCTGATGTCGGCGATCATCGTCGGCATCGGCGCTCTGTTCCAGAGCCCGCTGATCCTGTGGGGATCGGTGATCGTCGCCGTCGGCATGAACGCCTACGTCTACTTCAACAGCGCCAAGATGTCGCTGAAGGCGATGCACGCGCAACCGGTCACCGAACTGCAGGCACCGGTCATGTACCGGATCGTGCGTGAGCTGGCGACCACGGCACACCAGCCGATGCCCGCCCTCTACATCTCCCCCACCGAGTCGCCCAACGCGTTTGCGACCGGCCGCAACCCGAAGAACGCCGCGGTGTGTTGCACCACCGGCATCCTGCACCTGCTCGACGAGCGCGAGCTGCGCGCCGTGCTGGGCCACGAGCTGTCCCACGTGTACAACCGCGACATCCTCATCAGCTCGATCGCCGGCGCGATGGCGGCGGTGATCAGCGGCCTGGCCAACTTCGCGATGTTCATGGGCGCGTTCGGCGGGCGGGACAACGCGCCGAACCCGCTGGCGATGCTGCTCATCGCGTTGCTGGGACCGATCGCGGCCACCCTGGTGAAGCTGGCCGTCTCCCGCTCACGCGAGTTCCAGGCCGACCAGTCCGGGGCCGAACTCACCGGGGATCCGCTCGCACTCGCATCGGCGCTGGCGAAGATCTCCGGCGGGGTGCAGGCCGCGCCGCTGCCGCCGCAGCCCGACATCGCGGCCCAGTCGCACATGATGATCGAGAGTCCGTTCCGCGCGACCGACCGGATGGCCAAGATGTTCGCCACCCACCCGCCGACCGCGGAACGCATCCGCCGCCTGCAGGAGATGGCCCGCGACGGTCGCTGAGCCGGCTGAGCAGAGATCCTGCCGGTCGACCCCTCAGCCCACGCGTTCGATCGTGTAGTCCACGAGCGACGCCAGGGCACGGTGGGCCGGCGACTCGGGGAGTTCGGCCAGCATCGCGTGCGCCTCGTCGGCGAACTCCTGCAACTTCGCCCGGGCGGCGGTCATACCCGCCGACGAACCGAGCAGTTCGATCGCCTCGGCGACCTCGGCGTCGTCGGTGAGCGGCCGGGCGGCGCCGTCGGCGGCCACCAGGAGTTCGCGTAACCGCGCCGACGTCGCGTCGTCGCCCATGAGCGCGTAGAGGACCGGCAGCGTGTGGACGCCTTCGCGAAGGTCGGTACCCGGGGTCTTGCCCGACTCCACCGACACCGAGCTGATGTCGATGATGTCGTCGGACACCTGGAAGGCGACTCCGACGATGTCGCCGATGCGGGAGAGCCGCTCGATGTCGTCGGGCTCGGCCCCGGAGGCCATCGCGCCGAAGCGGGCGGCGGCGGCGATCAGCGAGCCGGTCTTCTCCCAGACGACCTGCAGGTAGTGCTCGATGGGGTCGGCGCCGGGTTTGACCCCGACCGTCTCCCGCATCTGGCCGGTGACGAGTTCGGCGAACGTCTCGGCGATGATGCGCACCGCCTCGGGGCCCAGCGTCGAGACGAGTCGCGAGGCGCGCGCGAACAGGAAGTCACCGGACAGGATGGCCACGCTGTTCGTCCAGCGCGCGTTGGCACTCGCCGCACCGCGGCGCATCGCGGCCTCGTCCATCACGTCGTCGTGATAGAGCGTGGCGAGGTGGATCATCTCCACCACCGTCGCCGAGGTGATGACATCGTCGGAATCCGGGCGCGGACCGAACTGGGCGGCCAGGATCGCGAACATGGGCCGGAACCGCTTGCCCCCGGCCTTCGCGAGGTGGGTCGCCGCCTCGGTCATGACCTCGTCACCCGACGAGAGTTCGGCGAGCAACAGATCCTCGACCCGCTGCAGCGACGAGCGCACCGTATCGGCGAACTCATCCGACACCAGGTCAACCCCGGCGAATGTGGACTTCACGGAAACGCGGCCCCATCTCGTCTGATCCGGCAACTACTCGACGGCGGACACGCGACTGCCGCGTAGACCCCACCTGCTGCGAGCCTAGCCCGTCGGGGGTCCGGACATACTGGTCGGGTGAGCACGGACACGACGCCTCCTTTCCCCGATTCCGCCGATGTCCTCGTCGTCGGCGCCGGACCGGGTGGATCGGCGGCGGCCGCCCATGCCGTCGCCGCCGGCCGGGATGTGGTCCTCGCCGACGCCGCGGTGTTCCCGCGCGACAAGACGTGTGGCGACGGCCTCACGCCGCGGGCCGTCGCCGAACTCGACGCGCTGGGGCTCGGCGCACTCCTCGACGACCGTCCGCGCATCGACGGACTCCTGCTCAACGGCTGGGGCGCACGCCAGCAGGTCCGGTGGCCCTCCGGCCGGTTCCCCGCCTACGGCAGCGCGGTGGCACGCACCGAGTTCGACGACGCCATCCGTACGCATGCGGTGTCGGTGGGAGCGCGAATGATCGAGGGCGCCAAGGCCATCGGCGTCGAGATGGACGGTGACCGGGTGGGCGCGGTGACCTTCGCGACGCCGGCGGGCACACACACGATGCGGGTCACCGACCTCGTCGTCGCCGACGGCGTCCGTTCGGGAATCGGCAAATCGCTGGGGCGGCAATGGCATCGGGACACCGCCTACGGAGTCGCCGCCCGGGCGTACGCACCGTCGGCACGCGCCGACTCGCACTGGATGGGGTCGCACCTCGAACTCCGGGGACCCGACGACGCACTGCTGCCCGGGTACGGCTGGGTCTTCCCCCTCGGGTCGGCCGGGGGCGGACAGGTCAACGTCGGCGTGGGCGCGCTCGCGACGTCGAAACGCCCGGCGCACATGGCACTTCGACCGATCCTCGAGCACTACGCCGCGATGGTGCGCGACGAGTGGGCTCTCGACGGCCCACCCGTCCGGATCACGTCCGCCCTGCTGCCCATGGGTGGTGCGGTGTCCGGTGTCGCGGGTCGCAACTGGATGCTGATCGGCGACGCCGCCGCGTGCGTCAATCCGCTCAACGGCGAGGGCATCGACTACGCCCTGGAGACCGCCCGGCTCGCCGTCGAACTCCTCGGCACGGACGACTACACCGACCGGTGGCGCGATGTGCTGGTGGAGCACTACGGGCTCGCCTTCTCCGCCGCCCGCCGTCTCGCCGGCCTGCTCACCATGCCCAAGACCGTCCCCACCCTGGGCCGGCCCGGCATCCGGTCGCCGCAACTGATGTCCATGGTGGTGCGGGTCATGGGCAACCTGATCACCGCCGAGGATGCCGACCTCGTGGCCAGGGCCTGGCGCACCGCCGGGCGGGTCTCCCGGCAGGTCGACCCGCGGCCGCCGTTCTCCTGAGAGGGGCCGCCGGGCCGCCATCCCGGTGGCGCGTTGAGACGATCGGGCTGTAGTGTTCCAACACGTGTGGCCGCGGCCACAGCTGTGACAGAATCAGGCCACCCGTCGACCCAGGAGATGGAAGATGTCCGCCGCATCCACTCTCGCCACCCGAGCCAAGCACGCCGTCCAGAACCGACTGGCACAGCGCTACCACCTGCGCGGCGAGATCGACCGCATGGATGCCGTCGGTGACCCGACCGCTATCGCCCGCGCCCTGGGCACGCAGGAATTCCCGTGGGGCATCACACAGGCGTTGAGCTTCGCCCTGTTCCGCACCTACGCGGTGCCGTCGATCGGCGACCTTCTCTACAAGACCAGCCAGTTCACCGAGTCGACGCAGAAGCGCTACGACGACACGGTCCTGCTGCTCGACGCCCCGATCGAGCACGGGGTCGACAGCCCGGCCGGACGGGCCGGCATCCGGCGCATCAACCAGATGCACGGCATGTACGACATCTCCAACAGCGACTTCCTCTACGTGCTGGCCACTTTCGTCGTCTGCCCGGTCGAGTGGGTCAACTCCTATGAGTGGCGGTCGCTGACCAACCACGAGATCCTCGGTCTCACCAATTACTACCGTCGACTCGGTCAGCTGATGGGCATCAAGGACATCCCCGAGACCTACGACGACTTCAAGACGTTCTACGACGAGTACGAGACCGCCCACTTCGCCTTCAGTCCCGACTCCCTGGCCGTCGCCGACGCCACCCTCGACCTGCTCGGCACGTTCATGCCGTACAAGCTGCTGCCGCGGGCGGTGGTGCGTCGGATGTCGTTCGCGCTCATGGACGATCGGCTCCTCGGCGCGTTCGGATATCCGAAACCGACCGCGGTCGAACGGGTCCTGGTGCGCGGCGGGCTCAAGGCTCGCGGTCTCGCGATCCGCCTCTTCGCGTCACCCCGCACCGAACCGCTCTTCGGTCGCCAGACGAAGCAGGTTCGCAGCTACCCAGGCGGTTTCCGCATCGACGACCTCGGCACCTTCGCGCCCGGGTGCCCGGTGTCGCACGACGAGACCCCGCGGGCCGCGAACCACTAGGCCCGCGCCGAGTGGATCGCGGCGATCCCACCGGTCATGTTCTCCCACCGCACCCCGGTGAACCCGGCGTCGCGGATGAGGTCGCCCAGCGCGAACTGGTCCGGCCACGCCCGGATCGACTCGGCGAGATAGACATACGCGGCCGGGCTGCTCGACACCTTGGTCGCGACCGCGGGCAGCGCCTTCATCAGGTACTCCATGTACACCGTGCGGAACGGCTTCAGCGTCGGCGTGGAGAACTCGCAGATCACCAGTCGTCCGCCGGGTTTGAGTACCCGACGGAGCTCGGCGAGCGCCGTCGGGACGTCGTTGACGTTGCGCAGACCGAAGGAGATGGTGGCGGCGTCGAACGAATCGTCGGCGAACGGGAGCGACAGGGCGTCGGCGGCGACCTTCGGCACGTCCCGATGCGCACCGGCCTTGAGCATGCCGAGCGAGAAGTCCGCGGCGATGCAGTGCGCCCCCGAGGAGGCGAGTTCGACGGTCGACACCGCGGTGCCCGCCGCGAGGTCGAGGACGACGTCGCCCGGGCGCAGGTCGAGTGCCCTTCGGGTCTTCTTGCGCCAGCCGCGATCCCGGCCGAACGACAGGACCGTGTTGGTGAGGTCGTAGCGGCGTGCGACGCCGTCGAACATGGCCGCGACCTCGGCCGGGTCCTTCTCCAGACTTGCCCGGCCCACACTCCGGCCCAGACCCGCTCGTTCCGGTGGTGTCGCACCCGTCGATGACATGCCGATCACGCTACCGGTCGTTCGGGCCAGGACCGCCGTGAGGTGCGTCGCCTCGCCGGGCGGTCGGCCGCCACCTCAGGCGGGCCGCCCCACCTCGGTGACGACTCCGCGGCCCGTCACGCGCGCGTAGTGGCCGACGAGCTCCGCGCACACCGACGGCCAGGTGCGCGCACGCACGGCCTGTACCGCGGCTCGGCCGAACGCCGCCCGGACCGACTCGTCGTGCAGGGATTCGACGATCGCGGGCAGCTCCTCGGCGAAGCGTCCGACCTCCAGCAGATATCCGGTCCGGAACGCCGACACCAGGTCGCGGGGGCCGCCCGCGTCGGGACCGATCACGGGCAGACCGCTGGCCATCGCCTCCTGGATGGCCTGACAGAACGTCTCGTGTTCGCCGGCGTGCACGAAGACGTCGAAGCTCGCGTACGCGCGGGCCAGCGCCTCCCCGCGCAGTTCACCGGTGAACACCGCATCCGGCATCGCGCGCTGGAGCCGGTCCCGCTCGGGGCCGTCCCCGACGATCACCAGTTGCACGCGCGGGTTCCCCGACAGTCCGGCCAGGCGCTCGACGTGCTTCTCCGGCGCGAGCCGACCCACGAACCCGACCACCAGTGCGTCGCGGGCGGCACCCAGCCAGTCGGCGCGCAGCGACGGGTCGCGCTTGTCCGGCGAGAAGAGTCCGACGTCGACGCCGCGACCCCAGCGCGCGAGTCGCGGTATGCCGTGGGCGGCGAGGACCTCCAGCGTCGCGGTCGACGGCGCGAGGGTGAGGTCGCACATCTCGTGCAGCCGGCGTGTGTAGCGCCAGGCCAGCTTCTCCACCGCGCCCAGCCGGTAGGCCGCCGCGAACCCCGCGACATCGGTCTGGAACACGGCCACCACGGGCACGCCGAGCGCCCGGGCGGCGACGGCGCCCGCGGCACCCACCACGAACGGTGATGCCAGGTGGACGACATCCGGTTCGAAGTCGCGCAAGGTGCGGTACAGCAGCGGCGACGGCACTCCCACCGGGAGCGAGGTCACCCGCGGCACCTGCACCGCGGGCAGCAGGTGCACCGGGGTCCGGCGGCCGACCATCCGCGGCCCGCCCGGCACGCCACGCGGGGTGTCGGGTGCGATGACGACCACGGTGTGGCCGGTGGACTCGAGATGGTCGACAACCCGGAGGACGGAATTGACCACCCCGTTCATCTGGGGCAGGAAGCTCTCGGCGACGATCGCGACGCGCATGCTCGCGATCGTCCCCCGCAGAATTGACCGGACCACACGGCGCACGTGTCGGCCCACCCAATTCAGGATGAACGGTGCGTTGCCCTCCGACCGGGCACAGTGGAGGCGTGGTCGACACGCACCTCCTGCTGCTGAGCCGCTGGCTCACCCCCGTCCCGCAGTTCCTCACCCCGTTGACCGGGCCGGGCTGCCGCATCGGTTACGTCCCCACCGCGTCGTCGATCTACACCGACCACGCGTGGCTCGACCTCGAGCGGGACACCCTTCGGCAGCAGGGTTTCGAGGTGACCGACCTCGATCCGGAACTGACCGGGTCAGCCGTCTTCGCCCGGGAGCTCGCCGGGGTCGACGCGGTGTTCGTCGCCGGCGGCAACACCTTCCATCTGCTCGGGGCGCTGCGGCTGGCGGGTGCCGACCGCACCCTCGTCGACGCGGTCCGTGCCGGCCTCCCCTACATCGGGGTCAGCGCGGGCGCCGCGGTCGTCGGCCCCGACATCGCTCCCCTGTCGTTGCTCGACGATCCCGCCGAGGCCGCACCCCTGACCTCGACCGCGGGCCTCGGACTGATCGACACCACGGTGATCCCGCACGCGGAGGGCACCGTCGGGGGTCGCGGACCGATCGAGGCGACGAGGCAACGGTTCGGCGCCGAGCACCGGCTGCACTTCCTGACCGACGCCGAGGCGATCGTCGTCGCCGGCGGAGACCTCAGGGTGATCCCGGGCTGACCGTCTCGTCCCGGTCGGCCGCGGCCGGGTCCCGGTCTGCCGCGTCGCTGTCGGCGTCCTCGGCGACAGCATCGTCGGCGACAGCACCGTCGGCGGTGCCGCGACGGGCCCAGCGGCGACTGGACTCCGCGACCCCGACCATCAGCAGGCCGATGACGAGCCACGCTCCGACCATCACCGACAGGGCGGGGATGATGGACAGCACCGCGGTGCGACCGGTCGGGCGGGCGAGATCCGGGTTGTAGACCGCGTAGTCGACGCTGATGCGCTGTCCCTCGCTCAGCTCGGTCGGATACAGCAGTCCGAAGCGGGGGCTGTGGAACGAGCCGTCGGGTGTCTGGAAATTCACCGCGGCGTGCAGGCTGTCCACGGACACGACCTCGGCCATCACGGTCGCCTTGCTGGCCTCGATCGTCGCGTCGTTCTTGAAACAACCGGCGATGAGCGTCATCGCCATGAAGGTGATCGTCACGCCGACGACGAGCAGACCGAGCTGCACGCGTCGCTGGATCACCGGATTCATGCCGTTCAGACTAGCGGGCACCGATCCGCCGGTGCCCGGCCCGACCGGTCGCGCACCGCCGGGACGCACCGGCCGCACTACCGAAGGCGCGCCGCAATCGCCGCGTGGACGGATCGCAGCCGTTCGCGGTCGGTGGCGACCTCGACGACCTCGATCCCGCCGGGAGCAGGCTCCTCCGCGAGCACCGCGCCGAGCTCACCGACCCCCACCCGACGATGCGGGATGTGGAAACCCGCGCACATCGACGCGATGTCGGTCCGATGCGGGGTCCCGAAGACCCGCTCGTAGGCCCCGGCGTACAGCCCGGTGTTGTAGCGCGGGTCGCCCTGTTCGAGCAGACCGAAGATCCCGCCGCCGTCGTCGTTGGCGACCACGATCCGCAGCGACGTCGGGCGCGGCTCGCCCGGGCCGATGACCAGACCGGTCGCGTCGTGCACGAAGGTCAGGTCGCCCATCAGGGCGATCGTCCGCGCGCCGGCCTGATCCCGGTCACGTGCCATCGCGGCACCGATCGCCGTCGAATTGGTTCCGTCGATACCCGCGACCCCGCGGTTCGAGAGGACCCGCACCCCGTCGGCGATCCGGCCGGCCAGGGCGATGTCCCGGATGGGGTTGCTGGCGCCGACGACGAGTTGGTCGCCGGCGGCCATGGCGTCGCTGACCGCCCGTGCGACGTGGAGCCCGGTGGCCGGGCCCGGCTCGTCGAGTTCGGCGGTGACGGCGAAGGCCGCCCGCTCCTGTACCGCCGCGCACTCCTTGAGCCAGTCCTCGCGCGGCTCGCCGACGACCTCGATCCGGGTGCCGGTCGCGTAGACGTTGCCGGAGACGTCGGGCCAGCGCGGACCGGTGGTCAGCGCGTAGACGCGGACCTCGGGGTCGGCGAGCAGGCGGGACACCCCGCGGTGCAGCGTCGGCCGACCGCAGATGATCGCCTGCTGGGGCCGGACGGAGTTCAGGCCCAGCGGATGCAGCGGCGTCGCCGGCCGCGGTGCCGTCGGTTCGGCGACGGTGGGGATCCCGGCAAGGCCCGGATGGACACCCGACCCGTGCCCCGACACGACCACGGTGTCCAGGGACAGGTCGATGGGCACCGGGACGTCGAGTCTGCCGACGGGCGCCTGCGTCCAGGGCAGTCCGCCGGGCCGGCCGGAGAACGAGCCGAGGTCGGTCGACGGGTCGGGGCCGGCCAGTTCGTCCGGGTCGGGGACCAGCGGTTCGCGCAGCGGGATGTCGAACTGCACCGGGCCGGCGTTGCCGGTACGCGCGCCCCGGGCGGCGGCGAGCACGCGACCGACCGCCGAGCGCCACTGGCTGTTGGTGTCGAGATCCTGTTCGGCGAGGCCGAGGCTGATCGCCGCACGCACCTGGGTCCCGAAGATGCCGAACTGTTCGACGGTCTGGTTGGCGCCGGAGCCGAGCAGTTCGTACGGCCGGTTGGCGCTGACGACGACCAGGGGCACCCGCGCATAGTTGGCCTCGAAGACCGCCGGTCCCATGTTCGCCACGGCGGTGCCGCTGGTCATCACGATCGGGACGGGCTGTCCCGACGACACCGCGAGCCCCAGAGCCAGATAACCGGCCGACCTCTCGTCGATCCGCACGTGCAGACGCAATCGCCCGGCGGCGTCGGCGGCGTGGAGGGCGAAGGCGAGCGGCGCGTTGCGCGACCCCGGACACAGCACGGCCTCGCGGACACCGCCGCGGATCATCTCGTCGACGATGACCCGGGCCTGCAGTGTGGACGGGTTGGGCCCGGGGGCGTTCTGGGCCGGTCGGTTCATCCCACAAGCCTAGTGCTCTCCCGAGTCCCCACATCGCGGCGGGGAGCGGCGTTACCCTCGTCACGTGGGCTTTTACGACGATCGAGTCCTGCCGCACCTCATCGAGCGCACCTGCGGCATGGCGGCGTTGACCCCGCTGCGGGCGCGGGCCTGCGCGTCGTTGTCCGGCCGGATGATCGAGATCGGCTTCGGCTCGGGCCTCAACGTCGGCGTCTACCCGGCCGGGCTCACCGAGGTCGCCGCCGTCGAACCGTCGACCGTCGGATGGTCGATGGCCGCCGACCGCGTCGCCACCTCCCCCGTGCCCATCGAACGCGCCGGACTCGACGGCCAACGACTGCCGTTCGACGACGACTCGTTCGACGCCGCGCTCACCACCTTCACCCTGTGCACCATCCCCGACCACCAAGCGGCGCTCGCCGAACTCCGCCGCGTGCTGCGTCCGGACGGACAACTCGGATTCCTCGAACACGGTTCCGCCCCCGACGCCCGCGTCCGACGGTGGCAGCGCCGACTCGAACCGATCCAGAAACGCGTCGCAGGCGGCTGCCATCTCACCCGCGACGTACGCGCCGAGCTCACTGCCGCCGGCTTCGCACTCGGGCCGGTCGATGCGTTCTATCAGCCCGGCGTACCGAAGCCGTTCGGCGCGCTGACCGTCGGGACCGCCCGGCCGGTCTGAGATCCCGCTCGCTCCGCTCCCGGCGGCGGTGACATTCGCCCCGCTCGCTCCGCTCCCGGCGGCGGGCCTACTGTGGAGCCAGTGCGTCGCTGGACAGTGCTGGTACTCCTCACCGCGGTCGCGACGCTCGTTCTCGAGCTCCTCGAGGTCGACGCCGCCGCCCTGTTCGCGGGGCTCGTGGTCGCGGGTGCTCTCGCGATCGCCGGGCGCGCGCCCGGCCGGACGAACACCGACGCCGACGAATCCGACGACCCGATCGTCCCGCGATGGGCGTTCGTGGCGTCGCAGGGTGTCCTCGGCGTCTTCATCGGCACGATGGCCGAGCCCGAGACCGTCGGCGGACTCGGGTCGTCGTGGTTCCCGGTGCTCGTCATCGGCCTGGGGACACTGGTCATCTCGATCGCCTGCGGCGCCCTGCTCGGGCTGCACCGAGACGTCGACTCCCTGACCGGCTCGCTGGCACTCGTCGCGGGCGGCGCGTCCGGGCTGGTGGCGCTGACCCGCGAGTTCGGCGGCGACGAACGGATGGTCGCGGTCATCCAGTACCTGCGCGTCGCGCTGGTCACCGTCACCATCCCCGTGGTCGCCTCGCTCGTGTTCGGTGCCGAAAACGGAGCCGTCGCACCGGGACCCGACGCCTGGTCGGCGGAAACTCTGCAGAATCAGGGCTGGGGACTCTTGCTGCTGGCGGTGTGCCTGGGCGTCGGGATCCCGCTCGGCCGGTTGCTGCGCATGCCCGCAGCCGGTCTGCTGGGTCCGCTGGCGCTGGCCACCGCGGCCGAGCTGACCGGGATCGCCGGTTCCGCCGAGGTGTCCCCCGCACTGCTGGCGGTCGCCTACGCGGTGATCGGCTGGCAGGCGGGCCTCGGATTCACCATGCCGCGGTTGCGTGCGATCGGCCGTGTCCTGCCGCTGGCGCTGGTGCTGATCCTCGTCATCGGCGCCGGCTGCGCCCTGCTGGGGGTCGTGCTGTCCGCGTGGACCGGCGAGTCGATGTTCGACTGCTATCTCGCGACCACTCCGGGCGGGATCTACGCCGTCCTCGCCGCGGCCACCGGGGCGGGCGGGAACGTCGCGTTCGTCGTGGCCGCCCAGATCCTGCGCGTCCTGCTCATGCTGTTCGTGGCGCCCTTCGCCGCGCGCCTCGCCGCTCGGCGGGCGTCGTGACCGTCTCGCCCGACTCGACGGTTACGTGTGACCCCGGTCCCACGTAAGGTCGGGAAGATGAGCGGGGAATCGAACACCGACACGACATCATCCACCTCCCACGGCCGCGAATTCGACGTCGTGGTCTACGGCGCCAGCGGCTTCGTCGGCGAACTCACGGCACGGTATCTGGCCGACCACGCGCCGATCGGTACGAAGATCGCGCTGGCGGGCCGCAACGAGTCGAAGCTGACCGACGCCCGCAAGCGGCTGCCGTTGCGCGCACACGACTGGCCGCTGATCATCGCCGACGCGGAATCACCCGCGGCGCTCGACGCGATGGTCGCGCGCACCCAGGTCGTCTGCACCACCGTCGGCCCCTACCTCAAGTACGGCGAGGCCCTCATCGTGGCGGCGGCCACCGCCGGAACCGACTACGTCGACCTCACCGGCGAGGTGCCGTTCGTGCGGTACGCGATCGACAAGGTCCATGACGTCGCCGCCGCCTCGGGGGCCCGCATCGTGCCCTCCTGCGGCTTCGACTCCGTGCCCTCCGACATCACCACCTACGCGCTGCATCGAAAGGTCTCCGACGACGCCGCCGGCGAGATGACCGACACGACCCTCGTCGTCGCGTCCTTCCGCGGCGGGATCTCCGGCGGAACGATCGACTCGATGCGGGTCATCGCCGAGGAGGCCCGCAACGCCCAGTCCCGACGGCTCATGCTCAACCCGCAGGCCCTCTCGGGCGGCCCCGGCGAGGTCCCGCGGGTCAGCCTGTCCGACGAACCGAGCGACCTGTCCATCATCAACGCCAAGAAGGTCGACCCATCGCTGCGCGGCACCCTCGCGCCCTTCTTCATGGCCGCCCACAACACCCGGATCGTGCGGCGCTCGAATGCGTTGCTGGACAACGCTTACGGCAAGGACTTCCACTACGCGGAGACGATGAGCGTCGGCGGCGTCCCCGCGGTGTCGACCCTGATCGCCGGCGCCGTCGCGGTCGGCACCGGCGCGTTCATGGGAGCGATGAGTTTCGGCCCCACGCGACGTGTCCTCGACCGCGTGTTGCCGAAGCCCGGTGACGGACCCAGCGAAAAGGCCCGCGAGAACGGTTACTTCGTGGTCGACACGTTCACGCGGACGACCACCGGACGACGCTACAAGGCCCGGATGCGCGCCCAGGGCGATCCCGGTTACAAGGCCACCGCGGTGATGCTCGCCGAGAGCGCGCTGGCATTGGCCCTCGACCGCGACCACCTGCCCAAGCGGGCCGGAGTGCTGACGACCGCCGTGGCGATGGGCGACGCTCTCATCGACCGTCTCCGCAACGCCGGGTTCAGCATCGACGCCACCGAGCTCACCGACTGACCCTGACCCGACCCCGCCCGATCGCGTCGTTCGACCCTCCGGCAGCCACGCCGGCGCAGACCGGACCCACTCCGGCACAGTCGAACTCGCGGTCGGGCGGCGTCGTCTTCGGGCCCCGGAAAAATCTGGCACTCTCACCTCCAGAGTGCTAGACGAGTGCCGGATCCGGTGCTATCTTCGTTGGCAGTACAGCGATGAACTGCTCGTCTAACGGGTGGCGAGCAGCCTTGAGAATCAGGAGGTGAACTGCTGTGCTTCGTTTCGATCCCTTCTCCGACATGGATGCCTGGACCCGAGGCATGATGACCGGTTCAGCGGCCGGAACTGCCCGCACTCCCCGCTTCATGCCCCTGGACCTGTACAAGGTCGAGGACCACTACCTGCTCATCGCCGATCTGCCCGGCGCCGATCCCGGCTCCATCGACGTCAGCGTCGACAACGGGGTCCTCACCCTCTCCGCCCAGCGGAGCACGCCGTCCGACGAGGGCGTGCAGTGGCTGACGAGCGAACGATTCTCCGGAACCTACCGCCGCCAACTGACTCTCGGCGACGCCATCGACAGCGCGGCCATCTCGGCGCGCTACGACAACGGCGTTCTCACCGTGACCATCCCGGTCGCCGAGAAGGCCAAGCCGCGGCGGATCGAGGTGGAGTCGGCCGGCCGACCACAGGCGATCGAGACCAGTACGGTCACATGAATTGATCGTCTGGAGCCGCAACACATTTGAGGAAACAGCCGCATGTCGAAGGGGGGTGCCATCGACGACGAATCATCCCGCTCCCTAGTCCGAACGAACCGCAGAACCGTTGGTCTGTCGGGTAAAGCGGTGCCGTCTCTCTCTGCTCCCTGAGGTGCGAGGAGCGATAGCGACGAGCCACGAAGGGCCTGGCAAGAAATGTTCACCACGCCCTTCGAGGCTCGCTTCGCTCGCACCTCAGGGAGCAGGATCGGCGCTTCGCACCCCAAGGAGCAATACGCTGCGCCACAACGGAATCGGGCACCGAGCCTCGCTAACGGTCAGACCCGAACAGTTCGACGAGCGGCGCCGGGCGGCCGAACAGGAAGCCCTGGGCGTAGTCGAACCCGAACTCCTCGAGCATCGGGAGCAACGCCTCGGATTCGATCCCCTCGGCGACCATCTTCACCCCGGTGGCGGCGGCCATCTCACCGATCGCGCGGACGACGGCGCGATCGGGCGAGCTGTCGGCCAGTTGCGCGATGAGCGTCCGATCGACCTTCAGGACGTCGACCGGGAGATCGCGGACGTAGCGCAGGGCCGAGAACCCGGCCCCCAGGTCGTCGATGCAGATCGTGCAGCCGAGTTCGTGGAGCGCGTCGATCGCCCGCGACGCGGAGGTGTCGACCCGGATCGCCTAGTCCTCCCGCACCTCGACCCAGACCCTCGACGGCTCGACACCGTGACCGTCGATCAGGCCGTGGACGTACGAGACGAGCCCGTCGTCCCACAACTGCTGCCCGGACAGGTTGAGGGAGACGAACGTGCTCGGCCCGACGTGCCGGGTGATCTCCCCCGACAGGTCCCGGATGGCCTCGCCAATGGCGTGCCGTCCGATGGGGGCGAGCAGCGAGATCCCCTCGGCCACAGACAGGAACGCGTCCGGAGCCAGCACGCCGGACTCGGTGTGCCACCGGAGCAGCGACTCGTAACCGACGACCCGCCGGTCGGGTACCGCGACGATCGGCTGGTAGAAGACGGAGAAGTCGCGCTCGACCGATCTGGTGAGCCAACCCGCGAGGTCGACCTCGGCCCGGATGTGGCGCAGCGTCGTCGGCGATGCGAATGCGACGGCGGTGCGGCTGCTCAGCGCGATGCACAGGGCGGCGTCGGCGTGGCGGACCAGATCGTCCTCGGACTCGGCGGCGAGGTGCACATCTCCGACGGCGACGCCCATGCAGACGTCGAGGAACCAGCTGCGCTCCCCGTCACTCACGGTGTGCGCACCGAGCTTGGTGCGGGCCGCCTCGATCAGTGCGTTGCGTCCGCTCTCGTCGTCACCGGCGCCGGTCCAGGGAAGGTGGATGAGCCAGTAGAAGTCCGATCGCCGCTAGAAACGCGCCCGCGGACTGATGGGCATGAGCACCTGTTCGATGAAGCGCTCGGCGGCCGCGGCCGACGCCTCGTAGCCGTAGGCGACCACGGCTCGGTGGTACGGGTCGACCGACACCGCGATCACCGAGGTGCCGAACGTCAACACGACGTCATTCGCTGGTCCGATCCCCCCAGGGCGACGCCGGGGGCGCCGCAGTTCTCTACCGCGCAGATACTACTCAGCCGGCGCGCTCCCGGGAAGAAGGTCGAGTCGCCCCGCCCGGACCGGGCCCGACCGTCATGACCGTTCTCACAATTGCGCGCCGCGGCAGTCCGTCGAAACCGTGTGCAATTTTTCGTGGGCCCGGGTCGAGACATCGATTTCTTTTGACAGATGTTCACAAAATCTGGGACCGGCGCGGCCGGCGATTCGCCACTATTCTCGGCAGCGCTGCTAACGATTCCGCGAGGTGCGGCAAAACTGCTGGTAAGGTGCTTTCATTGCCTATGCGTAGGACACGAAAGATTACGTGGTTTCCGCCAATGCAGTCGCAGTGGCATCAATGCGAATCTCGGCAAACAAGCGGCTGTCTCCACAGCCGCCGACGGAAAGCGGTCGTGGTAGATGTCGTTGATCAGGAGGGTGCTCCGGCGCTACGACGCCCGGTCGATGGCGACACTGATCAGCACCGGCGGTGTCATCCCGCTGCCGGTCATCAGCGTGCTCGCGCCCGAGACGCTGTACCCGGGCGGCATGCCCATCCTGCTCACCATCTGGTCGTTCATCGCGGTCGTCTTCGCGGTGACGGCCATCCGCGCCCGGCTGACCGATCTCGAGTTCGCGTTCCTGGGCGGGTTGGGGATCGTGGGCATCTTCGGCACCTCGATGATCCTGGCCTCGCCACGATCGTCGACGCTCGTCCTCGCCATCGTCGCGGTCATCCCGGCGATCGGCGCGATCTCGGCGACCACCCGACTCATCCTGTCCCATCTGGCGCTGGCGGTCGTCTGTGCGGCAACCGTCCTCGCGGTGACGACGCCCTCGCTGCCGGAGTACCTGATCAGCTTCGGCGCGATGCTCGGCCTGATCGTGGTGCCGGTCTTCCTGGTCGTCGCGTTGCGCAAGTCGATGGAGGCCGTGCTCGATCAGCAGACCCGCCTGGTCGGGATCGACCCGCTGACCGGCCTGCTGAACCGGCGCGGCTTCCTGATTCGCGCATCGCAGCTCCTCTCGGCCGCGCGATCGTCCACCGGATGGATCGGCATCCTGCTGCTCGACGTCGACCACTTCAAGAAGATCAACGACCAGTACGGCCACCTCGCCGGTGACGGCGTGCTGCTGGCGGCATCGGCCGCCATCCGCGAGCACGCCCCCGTCGGTTCGGAGGTGTGCCGCTACGGCGGCGAGGAGTTCCTCATGTTCCACGTCGTCCACGACGCGGACGAACTGTGGCTCAGCGCCGAACGCCTACGGGCCGCCGTCGCCGCGGCAGCGCCGGTCACCATCAGCGTCGGCGGCGTCTGCGCGCCGCTGCGCGTCGCCGGCGACCCGCTGGTCTCCGGCCGGTTCGACACCGCCTATTCGACCGACGACGTGATCGGCAACCTCCTGGGTCAGGCCGACGCCTGCGTGTATCAGGCCAAGGAGAACGGCCGGGACACGACGGTCATCAAATCCATCGACGCGGTGACCTGGAACGACGGCGCGCCGAGCGCACATGCCGCCGACGCCGAGCGGACGGTGTCTCCGCCGTCGGCGAGCCTGTACGAGGTCTTCTACCGACGCCCGGCCGACTTCGTCGACATCGACAGCCGGACCAGCGGGCGCTGAGTCGTCGCGGCCTGGAGGGCGTCGGCCTCCCGGCGCATCCGACGCCAGGTCTCCGGGCTGGTGAGGGTGTCGAGCCGGGCACGATCCCACCACATGAGCCGGGTGCGGTACCGGTCGTCGGGAAAGGGGGTCGCGGACACCGACTCGTCGAGGCGTCCACCACCGGACTGCCAGCGGCGCAGGACGTGGTCGGCCGCGGTCGCCATCATGGCCTCGACCCCGGACATCTCCATGATGACCAGCCCCAACCGCGACAACTGGCCGGCCACCGACCCCGCGATCGCCGATCGCTCGTCCACCCAGGCCGTCTTGACCTCGACGATGCCGTCGTGCAGACGTTCTTCGATGGCGTTGACGAGCTGCACCTGACCGGGCTGACCCACCCATTCGACCAGCGCGTGCGACTGCGCAGCCGCCTCCAGCCGGGGCTGGACCCGTAGCCCGCCGACGACCTTGCCCTCGGTGTCGAGCACCGCGAAGAACATCGCGGTGCCCTCGCCGCCGGCGACCTCGTCGTATTCGAGTGCGGCCGCGCACCCGTGCCGGTGGTACGACGCGTCCGCGCCGGCGAGGTACTCGCGCCACAGTTCGGGCTCCGACCGCGGGCTCGCCACGACCACCGAGTACTCCGCCCCGGTTTCGGGTGCGATCGATCGCAACATCCCGGTGCGAACCTGATCATTGGTGACTGACATCTTATTCATCGCAGTATTGCCTTCCAGGAATTAGTAAATTTAGAGACGAGATCTCCCCCGACCCCGCGTGTAATGCTGCCACAAGGCCACATTTATGCACTCCCACAAGCGCAGTTCTTTTCGCCCGACCGCCGCTTTGACGGTTGGCGTCGTGCAATCCCGTGCGACACCATGGGCTTATGCACACGCCGCCGGATGCCGCCGCCACCCTCTACTCACCTGACGAACTACCCGCCGCGTTGACCGCGGAGCCGTCCCTCACTGTGTCCGACATCACGGCCGGCGCCGCCCGCGCACTCGATGAACTCCTCCCGCCCGCCGAGCCCGCTCTCCGGGATGAGACACCTCGTTACGCGCACTTTCCCTGGCGTAACGCCCTCGTCAAGATCCCCGGTCCGCGCACGTTCCGACGCCTTCGGCTCGACCGCAACCGGCACAAACTGACCGCGTCGCAGCAAGCCGCTGCGGGCGAGCTCCGGATCGGTGTCGTCGGTTTGAGTGTGGGACACGCGATATCGCTCACGCTCGCACTCGAAGGTCTTGCCGGCGAATTACGCCTTGCCGATTTCGACGATCTCGAACTCACGAATATGAATCGAATTCCGGCGACCCTCATGGATATTCACGACAACAAGGCCGTGATCGCCGCTCGACGCATTTCCGAGATCGATCCCTATCTCACCACCGTCGTACATGTGGACGGCATAACAATCGAGAACATCGATGAATTCCTCGACGGCCTGGATCTCGTCGTCGAAGAATGTGATTCTTTCGATGTAAAGGTCCTCGTGCGCCAGAAATGTCGCGAGCGAGGAATTCCGGTCCTCATGGAGACGAGTGACGGCGGAACCCTCGATGTCGAGAGATTCGACCTCGAACCGGATCGGCCTCTTTTCCACGGCCTGGCCGGCGACCTGCGGATCGAAGATCTCGTCGGACTCGACCGCGCGTCGCTCACCCCGCTCGCCGTCCGGGTACTCGAGCCGACGAAGGTGACCGCGCCGATGGCGGCGTCGGCCATCGAGCTCGGGCACACGGTCACCGCCTGGCCACAGCTCGGCGGCGACGTCCTCCTGGGCGGCGCCACGGTGGCCGCGGCCGTCCGCCGCCTCGTCCAGGGCAAGTCCCTGCCGTCCGGTCGGGTCCGATTCGACCGGGACGCGTGGCTGGACGGCCTCGAGGACCCGATCGACACCCGCGCCCCCGCACCCGCAGCACAACCACCGGCCGACACCGAACCGATCCGTCCGCAGGTGCAGCCCGACATCGGGGCGATGACCGACCGCGAACTCGTCGTGTACGCCGCGAGCCGGGCGCCGTCCGCCGGGAACCAGCAGCCCTGGCAGATCATCGCCGACGACGACGCCGTCACCATCGTCCTGGACCGCACCCGCACCTCGACCCTCGACGTCGAGCACCGGGCATCTGCGGTGGCGGTCGGCGCCGCGCTGTACAACGCGCAGGTCGCGGCGGTCGCGCGCGGGGTGCTCGACGACATCGAGATCGTCGACGCGGCCGACACGCTGGCCGGCCGGGCACGCCTCAAGGGCATCGACACCGGGTCGCGCTCCGCGGACGCGGAGACCGAACTCGACGCATTGCTCGCCCGCGGCACCCGACGTGGAGTCGGGGACGGATCACCGCTGTCGGCCTCCGATCTCGTCCGACTGCACGATGCCGCCACGAGTGATCGGACCCGGTTGGTGGCGCTCGACGACCGCGCGGACATCGACCGATATGCCTCGATCATCGCCCGATCGGATCGCGCCCGGTTCCTGACGCCCGAACTGCACCGGGAGATGTTCGCCGAGCTCACCACCGATCCGGCCGCCGCCGAGGGCATCGACGTCGCCTCGCTCGACCTACCGCCGGCGATGGCGGGGATGCTCGACGTGTTGCGGCGTGCCGATGTCATGGCGTTGCTCGACGAATGGGGTGGCGGTGCCGCACTCGGTGCCGATGCCGGCGCCCGGGCCGCGTCGTCGTCGGCGATCCTGGTCTTGGTGCAGCAGGGCACGACCCCCGCCGATTACCTCCGCGGTGGGATCGTCGCGCAGCAGCTGTGGGTGGCCGCCGAGCGTCTCGGCTTCGCGGTTCACCCCATGACACCGACGTTCCTCTACGCCGGGGACGACGCGACCGCGCGAACACTGTCGAGCAATCACGGCGACGAACTGGCCGCCCTGCGCCGCGAGATGCTCGAGACGTGGCCCCTCGACGCCGGCGAGGCGCCGACCATCGTGCTGCGCCTGTCGCGCACGGATGCGCCGGTGGAGGTGAGCCGTCGTCTGCCCGTGCGCCCGCCGACGAGTGCTGGTCAGGCCTGACCGGGGTTGAGCTTGATGAACAGGGCGTCCATCTCCGCACAGAGGCGGTCGCCGTCGTGCAGGGTGCCCTTGATGAAGACCTTGCGCCCCTCGATCCGGTCCGCCCAGGCGTGGATTCGCAGCGGCGTGTTCAGCGGTGTGATCGACCGGTATTGCACGGTCAGGTACGCGGTCCGGCTGACATGCTGGATCGCGACCGCCGACGCGAAGCCGCCCACGTCGTCGAAGGCGACCGCGACATGACCGCCGTGCGCGGCGTTGTTCCCGCCGAGGTGGAAATCGCGGAACGTCAGTTCGGCGACGACCCCGTTGTCGTTCACCTCGGTGACCACATACGGCGGCAGGGTGATGTTGCCGCGCGACGGGAGGTCGATGCGGGTCCCCGCCGGTGAGTGCCACTCGTCGATCCGGGAATCGGCGAGCCGGTCGTTGAGCGCCTTCAGTGACTCGATGAGTTCGTCGACGAGCTCGTCGTCGGGACAGGCGTAGCGGGCGTTGTCCATCAGCAGGCGGACCTGCTCACTGAACTCGCCGTAGCGGGGTCCGCCGCGGTCGGTGGTGATGGCCGCATGGGCCCGGAAACCACCCTCGTGCGGGTCCTCGTCGACGGTCTCGACGGCGCGATCGTTCGCTTCGCTCACCGGCCAACCGTATAAGAGCCGGCGGTGCCGCGCCCTAGTCGGTGTCGGTGTTCCCCTCCGTGCGTCGACGGTCGGCGAGATCCACACACACCCCGCCCCGGGCCAGCCGGCGCGTGGACTCGGGTATGTAGTCCGGCACGCCACGCGGACCGCGTTCCTTTTCGTCCCGGATCCGGACCGCCCTCCCGACGATCACCGCGACCGCCGCGGACACGACACACCACGCGCCCCCGAGGATCAGAATCCACCCCCATACAGCCATACGGACAGCTAAGCATCCGAAACTGAGATTTCGGTGATGTTCGAGCCGAAGACCGGCCGGCATCCAATGGTTGAATGCAATCCGCGTCGAACCCGTCACGACTTCGTGATCTCTTCCGACCAATCCGCCGCTGCGGGCGTGCGAAGCGCCCGGTCGCCGCGTCGATAGGCTGACCCCATGAGTGCGACGCCCGACACCCAGGGACCCTCCGGCCAACCCTTCGACCCGGCATCGTGGGCGGTGGTGCCCGGCTTCGACGACCTGACCGACATCACCTATCACCGCCACGTCGGCGAGGGCCGCGAGTTTGGGATCGTGCGCGTCGCATTCGACCGTCCCGAGGTCCGCAACGCCTTCCGCCCGCACACGGTCGACGAGCTGTACCGGGTCCTCGACCATGCGCGGCGGTCGCCCGACGTCGGCACGATCCTGCTGACCGGCAACGGCCCGAGCCCCAAGGACGGCGGGTGGGCGTTCTGCAGCGGCGGCGATCAGCGCATCCGCGGGCGTAGCGGTTATCAGTACGCCACGACACACGACGACGACGTCGCGGCGGCCGGCGCCGAGACGGTCGACGCGGCGCGGGTGAAGGCCGAGGGCGGGCGGCTGCACATCCTGGAGGTCCAGCGCCTGATCCGGACGATGCCCAAGGTCGTGATCGCGGTCGTCAACGGCTGGGCGGCCGGCGGCGGGCATTCGCTGCACGTCGTGTGCGACCTGACCCTCGCCTCGGCCGAGCACGCCCGGTTCAAGCAGACCGACGCCGATGTGGGTTCCTTCGACGCCGGGTACGGGAGCGCCTACCTGGCCAAGCAGGTCGGGCAGAAGTTCGCGCGCGAGATCTTCTTCCTCGGGGAGGCCTACGACGCCGAGACCATGCACCGGATGGGCGCGGTCAACCGCGTCGCCCCGCACGCCGAGCTGGAGGCCACCGCCATCGACTGGGCGCGCCGGATCAACAGCAAGTCGCCGACGGCCCAGCGCATGCTGAAGTTCGCGTTCAACCTCACCGACGACGGCCTCATGGGTCAGCAGGTGTTCGCCGGTGAGGCGACCCGCCTGGCGTACATGACCGACGAAGCCGTCGAAGGACGTGACGCGTTCCTCGAGAAACGCGACCCGCGCTGGGACGATTACCCGTACTACTACTGAGCCGCGTACGCTGGCCGGCCACTTCCGAACGCACCTGCCTCGGACCTCGACCCGGGGTAGGTGGACGGCCGGATTCGCGCGTCTGCAGTGATCGACCGCGTGGACCGCTACGTCACCGCCAACCGAACCGTTGAGAGGCCCCAGCCGACGCGGTGATCCGTGGGTGCCATGTCGCGCGCGTAATGCATGCAATGCCCGGTCTCACTTTAGTTTTGAGGTGCGAAGATCGAGACCCGAGGGAGCGGGTGTTGCGGCCTGTCAGAGTATGGCAGAAGCTCCTCGGAATAGAGCGTGCCCGAGTAGTGGGTGTCGGGTTCGATGCGGAACAGCTGGTATGGGCGGGTGAAGGCGCCGGGAAGAATGCCGTCGAGCGAGTCTCTCGATGAGCTCTGTTATGTGGGTGCCCGTCCCGAGTCGACAGCGGCTGCAATCCAACGTCGCCGACGATGTCAATGGCGTGCTTGTTCGCTCGAATCAGATGAACGAGACAGTCCGCCAATTACTTTCAGGCGCAAACCCTTAATGTTGGGCGCCGCTGTGGCGATGGATCAGGGAGGCGGAGCCCTCCAGCGGGGCGGCGCATGCCGAACGGCCCTGCATGCCGGCCATCAACCCATGGCCGATACGCCGATCGCGTCACCCGATGACCGTGGCTCGATACCGCCAGCCAGCGCGCGGTCACCGACGTAGTGCGCCTGCTGTCGCCGACGAATCGTTTGTCCGCGAACGAGTTCACGACTTCGGAATCCGCCGCATCGAGCCCGGGAACCACCGATTTCTACAATCCTGGGACAAGATACGAAACGCGAGTGACTGGAGTCCACCACTGTGGACCGTTTGGGCACGGTCACCGGAGATCATGCACAGTCGACGAAAAATGCTGCACAGCCGCTGATTTCACGGTTATCAGCTTGTGGAATTTCCTCGAAATCGAACGCATGTTCCTGTACCTTGGAGTCATGCCGGAGCTAGCCACTCTCCTCGATCAACTCATCGAGACCACCCCACCCGCCGATGACCCCACGGGCAGAGCAACATTCGACGCCCTCGACACGTGGCGTCTGATCCGCAACCTTGCAGATCATCAGATCGTCGCTCACGCAGCGCAACTCGACGACCTCGGCGTCGCGCAGAAGGCCGGCAGCACCACCAAGAAACTGCTGATCGAGTCCGGCCATGCGCCGGCCGCTGCTCTTCGCACCATGCGGGGTGTCGACGCGCTGCCGACGCTGCCCGTGGTGGCGCATCACGCCGCCGATGGGCGGCTGTCCGGCGAGGTCGTCGATGCCATCGTGCGGGGGATCAACGAGATCGAGAAGCGTTGTCACAAAGCCCTTTCCGATGACGAGCGCTCCCGGTACGAACTCGAACTCATCGCGCAAGCACTCTCCGGCGCAACACCGACAGAAGTGCTCAAGCATGGCCGAGCCATCGCCAATACTCTGGCGGACACCTCCGACACCGGTGTACCGGCCGCCGACGACCCATCGCTGAACGCGGTCAACGCCCACACCACCGACGACGGCCGCGTCGAAATCCGGGCCGACCTCACCCAGATCGT